>NZ_JAGPYQ010000001.1:4217744-4519011 GCF_018070025.1 Streptomyces liliiviolaceus
GCGGGCGGAGATCGCCCGGCTCACCCGGGACCTGGACGTCACGACGCTGTACGTCACCCACGACCAGGCGGAGGCGATGTCCCTCGGGGACCGGGTGGCCGTGCTGCGCGGCGGGGTGCTCCAGCAGCTCGGTACCCCGCGCGCGGTCTACGCGCTGCCGGAGAACGTCTTCGTCGCCGCCTTCATCGGCACCCCAAGGATCAATCTCCTGCGGGGTGTCGTGCTCGCCCCGCTCGACGGGGCGATGTCGATCGGCCTCGGCCGCCAGGCCCTGGTCCTGCCCGAACCGCTGTCCCCGGACCACAGGCTGCTCCGGGTGCAGCAGGGGCGGGAGGTCATCGTGGGGCTGCGCTCCGAGGCCGTCCGCCTGGCGCGGCCCACGCGGGCGCGGCCCGGGGAGGTGGCGATCAGCGGGCTCGTCGAGCATGTGGAGTTCCAGGGGCATGAGGTGCTGGTGCACCTCGACACCGGTTCGCAGCCCGCGCTGGTACCGGAGCTGGAGGCGCCGCGGCCGGTGGCGCGGGCGGGTGGGCGCCGCCGTCGGGAGGGCGGGGTGTTCGACCGGCTGCGGCTGCGGGGGCGGGCCGCGGGGGCGCTGCGGGCCGGGCCCGTGGTGGTGCTGGAGCGTGCGGCCGAGGCCGGGCCGGAGCCGGTGTCCGAGCCGGTGTCGGCGGAGGCTCGGCTGCCGGGGGATCTCATCGTGCGTACGACGCCGGACCACGCGCTGCGCCCGGGGATGCAGGTGCCGCTGCTCGTGGACCTCGCGCACCTGTTCGTCTTCGACCACGACGGCATCCGCATCTCCCCGGCCCCGACGAAACTCCCGAACCTGGAGGGTTGAGAGCGGGGAGGGTGGGGGTGGGTGCGGATTATCGGCTGCGGGTGAGCTGTGGCTGGCCGCGCAGTTCCCCGCGCCCCTAAAAGACGCCCCCACCCCACCAGGACCGCAAGGAACGTCGCAACCAACCACGACGCACCCGCAGCTATCCATCCACGTCACCCCCACCCCCTAAGGGGCGCGGGGAACGGCGCGGGCAGTCGCAGCGGGCCCCCGCCCGACGAGCCGGGTCGGCCCCCGCACCCCCACCCCTGGCGGTCAAAAACTAACACCGCTAGTTTGTAGCGTGGACGACGACACCCCCACCCGCGGGAGGACCCATGAACGCACACGACGGCATGTACATCGACGGCGCCTGGCGCCCCGCCGCCGGCCCGGACACGATCGCCGTCGTGAACCCGGCCGACGAGCAGCTCATCGCCCACGTCCCGGCCGGCACGATCGAGGACGTGGACGCAGCGGTCCGCGCCGCCCGCGCAGCCTTCCCGGCCTGGGCCGCCACCCCGCCCGCCGAGCGAGCCGCCCGCATCGGCGCCCTCCGCGACGTCCTCGTCGCCCGCAAGGACGAGATCGCCGAGACGGTCACCGCCGAACTCGGCTCACCGCTGAAGTTCTCCCAGGCCGTACACGTCGGCGCCCCCATCGCGGTAGCGGGCTCGTACGCCGACCTCGCCGCCTCCCACCCCTTCGAGGAGAAGGTCGGCAACTCCACCGTCTACCTCGAACCCGTCGGCGTGGTCGGTGCCATCACGCCCTGGAACTACCCCCTGCACCAGATCGTCGCCAAGGTCGCCCCCGCCCTCGCGGCCGGCTGCACGGTCGTACTGAAGCCCGCCGAGGACACCCCGCTGACCGCCCAGCTCTTCGCGGAGGCGGTCCACGAGGCGGGCGTCCCGGCCGGTGTCTTCAACCTCGTCACCGGCCTCGGCCCGGTCGCCGGCCAGGCGCTCGCCGAGCACGAAGGCGTGGACCTGGTCTCCTTCACGGGCTCCACGGCCGTCGGCCGGCAGATCGGCGCGACGGCGGGCGCGGCCGTCAAGCGCGTCGCCCTCGAACTGGGCGGCAAGTCCGCCAACGTCATCCTGCCGAGCGCGGACCTCGCGAAGGCCGTCAACGTCGGCGTCGCCAACGTGATGTCCAACTCCGGCCAGACGTGCAGCGCCTGGACCCGCATGCTGGTGCACGACTCCCAGTACGACGAGGCCGTGACCCTGGCCGCCGACGCCGCCGCGAAGTACGGCGAGCGCATCGGCCCGGTCGTCAACGCCAAGCAGCGGGACCGCGTGGTGGGTTACATCGAGAAGGGCGTCGGCGACGGCGCCCGACTGGTCGCGGGCGGCCCCGAATCCCCCCGGGAGCAGGGCTACTTCGTCAGCCCGACCGTCTTCGCGGACGTCACCCCCGAGATGGCGATCGCCCAAGAGGAGATCTTCGGCCCGGTCCTGTCGATCATCCGGTACGAGGACGAGGCGGACGCGCTCCGGATCGCCAACGGCACGGTGTACGGGCTCGCGGGCGCCGTCTGGGCCGGGGAGGAGTCGGAAGCCGTGGCCTTCGCACGACGCCTGGACACCGGACAGGTCGACATCAACGGCGGACGCTTCAACCCCCTTGCCCCCTTCGGCGGTTACAAGCAGTCGGGCGTCGGCCGCGAACTCGGCTCGCACGGACTGTCCGAATACCTCCAGACCAAGTCCCTCCAGTTCTGAAGATCCAGAGATCAGAGATCAGAGATCCGGAGATTCAGAGATCCAGAGTCCTAGGAGCGTTGTACTTCATGACCCGCGCCGCTGTGCTGCCCGCCGTCGGGGCCCCACTGGAGATCACCGAGATCGATCTGCCCGAGCCCGGCCCCGGGCAGGTGCGGATCCGCCTCGCCGCCGCCGGCGTCTGCCACTCCGATCTGTCACTGACCAACGGCACCATGCGGCTGCCGGTGCCCGCCGTGCTCGGCCATGAGGGAGCGGGGACCGTCGTCTCCGTCGGACCCGGGGTCGGCCATGTCGCACCCGGCGACGAGGTGGTCCTCAACTGGGCCCCCTCCTGCGGTAGTTGCCACGCCTGCTCACTGGGCGAGGTGTGGCTGTGCGCCAACGCGCTGGCGGGGGCCGCGAACGTCTACGCCCACCGTTCCTCCGACGGGACGGATCTCCACCCCGGCCTGAACGTCGCCGCGTTCGCCGAGGAGACGGTGGTGGCCGCCGGCTGCGTACTCCCGGCTCCGACCGGTATCCCCCTGGCGGACGCGGCCCTGCTCGGCTGCGCCGTCCTCACCGGCTACGGAGCCGTGCACTACTCGGCCCAGGTCCGCTCCGGTGAGACGGTCGCGGTCTTCGGCGTCGGCGGCGTGGGACTCGCGGCGATCCAGGCCGCGCGCATCGCCGGTGCCTCCACGATCGTCGCGGTGGACGTGTCGTCGGAGAAGGAGTCCCTGGCCCGCGCCGCCGGAGCCACCGAGTACGTGATCGCCTCCGACACCACCGCCCGCGAGATCCGCGGACTCACCGGCAAGCAGGGCGTGGACGTGGCCGTGGAGTGCGCGGGCCGCGCCGTCACGATCCGTACCGCGTGGGAGTCCACCCGCCGTGGCGGCCGTACGACGGTCGTCGGCATCGGCGGCAAGGACCAGCAGGTCACCTTCAACGCCCTGGAGCTCTTCCACCGTCGGGTGACGCGAATTACCGTCTCGTACACGAGTTTCCCGAGCCGGACAAGAACGGACGTACTGAAGTGGAGATGCGACGCTTTCCGCAGATTTACAAGCCTCAGGGAATCGCGCACATTTTTGGTGAATTCCTCCTGTCGCGTGGCTTCTTGGACTAGCCGCCGCAACTCCGGGGGGAGCGGAATCGTGCCACTCCCCCGAGTCCACGCAGAAATCCGTGATCGGGTAAAGGGGAAACTGATCATGAAGCTCATTTCGTGCGAGACCGGCAGGGAGATCACGAAAGGCCGGAGGCTTCGCGGTCTGTCGGGTGGTGCGGCTGGACTGGTCTGGAAGTTCGAGCGGATCGTTGAGCACCCTTCAGGTGAGCACCGTGTGCACGTGTCGCGTCACGGAGGAAGGTTGGGGCGGATTCATCGCAGGTTCCACCCGAGCGTATTCGGGTGCGAGGTCACGGCGATGATCACGTGGCGCCGGGCCATCCGTAACACGACCGTCCGCGCCTGGGCGAAGGCGGACGACTATCTGTTGGCGGGACTCTTCGCGTTGGTCCCTCTGGCTTTCTTCGAGCACTTCCACTGGGCCGAGGTCATCGTTTCCGCTCTCGGGATGGACGGGCACTAGGGAAACAGCCAGGTCAGAGGTGGGTTCACATATCCCAAAGTTCCACTATTGTTGGAGTTATTCGGGGGGCGGTGGCCCCGCCCCCCGAACCGCAGATGCCAACGCCGAAGGGGAAGCGACCGTGGCAGAACAGGAAACCCGGCAGATGCTGCCGGAGGTTCAGAAGTACCTCGCTAGCATCGAAGCAGCCACGGCAGCCCGGCAGGAAGCCTTGCGTGAAGTACACGCGAAGTACGCGGGCCGGTACGTCGACACCAAAGACGGTCAGCTCCAACTCGCCGCCTACAACCAGGCGTCCAACACGGCTTACGACGCGTGCGAGGAGGCCCGGACAGCCGCATGGGAAGCCTTGACGACGTCCGACGATCCGCTTGTGAAGTGGATCGCCAAGAACTGCGCCAACTACCGCTCAGAGGCCCAGCACGTCCTGACGGCCCTTCCTGCCACGGTCGAGGAACTCGACGCAGTGGCAGCATCGAACGACTGGTGCCCGGTATGGGCGGAGTTCAGGCAACAGGCCATGGACGCAGAGGTCATTCCCGACCCCAACCGTTTGATCGCCGCCCGTGAAGCGCTCTTCGAATGCATCGATCGGGAGGGCTGCTGTCCTATGAGGGCGACGTCAAGGAGCCGAATCGACACGGCTCTCGACGCTCTGATTGAGGAGTCCGTAAGGGCCGCAGCCAGCGCCACGGGCCGCATGTCGCCACAGCCCGCGTAGCGGCACCACCAAACCGCCGTGCCCTGCCCCTCTCCCTCCCCCCGTCACGGGGGGGGCGGGGCACGGCTCCGGCCGCCTCGCCGATCGCTGCCGCCGGCGAAGTGCAGGGCGCCGAGATCCGCACCCCTGTGACGGGCTCTGCGCCCACCACGCACCCATACGTGCAACATGCGTAGCGGCCACGTGGCTAAAGGGGCCGCAGCCCACCGCCCTGTGGGCATGCAGTCGCCCACCGCCCCATGGTGCGCTGAGCCGCCCGCTTGCCCAGGATCGGCGAGCACGAGCAGGTATACGCGGTTCAGGGGTGGGTTCACACAATCCAGCGATTAACTATTATTGCAGTTAGTCGGGAGGCGGTGGCCCCGCCTTCCGACTCCGCAGAAATCAACGTCGAAGGGGAACCGTGAGTATCACCGACGTGAACATCGCATTCGCTGCCGAGAAGGCCGCCCAGATCGAGGCTGTCCGCGGGCAAGAGCGCGCCCTACAGACCCGTGTGGACCGGGGCGAGGTCCGCATGATCGGCTCCGACCGGTACGAAGTCCTCACAGGCTGGGATCGGGGTGAGACGTTCACCGTCTCGCGCAACGCCGAGGGGCAAGTACAGCAGATCCTCGCCAACCACGGGCTCGACGAGCGAGCCGATGGCGCCATCGCCCTCTATACGTCCTCCCCAGCCTGGCACGGCCTGGGCCAGATCATCCCAGGAGGCACCGCGGACATCGACGAGGTACTACGTCTGTCCGGGCTCGACTTCGAGGTCACCACGGTGCCCGCACTGTACGAATGGCAGGGCGAGACACGCGAGCACGCCGACCAACAGCACACCGTCCGAACTGACACCGGCGCAGCCCTCGGCGCAGTGGGCTCCCGGTACATGCCCATCCAGAATCGCGCGGGGTTCGTGTTCCTTCAGGAACTGGTGAGCCGCTATGACGTGGTGTGGGAGTCCGCAGGACTCCTGCGCGGCGGGAAGCGCGTGTTCATCTCCATCCGCCTCCCGGAGACGGTCGTCGTGGACGCCGACGGCATCAACGACATCGTGGTGCCGTACATCGCCGTCATGAACGACCACTCCGGCAACGGCCAGTTCCAGTGCGTCGTCACACCGTGGCGGCCCGTCTGCGCCAATACCGAGCGGTTCGCCGTCCGTGACGCAGCCACCCGCTGGGCCGTCCGGCACACCGCCGGAGCCACCAGTCAGATCAAGGAAGCCCGCCGCACCCTGGGGCTCTCCTCCCAGTACTTCGAGCAGTTCACCGACGAAGAGACCGCGCTCGCCCGTACCGACATCGCCATAGCCGATTTCCACGAGGCGATCGCCGACTTGTGGCCCCTCGACGACGACGCGTCCAGCCGTAAACGGACCAACCACGCCGCCCGGCTGGGGGCCATCACCGAGGTGTTCCGCACCGAGGGCGAACGCGTCGGACGGACCGCCTACGCGGCCGAACGCGCCATCACCAGCTACCTCGACCACCTCACCCCCCGGCGTCCCCCGACGTCCATGACCGAGGAAATCGCCCGCGCCACCGCCGTACTCGAAGGCGCCGACGACGAGATCAAGAGCAGGGCGCACCGGCGCCTGCTCCAGCTCCGCACCCGCTGAGCCCCGAGAGCGGTGGCTCCAGCTGGCAGACCCCGTGCGGGCCGGGAACTTCCCCGAGCCCGGCCCGCGCGGACCCCTCAGAGCGCGGAGCACGCGTTGCCTCCCGCTCAGGGAGCGCGGAGCGCGCCCACCCCGCTTCGAGGCAGCGCGAAACGTCGGCGGAGCCGGCCACGCGCCAAAAAGACATCCGTTGTGCCCAGGGGCGCAGTGCGGCCGGCCTTCGTCGCGCACCACCCACCGCCCCGGCCCGTAAGGAGTTCTCATGTCTGCACGCCCGGAGCTCGCCCATCCCGGAGGCGACGCCATCGCGGCCGTCATGGGCCGCGCCTTGCACGCGCGGACCGTGTTGTTCCCGGCCCTCGGCGAGGGGAGTCACGAGCTCAGCATCATCGCCGAGCGGACGGACGGCACGAAGGTGAGCGCCGACCTGCACGTGTCCGTCGAGCCGGGTTCGTGGCGCGTGGATCATTCCGCTGAGGAGTGCGTGCCGTTCTTCGTGCTGCTGGCGTTCGCCCTGGAGAACAGCATCGTGCGTGAGGCCGTCCTGGTCGCCACAGCCGCCGACGCGGGCATCCGCGCGTGCGGGTGGGACGTACGGGTCAGATGGCTGCACCTCATTGGCCCGGCCGAACTCCAGAAGCCCGTCACGGTTGCCGTCACCACTGGCGGCGCCGCGCCGTTCGTGGTCTGTCACGCCCTCGTGCTGCGCCGCCCCCAGGGGATCGCCGAGGAGCGCTCATGGGTGAGAGGCCCATCGTCACGTCGGACGCCGAGTCCGTTTCCGCATGACCGAGCAAGTCAACGGCCGCTCACTCAGCGGGAAGTTCTTCAACATGCACGGCCGCCGCTACGCGGACTGTCCCTGTGGCCGCCGTCCCAGCCTGACCGACCGGGGCAACCTCCGCTGACACAAGCCGCCGAAGGAGTAACCCCACCGACGCCGTCCATGCCCCTCCCCGGTACGGGGGCGTGGACGACCGCCCCGGCCAGCGCGCGCCACTGGTCGACTGCCGCCTCGCCCTCACTTCCCTCTCCGGCGAGCGCGAGGCGGCACCCCCCAGCGCACCCGGACGAGCCCTGAGGAGTCGCAGCATGACGAGCCCGAGGCTGACCATCGACACGCCTGCCGGTCCCGTACACGCCACTGTCAGCCCCCGCGACGGCGACGCCGTTGTGTTCGAGCTGGGCGGGGCGATGCGCGGCAGCGTGCACGTCACCGGCACCACCGACCCCCATCACTGGGACCAGTTCACCGCCGTACGCGCCTGTCTCGGTCCCGTGAACGCCTTCACCACCACCGCCCCCGACGAGGACCTCCCGCGGCTCGCACGCGGCCGCATCGGCTACTGCGGCAGCCTGACGCTCTACCGCGACCGCTTTGACTGTCCTCAGGTCTCGGTGCGTCAGCTGTCGGCCACCTCTGATAAGCCGCCGTCGGAGAAGACGGAAGTGGTGCTCACGGCCGTCCTGCGCGGGTGCGCCGAGCACGTCGCGCAGCGCGCCGATCTGCCCGCAATCCTGGAGGCCTCCCGGCAGCGCGACACCCCCGGCCTGCTGCGCTTCCTCACTTGGTCCGCCGCCTATCACCACGCCGAAGCCGTCCGTCTGGAGCGCGAAGCCCGGGCAGCGCTCCTCGCACGGAAGGCCGCCGAGGCCGCTTGGCGGACCGCCGCGCAGTGGCTCTCCCTCTCCCCACACCCGGTCCTGCTGCTGATGCTGGCCGACTGCCCCGACTCGCTGACCCGCAAGATCAGGGGCTTGCAGTGGTGGGGTCCCTACTGTGTCGACGCCGCCGCTGAAGAGCTCGAGCGCGCACGCCGCGCCCAGGCGGAAGCCGACTCCCTGCGTGCTCAGCAGGGTGGGCGTCCGCCCTGCCGCCGCGGCCTCGCCCTGCCCGAGGGTGGCTAAGGGCGCTGCCCCGCAATCGAACACCGAGGTGCTGTAGCTCAGCTGGTAGAGCGGGGATCTCAAGAGTCCTGAGGCCGTGGGTTCGAGTCCCGCCGGCGCTACTCCAACACCGTCGCGTGCACCTGGAGTTGCGATGACCGACACCGTGATCGCCCCGAATCCCGAGGCACCCGCCGACGTAGCGGCTGCCGTCCTGGACGCCATCGCGGCGCAGCCCGACGTCTTCGACATGGACAACTGAGCATACCTGTCTGAGGCCCTCCGGCTGCCTCCCGCGAGGCCTCCGCCCTGACCTCGCTCGCGCAGGAGATTCGCGCTTCCTGGGAAGAGGTGGCGGGCACCGACGGGTTCCCGTTCCGCCCTCCGGCCGACGACCAGGCGATCGTGGACCTCTACTACGGTCCGGACAAGAGCCGCGGGGACGAGGGCTACACGCTGTACCCCGCCGACATCTGCCGTCACCTGCTCGCCCCCGTCAGGCTCAGGCTCTCGGACAGCGAGGATTGCGCAGAGGCGAACAGTTCGGCGGTCTTCCACCCGATGGACGGGCCCGACGACGAGAGCCTGCCCTGCGTCGAGATCGCCGGGGTGCTCGTGTTCGCCTACCTCGATGCCCACCGGGCGGCTGTACGGATATCCGTCGATCTGGACACCACCGCGCGGCAGTTGGTGCAGGCCGACGGCACGGTCCCGGTGCTGGTGGATCTCGCAGACACCACGGTGTTCGACAACGTCACCCCGCCGCCAGTCCCGTCGGAGCCCACCGGATGAAGAGCCGGTAGCCGGCGCCTGGCCCGCTGAACCGGGCTCTTGGGCAGGCAGTGCCGACAGGGGGTAACCAACTCCCTAGAGCCACTATTATTCACATTTGGAGGTGTCCGTATGGCCCCGTCCGTCACACACGTGTCCGGCACCGTCACCGGAGACGTGGAAGTCCGCTTCACCGGGGACGGCATCGCCGTCTGCCGGTTCCGTCTCACCGCGACCCCCACGCAGTGGGACACCGCCGCCCAGAAGTGGCGTGACCTGGACCCGATCCCTTACATCTGCACCGCCTGGCGCAACCTGGCCACCAACTCCACCGAATCCCTCGTCGACGGAGTCAACGTCCTGGTCAAAGGACGCATCACCGGACTCAAGAACGACTCGATCTACCTGAGCGTCGACGACCTCGGCATCAGCCTGCGCAGGCGCATCGCCTACACCGAGACCAGCCTCCCCAGCCCGATCGCCGCCCGCCCGTACACCACACCCACTGCACCGCAGCCCGCCACCACAACCCCGCCACCCGGGCGAACGGGCAGCCCACCCCCGTGGTGGGAGCGGAAGCGGGCCTAGAACTGGGCCTAGCCCGGCACTTCCACCACAGCGGCCGACGGTACTCCCCCCTTCCCGTCGATTCTGATCACGCTTCCCCTTCACCCGCCACGGCGCGGCACCGGTTCGCGCCGGTGCCGCGACCTGCCAGAACGAGCCGCACGCACCGCGCTCACCGCCCACTCGTCCCCGGCCGGCTCGACGACGACCTCGCCGAGCACACCGCGGCCGAGGTGTGGGACCGGCGCGTCCGCGACGCCGTCAGGGAGCTCCTCTCCTCCTACCGGCCGCACGAGGAACTCACCCAAACAAAGCTGACCCGCCCGTTCATCATCCCGTCGGACGACAAGTGACCCACTGCCCTCGCCGACCGGGGACCCGCCCCGCTGGGCCTGCGGGCCCGCGGCCGCGAACGGCTGCCCTGGCCGATCGGCAGTGCCGTCGCCATGACCGGAAACCGGATCCCATCGAACAGACCATCCCCCGCGCCCACAATTTCGCCACCGCCCTCACCAAGGCCCGATCACACGGTCACCGCCATGCCCGCCCACGGCATCGACTCCATCACCCATCACACCGCCGCCGGGACAGACGCCGCATCCCTCACCGCCCCGCCGCACGGCCTGGACGGCACCCACCCCCACACGCACACCCCGCTACCGCGTTCCATCCCCGACAACGGCAGCACCACGGTCAGCCCTCTACCCGCCCGGCACCGAAGCCAGCGGCGCCCGCCTCAGGGCCAGCACCCCATTGCTCTCCGCCCCGGCCCGCACCGTGGTCCTCATCGAGGACCTGGACCACAGCCCCGGGAGCCGGCGACTGGGCAGGCACCTCCCTCTCTGCTCCTGTTCGCTGTGCGTCTACGCATCCGCCGGGACCTCCTGCTGTCCATCGGCGGCCGCGGCTCGCCGACCTGTACGCCGAAGTCGAGCAGGTACGAGGCGACAGTTTCCGCGCCGACTGGCGCATCACCGACCTGATCCGGCACGCCAAGACCTGCGGAGCACTGAACGGGCGTCGTCTGTCTCGATGACGGACCCGAGTTCGCTGCGGTCCAGGTGCAAGTCCGCGCGGCACTGCAGGTGGAGCCCGCAAGCTCCCAGACCTGGCTCGTGACCGCGGCCGCGCCCTGTGCAACGACTGTGCCGGTCGGAGGGATAGGGCGTGGCCTGTGCGCTGAAGTCGGGCCCGGGCTCCTGCCAGCAGTCGCCTTCCCGGCGATTCCTGCAGAATCCGCCGGCATTTCTCGGACCGATCCGGAAGGTCATACTGGCCATGATGACGACCACCACCCAGCGCCTCCTGGACCTCGCCGCGGCTGCACCGGCCAGCCCCGACAAGGATGTGGTGCTGCTGTTTCTGACTGAGGCGAACGCCCTGCACGAGCAGGGTTTCGAGGAGCTGCGCTCCATTGTGGCGGCTCGTGTTGCTGGAATGTCGCCGGAGGTCTTGGTGGCGGTCGTGAATGGAGGGGGTCTGCCGTGCGACGCATCGCAGGATCGCGACGAGTTGGTCTCACTGCTCGCCCTTACCGAGTGGCAGATGACGCCAGCGGCTCTTGCCTACGCTGAGATGGCCGAGGCTGCCGCCCGCCGCGGTGTGTGTCTGGTCCCCGAAGGGTGAAGCCCGCACCCCGGGCGGGGGATTTCCGGGCAGCGAGGTGGACCCGCATCCGAATCTTCTGTCATTATCGGAGTTGTGTGCTGGGGAGGCTGGCGCACTTGCCGACTGGACGGACGGTTCCGCGATGGCCTCGTCACGTAAGCCTCGCCTGGCTGACGCTGCCGAGATCGCGGCCGAGCAGGGACTGACCTCCGCGCGAGTCACCCGCCTGTACAACACGCGAGACAGCAGCGGCTTCCCGGAAATCGCCGGCATGCGCCGGCGCGCGAGGCTGTGGGACCACGCCGAAGTCACCCGGTGGTTCGCCCAGCGGTCCCTGGCCCGACTCGGCGATCACGCATCACCCTCTCGCGACGCTGATGAACTGCTGAACGGGGCTGCTGCCTCGAAGTTTTTGGGTTACAAGAACGTCAACCAGGTCACTACCTATGTCCGCGACCACCCCGGGTACTTCCCCGACCCGGACGTCGTCGAGGAACTGGGCACCCCGGAGCGTCCCTACCGACGGTTGCTGTGGCGGGTGCAGACTCTGCTCGACTGGAAGGCCGCGCGCCCCGGGAGCGGCCGGTACGTCAGCAGCGAGCGCCCCGCGAAGGCGCTGCCCGATGTGCCGGCCGACGGTGATCCCGATGAACTCCTGGGAGCGACTCAGGCCGCGGCGCTGCTCGGCTACAAGAGCGTCGGTTCCTTCTCCAGCAGCCTCGCCCAAGGCAACCTTCCTCTGCTGGAGACGCCCGACGCCCTCTCGGAGAAGGGCGGGCGCCGGCGGTGGACACGCAAGCGGATCCTCACGCAGGCCGCACAGCGTAGGCAGAAGAGATAAGGCGCGGCGGTGCAGCGCTGACTCACCGCCCTGTGAACGCGGCGCCTGGTGACGGGTTGTTGGTTCCTTGCGGACCGGGTGCCGCACGGTGGCCGGCATGGCGCGGCTCGCCACCGCGCCCCGCAGCAGTTTCTGCTGCTGCGGACCGGCCATCGCCTCGCCCCCCCCTGCCCGCACCGTGCTCGGCAGAACGACGCCGGATACCTTGCGCCTTTGGCCTGCTGCCCTTGCCCGTCGGCGCAGCGTCGTGGACGGGTGTTTTGGGGCGCGTCATGCAAGCGTGTCGGCTTCGTGACCATGGTCGGGGCTCCATGGTCGGGGATCTGGTCGGGGTACCCAGGTTCCCTGCTCCGCAGACGAAGCCCCACGGCTGCACGAGGACGACCATGACCAACTCCGATCTGAACGCCCCGGCCGCCGCTGCTGGGCCCCTGCGTCACCAGGTGCTGGCCGGGCTGGCCCAGCACCGCATCGCCAGCACCAACCAGCTGCACCGGATGCTGCGGCCGCAAGGCAGCCGGCAACTGCTGTCCCGAGCCCTGACCAGACTGCGGACCGACGGCTTCGTCGACTGCACAGTGCTGCCGGATGCGAAGCACTCCCGTACCAAGGCCTGGTACCTCACGCCGGAAGGTGCCCGCCTGACACGGGACTTGCCTGCCCTGCGAGGCCGTCCGCCCTATCCCGTCACCTCGCGCACAGCTGCCTCGCTCAGGACGCTGCACACACTCACCGTCGTACGCGCCCACCTGGCCTTCGCCTCAGACGCCCGGCGCCTGGGACACGAACACGGCCCCTGGGACTGGATCCCGGAAGTCTCGCACTCCATCGGCGAGGGCAACCGGCTCGTGGCCGACGCCGTCATGTACTACACCGTCGTCGAGCCCGAACGCCGCCGGAAACTGCGCGCATTCATCGAAGTGGACCGCACCACAATGAGCAGCGAGCGCCTCGCCGCGAAGTTGATCGAGTACGCCAGACTGTTCACTTACGAGACCCAGCCCATCGGCCGCCGCAGACCGACCCCGGCAGGTCCGGCCTGGCTGCGCTGGTACCCGGTCTTCCCACGCCTCCTGTTCATCCTGACCGGCGCTCCACGGCCCAGACTGGATGATCGGATCAACGACCTGCAGGCGATGGTCTCCCATCATCCGCTCGTCGCCTCACTGGCTCACGAAGTCCAACTCGGAGCCGCCACGCTGGAAGACATCGAACACCACGGCCCCACCCAGGCAATCTGGGTACCACTGGCCGGCGGAAGACCCTGCCCATGGACCAGCCTGTGACACTCCCCAGCAGGCACCCCCACCAACGCACCCGCTCACAGGCTGTCATGCCGCAGTTGCTGCGGCCGATCCGAAGACGTCGTCGAAGCGGTGCGCCTGCTCTGTGCGCACGAGGTGGAAGGCGCCGCTGTGGTGGCGTAAGGCGTGTGCGGTGTAGTGGACGACCTCGGCCGGGGTGAGGACTTTCAGGTCGCCGAAGACGTAGTAGAGCGGGGTCGGGGCGTGGGCTGCGGTGAAGAGGAGACCGGCGGTCACGGTGTCGGCGCTGACGGCGTAGCGGTCGGTGTCGGTGCTGGGCATGCGGTCCTTGGCGTCGATGGTGATCAGGTCGGCGCCGCGGGCGGCGATCAGGTCGGGGAAGTGCCGCAGGGCGGAGCGGGTCCGGCGCAGGGCCTCGCGTATGGCGGGCGGGTAGGTGCCTTGTCCGCAGGGCTGGACGGTCCAGCCGCGGGTGCGCAGCGCGGCCGTCACCCGGCGTTCGTGCATGTCGCCTATCGTCTGGCGGTCCTGCCACTGCGTCACCCTGGTTCCCCCTTGGGTACGTTCCGTGATCCCTGTGCGTGATACGAAGGATTCATAGTTCGTCCTACCCTCCTGGACGCTATGATGCTCCTCATGGCGGCATACGTTGACCCACGCTTTCGTCCTACGCTCTGGCCCGGAACGCCCGTGCCGGCACCGGAGTTGATGCCTCTTCGCGGGGCGCGGGCCGACGGCGAGTGGATCGTCTGGACCCCGCAGATCCCTTCCCGCTCGCACACGGTCTCCGTGCCGGAGGACTTCTACCTGCGCGAGTTCATGGAGGTCGACCCCGAGGACCTCGACGCCGTGGCCGCCTTGATGCGCACATACGGACACCTCGGCGGGAGTATCGACACCGGGAGCTGGGACGTCGACGTGTACGAGCCGCTCAAGGAGCTCACCGAGCGCGACCACCCCCGCGCGCCGTTCGCCCTGCACGGCGAACTGGCCACGCTGTTCATGACGGAGGCGCAGGCGGCCGTCACCACCTGGCTGGCCCTGCGCCGCGAGGGCGGGCTCGACGCGCTCATCGAGCCCGAGGTCTCCGAGGAAGAACTGGCCCGGTGGCGTGCGGAGAACCCGGACCAGGAGGAGGTGTGGCCGCGCGACCTGGACCACATGCGCGAGCTCGCCATGGAATTCAGGATCACCCACTTGGAGAGTGAGCTGAACGCCGCGCTGAAGCGGTTCAGTATCGGCATCGGCAGTCTGGGCGACCGCTACCCCACCATCCTCGCCGTGGCATTTCTCCAGCTCTACAACCACCTCGCCGAGGACGCCACGATCCGTGAGTGCGCGAATGAGACCTGCCGCCGCAGCTTCGTACGCCAGCGCGGCCGCGCCGCGTACGGGCAGAACCGCACCAGCGGCATCAAGTACTGCACCCGCGAATGCGCCCGCGCCCAGGCCCAGCGCGAACACCGCCGGCGCCGCAAACAGCAGACCCCGCCCCTCCAGCAGCCACCGGCCGACAACCCTGCGCCGCAGGACGGCCCCAAGCCCGTCGGCCAGGCGGGAGCTGAGTGATGATCAGCCTGCGAGAACACCAGGTGGAAGCGAACGCGCGCATCCGCGCGTGGGCGGGATTCCCCACCAGGTCGCCTGTACTTGCACACGGGCTGCGCGGGACCGTCGTCTGTGCGACCGGGTCCGGAAAGACGATCACCGCCGCGTGGGCGGCGCGGGAGTGCTTCCGCGGCGGGCGGATCCTCGTCATGGTCCCCACCCTCGACCTGCTCATGCAGACCGCCCAGACGTGCCGACGGGTCAGCCACCGCGGGCCGATGGTCGCGGTGTGCTCACTGGAGAAGGACGAGGTCCTGGAGCAGCTCGGTGTGCGGACCACCGCCCATCCGATCCAGCTCGCACTGCGGGCGGGGCGCGGGCCGGTGACCGTGTTCGCCACGTACGCCTCACTCGTGGACCGCGAGGATCCCGAGGATGTTCACGGGCCGGGCGAAAGTACGCGGGCCGCTGGAGACCGCGCTGGCCGGCGGAAAACGCTTGTATGGGCAGGCGATGGACGGTTTCGACCCCGCCGTCGTCGACGAAGCCCACTCAACCGCCGGTGATCTTGGTCGGCCGAGGGCGGCGATCCACGACAACTCCCGGATCCCGGCCGACTTCCGGCTCTACCTGACCGCGACTCCACGCATCCTCGCCCCTCCCCGGCCGCAGAAGAGCGCGGACGATCGGGAGCTGGAGATCGCGACGATGACCAGCGACCCCGACGGGCCGTACGGTGAATGACTGTTCGAGCTCGGCCTGTCGGAGGCCGTCGAGCGGGGCATCCTCGCCGGGTTCGAGATCGACGTCCTGGAGATCCGCGCCTCTCCCCCGGCCCCGGCCTGTCGGAGGAGGCGCTGCGCGGGCGGCGCCTGGCACTGCTGCAGACGGCGCTCCTGGAGCACGCCGCCGCGCGCAACCTCCGCACCGTCATGACGTTCCACCAGCAGGTCGAGGAGGCCGCCGCGTTCGCGGAGGAGATGCCGCGGACCGCGGCCCGGCTGTACGCGACCGAAGCCTCCGACCAGGATCCGGCCGGCGCGGAGGCACTGCCGAAGTCGTCAATCGACGCGGAGCTCCACGAGCTGGAAGCCGACCGCCACGTCCCCCCGGACCGCGTGTGGGCGGCGTGGCTGTACGACGACCACCTCGCCGCCGAACGCCGCTCCGCCAAGGGCGTGCAGTCAGTGTCCACAATCGTGTAAGAAGCCCGCCCGCCGGCACACACGATCTCCTGAACCCGTAACTCCCCCACCACCAGCCGACCACCCACCCGCACGCCGCTCCTTTCAAACCGGGCACCACCCCAGTAGCGGCACCTCAGCCCGCAGTCCACGCCCCTCCCCCACCCCTGCAGACCACTCCACATGAACGTCGCACACACCCAGATGACGGTTGGTAAAGTCCGTCACCCTCACACGCCAAAACGCCGGAAAGGCAAGCTCGCTGCCGACATCAGCGAGGACAGGCGTGCCCCTCCGCCCGGTGCCCCATCCACACCGCGACATCACACACCCGCAACACACTCACCGTCTCCGGCACCCCCGCGACCTGGCGCAGCTCCAGCAGTTGGCGGTGCAAAGCAACGTCGTTTTCACGCAGCGCGGTGTGGAGGGCGAGCCAGAAGGACGACGGCCGGCCGACGGCGCAGCGGACGACGCGGTCATAGACCGGGAGCAGCCGCGGACGCTTGCGGGCCAGAAGCTTGCCCGCGATCACCCATCCGACATCGGGCTGGTCGCGCAGGAGATGCCAGGCCTGGTCCGCCGGCGAGTCGTCGGCCACGACGTCCGCGTCGGCGTCGACCATGTTGATGTCCGTGGGTATGGCGTGCAGCAGGCCGGAGAGCCGCGCGCCGAGAGGGCCCTCCAGAATGTCCAGCGCGACAGACGCGGGAACGGTGACCGACAAGGTCTGCACCGCGACCAGGTCCTCCGCCGTGACCCGGTCGGCAACCTCCGGCCGATCTCCCCCACCCGCCAGATGCTCGAACCGACTGCCGGTGAACGCCACCACGCCGGACGGCAGACCGATACCGAAGTAGCGGCGCAGATCATCCACAACACGCTCTGCGCCCAGCAGTACGCGCAAACGCTTACTCAACGGCGACAACGCCCCATCAGATACGCCCGGCGTTGCGGTGGAAACGGCCATGAGAACTCCATCCTGCGTCGAGATCGTCAGCGGGTCAGCGGGTAAGCGGGTGAGCGGCGCCGGAAGGTCCTGCCCGAGAAGCATGCGGCAAGCCGGTCGGTGGGCACACAGGATTACCGACCATCAGCTGGTGGAGGAACTCCGGTGCAGCTACGGCAGGGCGTTGACGAGAGGCTTGAGGGCACTGTCCATCAACCCACCGTGTCGGGCTGGTGCGTCGGGCTGTGCTCGCAGGACGTGCAGTATGTGGTCACGTACGGCGGCGTTGCGCAAGCTGCCGGACTGCTTGCTGCGCAGGATGTCGAGGAGGCTGGGGCCGGAGACGTCCTGCAAGGCTTCGATCATCTCCAGTTCTTCGACGTCGACGATCTCCACCAGATCCGTGTCCGGCGTCGTGAACAGCCCCTTCTTCCGAGCGCGTTCACGGATCACGGTCAGGGTGATGGGGTTGACAGGGAAGCCTTCCGGCAGCACGAGTAGCGGCAGGAAGCGACGATCGCTGGCAGCAGGAGCGCCGGTGAGAGCAGCCTCGTCGCCGCGCAGCGCAGCAATGGTCGCGTCGATCTGGTCGAGTTCGTCGACGAGTTTGTCGATGTCCTCGATCTGTGATTCGCCGGGTACGGCAGTGGCGGCTTCGCGGCGTAGCTGGGTGGTGGTGACCTCTATGACGATCCAGGTGCCGGGATAGTCAATCGCGGCGTCGGCTATGCGCTGGCCCTGGACGGTGTAGGCGGCCTTGAGTTCGGCGTCGTCGTAGACCCGGCGCGTGGTGCCTTCGTCTCTGGTAATCGCGTGCAGGACTTCGCTGACGTACAGCTCACTGCAGTGGCGCAGGGTCTGCTTGGCCCGGGCGGCCATCTTGCGGTGACCGGTGGGCTTGGTTCGCCCTGACGGCGGGAACTCGATGTCCCAGATCGGCAGCCATCCAAAAGCCCGGCTGATCAGGTGACGGGGATCAAGGATCAGCAGCCGGTCCTCGGGCAGGCGGATCACGGGCCACTGCTGGAAAGGATCGAAGGACCATTCGGTGCGCTGTTCGGGGCGTTCGCCGCGTACGGCCTCCCGCATGCCGGGCAGGTGGTTGGTGATCAGCGCCAGGACTGCCTCGACGCGCTCCGCGGGCATGGTCAGGCCAGCCAGTTCACCCGGCTCGATGACGAACCGCCCCATCGTGGTGCGCAGCCACAGATAGCCGGCGACGCCCGCCAGGTCCTCCAGGCGGGCGCCGGTGCATGCCTGGTAGGTCTGGCTGAGGTCGACGATTCCCGGCTCGCCGTAGTGTTCGGCGGGCAGTTGCAGCCAGCGCCGCGCGTATCGGGCGAGGACGCCCGGGACGGACCAACCGCGGTGGAAGTGCTGGTTGGCGATGAGTTCGCGGCCCAATGTGCCGGGCCGGTCCGTGATGACGCTCGGGCCGGGATCAGGGTGGCGGCCCATGGCCTGGGTGAGACTGAAGAGAGCACCGACGATGTCCCCGTCGGGGGGATCGTCCGGCGCTGTGTCCGGGGATACTTCCAGGGCCATGCGAGCCAGCAGCATGAGGGCCTGCGGCACAAGCAGCCTGCGGGTCTCGTCCCGGAGCAGGTTCCGGGCGCGGCTGCGGACCGGCTCATCCAGCCACTCCCCGGCGAAGTGAGCCTCGACTGCCTGCACGGACACACCGGGAAGCTCCAAGGCGTTGAGCACCCGGGCACAAAACCGTGTGACGCCTTCAAGAGGAAGGCGCTCCAGCTGACGCATGGCGTAGTCGACGGGCAGTTCGAACCCGAAGATCTCATCAGGGGTGAGATACGCCGCTCCCAGGTCGATCGGCGCGGGTGGCTGGACGGTGGCGGGCACCAGCAGCCCGCTGGAGTGCTCGTTCCAGCGGGGCACGAGAGCCGTCGCGGTGGAGCCCTGCAGTACCGGACGACCGGCCGAGGGATCGGCCAGGTAGCCGGTACGCAAAGACGCGGGCTCGGCATCCGTGAACGCCTTGCTCAGCGTTTCGATCTTCTGGGCGAGGCGCTCTGCCGCGTTCATCGGCACTCCCGTCGTGCGGTAATCGCTGGCCGTGAACTACCGGCTGCCGGTGTCACGTTGTTGCGGATTTCAGTGTTCGTCTCGTGGGCCGGGCGGCCAAGCGGATATGCGTGGTCCCGATGCTTCTGGCCGGGTGCTTTCATCGGAGTCGGTGCAGGAGGTCGTCGACGGCGCGCCAGGCGCGGAGCGGCCAGCGGCGTACCGCACGGGCACGAGCATCGCGGACCTGTTCAGCGGCCCGGTGCCGTCCCGTGACGGTGACGGGGGCGTCGTCGCCGAGCGCCCGCAGCATGCCGTCGTAGGGGCAGCCCGTCTCGCAGCCATTCTCGCGGTGGTCGAGGGTGGCGGTGGTCAGGTGGTACAGGTGGGCGCCGGTGTCGGCGATCCCGCCCGGTGCGGTCGTCATGGTGACGAACTGATTCAGCTGCGCGGCCGCGGCGCTGTTGGAGAAGACGAAGACGTTCTCCTTGCGGCGCAGCGGGTGGTCGGCGGGCAGGCCGGTGATGTAGGCCGGGTCGTCGAGGGAGCCGTCACGTTCGGCCTGGACGTGGGCGGGGTCGTACTGGCCCAGGCATTCCATGCAGGCGCGGCCGGGGGCGGCGATGTGGGCGCGCCATTCGGCGCCGCGCAGGCGTCCGCCGCGGGCGTCGACCGCGATGCCACCGTCGACAACGGGGATGAGGTGGGCGTAGGCGAGGAGGTTGAGGACGGCGCGGGGCCAGGGCCGGTCGACGCAGGAGAAGATCACGTCGCAGTCGGCTGCGGCGGCGAACCCGTCCGGCTCGGCCACGCTCAGCTCGTATGGCGCCGCCCGGAAGTTGAGGGCGGTGGCCGCGCGGCGAGAGGTGCGGGCGGCGAGGCGGGCCTTGGCCCGGTGCAGGCGCACATCACGGATGGTGGCGTGCAGGAGCCGGTCGAGGTTGAGCTCCTCTACGGTGTCGAAGTCGAACAGGCTCAGGTTCTGGAAGCCGGTGCGGGCCAGGGCTTCGACGACAAGCATGCCGACCGAGCCGCATCCGACGACACCGACATGCAGACGGGCCAGGTCGTCCTGGGTTGTCTGTCCCCAGGCGGAGACGGTACGCAGCTGCCGGTTCGTAGCCGGCGGCGCGGGAAAGAGGCGGTCGTTGACGGTGACCGTCAGACGGCCGCCGACCACCCGGACGCTCTCTGCCTCGGTAGGAACGTAGCGGCGGCGGGCCTCCTGCTGCCAGATACGTGCGCCGAATCCGGCATCCGCGCCCGCGAAGGTCAGACCGACCAGCGAATGTCCGGTGATCACCTGGGTCTGCGCGGCGAAGGACACCTCAGCCTCGTGATCAATCGTGTTCAGTCGCTGCCATCCCCGGCCTTGGGGATGGGCGTGGACGAAGCCGAGCCCGCAGCCGTGCTCGGCCGCGAGCGCGGCGGCGCGCAGGAAGTAGGCGCTGGTGAAGTCCACCGTGCCGTGCACAATCCGCTCGCCGTCCTGCGGCAGCACCACCTCGGTGAGCAGGGCTGTGGTGCGGCTGGCGCCGGTGCTCGGCCGCCACAGCACAAAAGTGCAGTCCTCCTGCCCGTCCCCACGGCGCAGGTGATCCGTCAGGCGCTGGGCGGTGACGCTGGTCATCGCGACCGAGAAGCGGCTGATCATGCGCAGGATCCGTTCCCCAGCTGCGTGAACAGGGTGCGCAGGTGCCGCAGATAGCCGCGGACCGTACGGTCCTGCGCCCAGTCGGAGGGCGGCCGGCTCCAGTGCTCCCACTCCTGCCCCAGCGGAGACGTGTGCACCGCGCCCTGCGGATGCCCCAGGCACGGGCTGATGTGCGGGCCGTGCGGGGCCGACAGCGGCCAGTCCGGCACCAGCTCCAGCCCGACGCGCACCGTCGTCCCGGCCCGCGGGCCGACCTCGACGAGGTAGTCAAAGACCGCGAAGTTGCCGCTCTGCTCCACCGTGTAGCCGGCCCGGCGCAGGCCCGCGAGCATCCCCGCGGGCCCTGCCTGCGGCATCACCGCGGTCATGCGGTCGGGGTCGGGCCGGTGGAGACCGACACGAACGTCTCCCGCTCATGCACGGTGATCTCTTCCTCCCCACGGCCGGCGAACGAGTGCTGATGCCTGCCGGTGATCCGGACCAGGTAGTGCGTGCCCGCGTCGATACCAGCCAGGCCCAGGACCGCGTTCGGCGTCGTGCGCTTCGTCACCGCGACCGGCTCGCCGTCCACGGTGACGGTCACCGTCTTGCCGCTGATCTCCTCGTGCTGGATGTCTGCCGTCGTCATAACGGCCACCTCCCCTTCCTCCCGGCCCGCCTGTGGCGGGCCGGGAGATACGAAAGGCGGGCTCGAAGCCCGCCTACTTGCTCTTCTTCGAGCCGCGCGACGCGCGCTCGTTCACCGTCGTCGACGGGTGCCTACGCACCGTCGACTGCTTCACAAACCGGCCCGTGACCGCACTCCGACCACGCTTCCCACCAGACCCACTCGCCTTACTGGCCTTGCCGGACATGACACACCTCCTGTTCCCAGAGGCCACATCGGCCCCTGCCAACACACCCAGGACAGCACGCACGGCACCACATTGGCAACATTTTTTGAGTGACAATTTCCCTGTCGTATGTTGACACAAGAAAGCCGCCCGACATGAACGGGCGGCCTTCGAGGACGCAGGGCCGCTTACGCCATTGGACCCGCGAGGATGCCGAGATTGATCAGCCGGTAACTCATGGCCATTTCGCTCATCTCAAAGCGCCCGGCCATGAGGTGCACCAACTCCTGGGCCGTACGGAACTCGGCCTCGCGTGCTGCGCGACGCACCATGGGCTCAGGAGCCAGCAGAGCCGCCGCGAAGCGGTTGGCTTCCATCTCCTCACGATCCGTGGCCATGCTTGAGACCGTGTCACGGAAGTTGACACGGGTATCGGTGTCCAGGATCAGCGGCCGGCCGCGATGCAGTCGCAGGTGCCCGAGTTCATGAGCCACCGTAAAACGCCGCCGGTTCTCGTGGTGCTTCTGGTTCACACCGATGACCTGCTCGTCTCCCCGGCGCAGCAGCATGCCGGAAACGTCGTCCGGCATCTCCTGCGGGACGACAAGCACACCCAGCTTTTCCGCAATCAGCGCCGGGTTGATGGGCGCCTCGTCGATGCCGAACTGCGTCAACAGCGCCTTGGCCGCCGCGTCAGACCTGGCCATCGCGCACCCTCCGTTCAAACGCCTCCGACGCCACAGACGCCACCGCGTCCGCAAGATAGTCCGGCAGCCCGTTCACCTGGCCGGGCTCCTGCAGTCCCGGCAGCAGGTCGGCCGGCTCCACCCCGAGCGCTGACGCGAGGCGCACCAACCGGTACGGCGGAGGAGCTTGCGCGCCGGACTCGATGTTCGTGATCGACCCGCGCGTCAGTCCCGCCTTCCGAGCCAGCAACTCCTGCGTCAGCTTCGCTCGCGCCCTCGCCACGCGCACCCGCCGACCAATCTCGGCATTGAAGTCCCGCTCAACATCGTCCACGCCGCTCCCCGCGATGACAGCCACACTGACATTCCAACTTAGCCCACCCTCACCAAGACCACCACAGCCGCCCCGTACTAAACCCTCGGCCAGACCGTTTCGGCAGATTCCCGCTGCCACAGTCCTGGTCCAGGATCACCTTGATCTGGCTGCCAGCTCTGAGCCGCCGAACCCTCCCGAGGAAGTCCCTCTCTGACAGCCTCGGCTGAGGCACCCGTCTTGTCGGGAGTACGCGGGGCGCCGGGCCCGCAAAAGCCTGCGGTACGCGCCGCACGTGCTCTTTCGGCGCCCGCCTGCCTAGAAGCGCTGCCGAAGCAGGGTTCTTCCGGCGAACGCTGATGCCTTCACCGGGCTTGTCACAGTGACGTCCGAGCGAAAGGAAACGTCGATGCTGTCGATGGCACTGGCCCGCGCCGCGGTGCGCCCCCTTACGAGGGCGTGTGGTGGGATGTGGCAAACGGTACGCAGCTGGGTTGAGGGTCGGCAGGCCCGGCTGTTCGAGCGTGAGCGCCGGACCACCCTTCAGACCGTGCCCGCCGCGGTCCCGCACGGCGCGTGGATCGTCGACCGCCGCGCGGACGGGAGCAGCCTGGAGCTGCTCATCCCGCCGGGCGGCTCATACCCCGATGTGCATGAAGGGCGCCCACAGTCCGGGGCTTCCGGGATACTGCTCCCGTAGCCGCCGGGTGGCCACGTGCAGGGCGATCGCGGTGAGCCCGGTGCGCGGAGGAAGGGTGCCCGCGGCGGTCAGGTGCGTGTACAGGGTCGTCGCGGTGCGCGCGGCGACCTGGTCCTCGACCGCCCACAGCGTCCCGACGACGTGCGCGGCGCCTGCGGCGAGGAAAGAGGAGGCCAGATGCACAGCTTCGTCCGGCAGCCGCTCGCCGGCTGCGCTCGAACTGCACGCAGACAGCATCACCAGTCGCGTCCCGTCGAGCCGGTGGTGCAGCAGGTCACGCACCGACAGAGCCCCGTCCGCGAGCACCAGTCGGTTCGCGGACGGGTCCTGCCAGTCCGTCACACCGTGGCATGCGAAGTGCACAATGGGATGCTGGCCAAGCTCGGAGAGCACGGTGGCGCGGCTCGCCTCACCGTCAGCCAACAGCGTGGTTTGCGGCATCATCTGGGCCACGGCCTCCGCCTCTTGGTGCGCATACGGCAGCGGAGGTACTCCCGGCGTGTTGGGCATCGCGACAACCAGGGCGCGACCGTGTCGACCCGCAAGGTGCGGCAACTCGCGGCGTGCCCGGCGGCGGCTCGCGGCCAGAGCCTGGACAGTTGGCGTGTAGGAGGAGACCACTCGGTCCAAAGCCGAGTCCCCGCCGTCTTGGTGGCGACCTGCGGCGTGCAGCGGCAGGCACGCCAGCAACCCGACTGGGCACCACCACACGCGCGGCCAGGGCCCGTCGTTGGCGGGCGTCGCGGTGACACCCAGGCTTTCCAGCACCGGCCCGACCGCGGAATCCCACAGCCACGCAAGTGTCTGAGAAACCTGCGACTGCGCACCCCACACCTTCCTGTGGAAGTTGTTCACGTGCGTAGCCAACTCATCTGGTGTGAGGCCCGGCAGGGGTATGACATGCAGCGCGTCCCGTGGCCCCGCGCCCAGTACGAGTGCGTCGCTGCGGTGTCCGGCGACGTTCACAACGATGACCGGGCCGTCATCGGGGTCCGGTCGCAGGTCATCGACCGTAAGCGGAAGGAGGAAGCGGCTGAAGCCGGGCAGCGCGCGGATCCGAGCGATCGTCTCCTCAAAGCGCATGCCGCCCGACAGCCGCGCGTCCGCATCGGCCTCAGGGGCCGACAGGGCGTCTCGCAGCCGCTGGAACTCGGCGTACAAGGCCGGCTCGCGCTCGGCCAGTTCCTCCAGCTCACCGCGCGCGGTGAGCACCTCACCGAGCAGGATGCCCCGGGCCTGCTCCAGCAGTTCCAGGGCGAGCCCCGGACGCCCCGCGTCGAGCGCGGCGGCGGCGGCCTCGGAGCCAAGTCCGGCTAGCCGCCCGAGCCGGTACTCACGGTCATCCCGGCTTAGCGAGGGCGGTGCAATGCGCGGCAGCAGTCCCACGGCCAGCTCAAAGCCCTTGACGGTCTCGGCAGAGTCGCCGTCCCGGCGGGCTGCGTCCGCATAGGCCCACGCGGCCCTCATCCGGATCAGCGGGGGTGCGTCCGGAGGCTCGGCAGCGGCCCAAAGCGCCATGCGGCCTTCTGCGGCATCCTGTGGGTCACGGGCGTGGTCGTGCCGCAGACGCAGGGCATTGCCCAGATTGGCAAGCTGAGCGGCCCGGCCGGAATGCTTGTACGGAAGGGCCGCGACCGCCATCCGCAGCAGCCCGATCGTTTCATCCAGGTCGTCAACAGCGCCTGCGCCACACTCGAAGCGCGTGCGCAGGATCGCGCCAAGATTACCGAGGCGGGCAGGCCACGCCGGGTGATCACCGGGCGTGGACTCGACCGCCGTGCGGGCGGCCTCCACCGCTTCCGCCAGCATTGAGGGATCGCTGGTCAGCGTATGGCGGCTGCGCAGGGCGTTGGCGAGATTGCTCAGCTGCGCGGCGCGCTCGGGGTGCCCGGGCGCCAGCAGGGGGATAGCCGCGCGCAGCAAAGTGATCGCCTCATCGAGATCCTCACGGGCGCCGCCGTTCAGGAAACGGGCCCGCAGCATCGCCGCCAGGTTGCTCATCCGGCCAGCCTGCACCTGGTGGTCCTCGGGCATCGACTCGACCGCCGTCCGGGCGTACGCAATTGCCTCTGTAAGAGCCGCCGAGTCACCGATGTGCTGGTGGAGCAGCCACAGTGCCGTGCTGATCTGTGCGGCCGCTGCCGGGTGGCCTGGATCTGTGGACGGGAGGCTGGTCAGGATCGAGCGCCGTAGGCGGACAGCCTCGAACAGGTCCTCTTGGTGGCCGGCGTGGTGGAAGCGTTCCTGGAGCGCGGCGGCCAGGCCGGCGAGCATGTCGGCCCGGTGCGCGTGATCCTCAGGGATCAGTGTGGCGGCTTCCCGGGCGGCGCGCATCGCTTCCCCCAGGCCTGCGGGGTCGCCGGTGCGGTTGTGCCAGCCGAGCAGGGCCTGGCCGAGGACGTGCAGCCGTGCCGGGTACTCCGGTGAGCCCGGAGGCGTCTGCGTGAGTGCCTCGCGCAGGAAACTCAGCGCCTCGGAGAGCGCGCGCTCGTCGCCGGTCCGGGAGAAGGTCTCGTACAGGACGGCCCCGAGGTCGCCGGACGTATGGGCGCGGCTGGCGCCGTCCAATGCGGCCTGCACCGCTCGCCGCGCGGCGTGCACGGCCTCTTCAAACCCCGCGGGATCCCTTTTGTGGCCGAAGCGGGCGAGTAGCGCGACTGACAGGACGGTCCAGGCCATGCTCCCGTTCACCGTGCGGGTGAGCTGTGTCTCGGCGCGCGCGGTGTCGAGGCAGACCGTCAAGGCCTCCTCGTCGCCGGTGTCCTCGTACAGGGACAGCAGCGCTTCGGTGAACTGCAGCAGGATCAGGGGACGGTCTGGCGATGCCTCGGGTGCGCCGTCGAGTGCCGCCGACAGGAGTTGCACGGCCGTTCGCAGGTCGGCGGGGTCGCGGGTGCTGCCGTACCGGTCAAGGTACGGCTGTGCCATGCCGCTCCAGGTGACCGGACTCTCCTGCTGTCCCGGGTCGGCAGAGGTGTCGATCAGCGGCAGCAAGGGGTCAGGGACCGCCAGGGGGTCGCGGCGGTGAATGCGGGAGAAGAGCGCGACCGCCGCCGCGAAGTCGTCGTCCTCTTCCTCGTCCCTGGAGTCTTCTCCGCTCAGGCAGTAGCGGTTCCAGTGCACGAGGGCCGCGACGCGGAGCGCCTCCAGAATCGCCGGCTCCGCATCGGGATCCCTGCACTCCGGCGGAAGGGCGGCCACGAGGACACGGGCCTGCCGGGCGGCCATGTCGTCCAAAAGCGGTGCAGCGTCGCCGCACTCGGCCAGTGCGGCGAGCCGGGCCTGCAGGGCTGCAAGCAGAGCGGCCATCACCGTAGGCCTGCCGGGCCACCGAGCGAGTGATCAGCCCACGCCGGAGGGATGCCGTACGAGCCCAAGCTGGCGGTTGTACGGCATCTCGCCCGCGCACGCCGGGAAAGAATCAATCGCGGCCTGTCCGTCCCGTTGCAGGTGTGCCGGAGTCGTCGGCGCGCAGTTCGCCGCTCTCCGGGCTCTCGGAGACATCCCAGGTGCGAGGGTGTGCAGCGATCTCCTCCCATACCAGGGCCCCGATGAGGTCGTGGCGGGCGGCACGGCGTTCAGCGACGCCGCGTGCAGCCTCGTCGAGCAGTTCGTCCTCGCTCAGCGCGGAGACATCACGGACGGCCTGTCGGCGGGCAGCCTCCGCTTTGATCCCGCCGAGCCAGGGGTTCGCGGCACCGGACCCGGGAGCGGCCTGGCCGGAATCCTTCGCGTACGTCATGACTGTGCCTCCGGACGTTCTTCGAGAAGCGCCGAAAGTGCCCTGCGTGCCCGGAACAGGCGGGTACGCACGGTCGGCACCGGGATACCGAGGAGCGGGGCGATGTCCTGCGGGTCCAGGTCGGACATCGACAGCGTGAGCACTTCCTGGTGCGCGGGGCTCAGACGCAGGAAGGCACGTGCCAGGTCGGCGCGTGCGATGACGGCTTCGGCTGCGGCGGCGCCATCGGCGACCGGCACGGGAAGCGCGGCGTCGAGTGCCCGCGTGCGATTCCGGGCCCGCAACCACCTGAGGGCGAGCCGCCAGGCGACCTTGATGGTGTAGGCGAGAGGGTTGTCCATCCTGGACACCCGCTCCCAGCGTTCGTAGACGATCACGAACGCCTCCTGTGTGATGTCCTCGGCCTGGGTGGGATCGTCGCGCAACAGGACTCCGATCGCGCGCCGGGTCCGCTCAAAATTCTCGCGGACGAAGAAGGCCTCAAGGCCGGTCGCGGCAGTATTTGTACGCGGCGCCTCGGACGTAGGGGCCCGTGGCGCGGCGACCTCAGTGAAGGTGATCCGCTCGGCGTCGCCGCCTGCGGGCAGCACGAGGTGGTCCTCGTCCAGCGCGTCGGTGGGCGGCCCGCCTCGGTGGGCGGCAGGCCGAACTGAGGGCGCCGGGGCCAGGGCGACGTCTCGGAACCGTAACCCCGTGTCGTCGGAGGACGGCTCGGAACACGGATCAAGGTGCGGCTCGGTGTCTGGTGGCGGCTGGGCTGGGAGCGCTTTGGCCACGAGCGGCTCCTGCTCGCCGGATCCGTTCACAGATGCGTCCTTCCCTCCGTAACGGACAGTCAGTCAGCGCGGACGGTTCCGGGGGACTCCAGGCGGCCGATCGCACGTAATACCCGGACAAGGAACGAGGAGGGGGCCGCGTTCCCCGCACGAGCCAGTTTTTTTTCCAGCGGCTCCCGAGGGAACTGCATGAGGCGCAGCCACTCGAAGATCCTGCCGCTCAAGCAAGGCGGAGACTTCGCCTACGTCCGGGAGAGCTGCCGCCCAACCTCGAGCGCATCGACCGCTCCGGGCGCCGCTATGAGAAGCCGTCCACCTCACGAACATGTGCATCACGAAGAGCGCAGGTCAGCTCCTACCCGTACACCTCTCCGCTCGGTAAAACGGACGAGGCCCACGGAACCGCTGGCGATCTTGGCCGTCCGTGGGCAGCGATCCACGACAACGCCCGTATCCCGGCGGACTTCCGGTTCTACCTCACTGCCACCCCTCGCATCCTCGCCGCGGCCCGCCCGCAGAAGGGCACGGACGGCCAGGAGGCCGAGATCGCGACCATGGCCGACGACCCGGAGGGCACCTACGGCACGTGGCTCGCAGAGCTGGGTCTGAGCGAGGCCATCGAACGCGAAATCCTTGCCGGATTCGAGATCGACGTGCTCGAGATTCGCGATCCCTCGCCGGTTCTCGGGGAATCGGAGGAGGCGCGGCGGGGCCGGCGCCTGGCGCTCCTGCAGACCGCACTTCTGGAGCACGCCGCGGCGTACAACCTCCGTACGCTCATGACGTTCCACCAGAAGGTCGAAGAAGCCGCGGCGTTCGCGGACAAGCTGCCCGAGACCGCTGCCGAGCTGTACGCCAACGACGCGTCCGACGCCGACCTGGCCGCCGCGGACAAGCTCCCCGCGTCCTCGATCGACGCGGAATTCTACGAGCTGGAGGCCGGCCGCCACGTCCCCCCGGACCGAGTGTGGTCGGCCTGGCTCTGCGGCAACCACCTCGTGGCCGAACGCCGAGAGGCGCTGCGCCAGTTCGCCAACGGCATCGACGCAGCCGGGCACCGGGTCCACCGCGCGTTCCTCGCCAGCGTTCGCGTCCTCGGGGAAGGCGTCGACATCACCGGCGAGCGAGGAGTCGAAGCGGTGTGCTTCGCCGACACCCGCGGCTCGCAGGTGGAGATCGTGCAGAACATCGGCCGGGCACTGAGGCTCAACAAGGACGGCTCCACCAAGGTCGCCAGGATCATCGTGCCGGTGTTCCTGGAGTCGAACGAGGACCCGACCGACATGGTCGCCTCCGCGAGCTTCAAGCCGCTCGTAGCGGTCCTCCAGGGCCTGCGCTCGCATGATGAGCGCCTGGTCGAGCAGCTCGCCTCCCGCGCGCTCACCAGCGGCAAGCGCAAGGTCCACGTCCAGCGCGACGAGAACGGGCAGATCGTCGGGGCCCGCGGCGGGAGCGACGGCGAGGACCAGGACCACGACGACGACACCGACGCCGCTACCGAGTCTGCGCTGCTGCACTTCTCCAGCCCACGCGACGCCGCGACCATCGCCGCGTTCCTCCGTACTCGGGTGTACCGGCCGGAGTCCCTGGTGTGGCTGGAGGGCTACCAAGCCCTCATCCGGTGGCGGGCGGAGAACGAGATCACCGGCCTCCACGCCGTGCCCTACGACACCGAGGTCGAGGTCGGGACGACGAAGACGTTTCCGCTTGGCCGGTGGGTACACCAGCAGCGCAAGGCGCTGCGGACCGGGGAGCTGGAGGAGCGGCGCAAGACCCTCCTGGACGCCCCGGAGGCCGGGATGCTCTGGGAACCGGGCGAAGAAGCGTGGGAGGCCAAGCTGGCCGCCCTGCGGTCGTACCGGCGGGCCACCGGGCACCTCGCGCCGCGTCAGGACGCCGTCTGGGGCGAGGGCGACGCGATGGTGCCCATCGGACAGCACATGGCCAACCTCCGGCGCAAAGGCGCCAAAAACGGCCTGGGCAAGGACCCGGAGCGGGCCTCCGCACGCGCGCAGCAGCTGACGCAGATCGACCCCGACTGGAACTGCCCCTGGCCGCTGGACTGGCAGCGCCATTACCGCGTCCTCGCGGACCTGGTCGACGCCGACGGCCAGCTGCCAGACATCGCACCCGGCGTGCTGATGGACGGCGACGACATCGGCAAGTGGCTCCAGCAGCAGACCCAGCCCGGCACCCGGGCGCAGCTGTCGACCGAGCAGCAGGAGCGGCTGACCCAGCTGGGCGTCACGCCCGTGGAGGCGCCGTCTCCCGCACCGGCCGCCAAGGGTGCGACGAAAAGGCCAGAGCAAGGCGCAGCAGGCGTTCCAGCGGGGGCTTGGCGGCGCTCGCGCAGTGGGTCGAGAGGGAGGGCCAGCGGTCGGTTCCTCGCGGCCACAGCGAAGAGATCGCGGTCGGCGGCGAGGCGGAGCCGGTGGCCGTGAAGCTGGGTGTGTGGGTCTCCAACACCAAAACGAGGCGGGACAAGCTCACCCAGGACCAGCTCGACGCACTGCGCGAGTTGGGGGTGGAGTGGGCGTAGGTATCTGCCGGAATGGAAGAGAAGGTTCACCGTTGGCCGGTGAACCTTCTCTTCGGGATGGGTGTGCGGACGGGCTACGTCCGCGCACCTACTTCTTCTTCTTGGGGGTCTCGTTGACCGTGGTCTTGGGGTGGCGCTTGACAGTGGACTGCTTGACGAACTTGCCGGTGATCGCGCTGCGTCCGCGGCCGGCGCTGGAGGTGGAGGTCTTCTTGGGCATGGTGGACTGGTTCCCTTCGAGCTAGCCTGACTGTCTCGACTTCGAGACGGTACGTCGAGACTAGATCACCAGTGTCGTGATAGTCAAACAGTGTTTCGGAAGTGACTCCTCTGGGATCGGAAGGACCGAAGTGGCCAAGGACCAGATCGACGTCGACGCGCTCTACTCGGCGCTCGACGCCCAGCGAACCGCCCGCGAGCTCTCCTGGCGGCAACTGGCCAAGGAACTTCAGGTCAGCCCGTCCTTGCTCTCCCGGATGGCCAACGGATTGCGCCCGGACGCGGACGCCTTCATCACCCTGGTTCAGTGGCTCGGAGTCCCGGCCGAGCAGTTCGCAGTGGGGGGTGAGGCGCCTGCGCAGCGAGATGAGCCAGAGCTTGTCACGCAAATCGGATCACTGCTCCGGGCACGTAAGGACCTCGAACCCGAGGACGTCGCGTATCTGGAGGTCGTCATAAACGCCACGGTGCGCCGTGTGAAGGCCTTGCCACGGGACAAGGAGGCGTAGTGCGAAGAGGGTTCAAGGCCGAGGCGAAGCGCCTGGCGCTGGAGGTCAGGGAAGAACTCGGCGTCACGACGCACGAAGCGATGGACCCGTACACCCTCGCCGAGCTCTACGGCATCGACGTCTTCACCCTGCACGACGTCACCGAAGACCACTCCGAAGCGACAGCCGCCCTGCGCCACTTCACCGAAATCCGGCCCGATGTCTTTTCCGCAGCGGTCCTGTGCCTTGGCCGCCGCCTGGTGATCGTGGAGAACTCCGGGCACGAACGACCCCGGCGGTCTTCCACCCTCGCACACGAGATGTCCCATATCCTCCTTGAACACAAGTTCACTACGCTGCTTCGCACCTCGGGACGCGAGTGCCGCAACAGCGACCACGACCAGGAGAGCGAAGCAGCAGAACTCTCCGGGGAACTGCTCCTTCCTTCGGATGCGGCCCGCCGACTGGCCTACAACGGTGTAGACGACGAATCTGTGGCTGCCCGCTTCGGTATCAGCACCGAGTTCGCGCGCTGGCGGATGAATGTCACGGGAGCCCGACTCATAGCTCAACGTGCAAAGGCCCGAAGCAGCCGCTGACACACTGCAGCGGTTCTCCGTCGCCTGGTATGCCGACAGCCATACCAGGCAGTGAAACCGAGCAAATTCAGTTGCAGTTGAGCAGGCGCTACGAGGCGCTCGCACCTCGTCCACAGCACAATAGGGCAGCACCATGCTCTTCAGGTGAGCTGGCAACACGGGCCCTCGGGTCCGCATTGCCAGCGCGAGCAAGGTCAGAGTTTTGTAGCGGCTGGATCCACGGTTTCTTCGTCGAGGAGGGCTCCGAAGTGCCCGAAGACCCACCCGTCAATCATCTGCGAGTAAGCGTCGATGAGGTCCTGAGGGAGAGACTGGCGCGGTTCTTCGAAGTGGAATCCCCATTGCGAGACGATGTTGTCACCTTCCGCCAGATCTAGAACCGCAGAGCGCAGACGGCGGACATGCCCGAGAATGTGGCGCTCTCGAACGACGCTGATATGCCCCACGCTGGCACCCTCATGCGCAATGAAGTTTCTTGCCTCTTTGGCCCGCCGTAGGCACTCCATGATCTCGTCAGAAGTCGAGATCTTGCCAGTCAGGCGGCTCAGCGTGACAGCAAGCATTTTGTCGACTGGCAGGCTGGTAATCATGCCGTCATCGTCCATGACGATCTCGACGCCACTCTCGTGCATTTCAACCAGGTTGATGCACCGGACCATCCAACGGCACTTCTCCTCGAACGCGTTAGCGAGATGAAGGGAACGTCCAGCCGCTAGAAACAGAGCGTCGAGTAGCTCCGGCTGACGAGGCGGTAAGTATCCCAAAGACCAAGTCATGTTCCTACGGTAATGACGATGTCCACCCGATATCGGTTGTCTCCGTACGCGGACGACGAGGGAAACCTTGACACCGCGCGTCTCTCGCCGCCGCCCACGGCAGCGGCTCCGCCTACTGGCTGTTCCTCACCATGATCGTCGACTGAAACATCTCCACCTTCGGCGTAATCCCCTATCCGGGGTGCCGTTGAGGGGCGTTGACCATCGTGTAACGGCGCGGCGGGCTGGCCGGCCCCCGCGTACCAGCTACGCGCGCCCCGGTACCCGGCCGTCGCCGTGCCGCCCCTCCCGCGCGCGGGTGAGCCGCCACATATGGGCACCTCCTGGCCGCCGCTGGACGCCACCTTCCAGGAAGCAGCCGTGGCATCTGGTTGAAGAACGCGCAGGCCGTCGCCCGAAACACTGTCGAGATCGAGCGGCGGCGCGCCGAGGGGTGGCCGGTGGAGTCGTCGGCTGGGGCACTGCCCGACATGCCGGTCAGGCACACGAACGGATGCAGCAGGGCCCCCGGTTCCCCTGCTGCGCCGAGACGCGGTTATGCAGGTTCCGGTTACGTGCGAGGCGTTGGCTCGATGAACAGTGCCTCCATGGGTTTGCTGCGGTGAGGTCGCAGCACTTCCAGCCATGTAACTCCGTCATCCAGGAGACGTCCCAATGACGATGTCAAGCCGCCGCGGTGACAGGTGGTGCGGCTTGGTAGCACGCTCCGTCGCGGATCATGGCCCACAAGACGTTGGCCCGGCGTCGGGCGAGCGCCAGCAGCGCCTGCTTATGCCCCTTCCCCTCGGCCCGCTTACGCTCGTAGAACCGCTTCGAGGCCGGGCAGCCGCGGAGACTGGCGAAGGCGGAGAGGTAGAAGGCGCGGAGCAGGCCGCGGTGGTAGCGGCTGGGGCGGTGGAGATTGCCGCTGACGCGACCGGAGTCGCGGGGGACGGGGGCGAGGCCGGCGTAGCCTGCGAGGCGGTCGGCGGTGCCGAAGGCGTCCATGTCCCCGCCGGTCGCGGCCAGGAATTCCGCGCTCAGCAGGGTGCCCATACCGGGCAGGCTCTGGATCACTTCGGCGTGCGGGTGCTCGCGAAACCGGGCCTCGATGAGAGTGTCGAGCTCGGCGATCTCCTCATCGAGGGCCATCACCCCCTTCGAGAGTCGAGCCACCATGGTGGCCGCGAGTTTCTCGCCGGGCAGGGCGGTGAACTGCTCCTCGGCCGCCTCCACAACGGTCCGGGCCAGGGCCGCGCTGCTGCAGACCTTGCGGTTCTTCAGCCACGTGGCGATGCGGGGAGCTCCGGCGCGACGGATCGCGGCTGGGGTCTGGTAGCCGGTCAGCAGCATGACCGGTCCCTTCTTCGTCAGCTCCAACGAGCGTTCCAACGCAGGAAAGATTTCCAGGAGTTGGGCACGCAGTCGGTTGATCCCTCGGGTCCGGTCGCAGACCAGATCGGTGCGGCGAGTGACCAGAGTGCGCAGGTCGACGGATATCTCGTCGCCGGGCCGCAGAATGCCGAGGTCGGTGCGCATGCGGGCCTGGTCGGCGATGACGAAGGCGTCCCTCGCGTCGGTCTTGGCCTGGCTCCGGTAGCCGGCCGACGCACGGTGGACGGCCAGGCCCGTGATGTAGGTGATGTGCTGGTCGTGGCTGACCAGCAGGCCGAGCAGGAGTGCGGCCCCGCCGTAGTTGATGTCCACCGCCCACAGCACGTCCTGCGACAGCTCCAGCACGTCGGCCACGAGCTTGAGCAGTTCAGTCTCATCGTTCAGCACCCGCCGTGACAGCAGCCGCTTGCCCTGGGCATCGATCACCACGCAGTGGTGATGTTCCTTGCCGATGTCCACTCCGGCCCAGATCTCGGGCACAGCCACCTCCGCCAGCTCGTCGTACAGGAACCCAGTAGACGACCTCGCCGACGTTGTCCTACACAGCGATCGCGTCGCGTCTCCCAATTAGCGGTCGAGTCGTCGCGGGGCTCCGGGCGGCCAAGTCTCCTGAGCCATCCGAACGGCGAACCCATGCCAGCCATACCCGGAACCCCTGGGCCCACCGATCTTACGAATGATCAGTTCAGACCCACATCAAGAAGGTAGGACGTCCCATGTATCCGAAGCCGTTCCACCCTAGATCGACACAGCAGCGTTCAGCCTGCTGGTCAGGTGTTGGCGCAGGAGATGTTGCCACCGCCGCCCCAGGCCTTTCGAGGCCTGGGGCTCACGCTGTTGGTCGAAGGTGGCTACCGCAGTGCATGCTGATAGCCCTCGAGTCGGTCGATCAGGATCTCCCCGGCGGGGGTCAGGACGTGAGGCTCGTGCGCTCCCATGTCGGCCAGCAGGTCGGAGACGAGTGCGCAGGCCACGACGACGGCCTCTCGCTGGTCGGTGACGAGGGCGGCGAGATCGCCGGTGGTCTGCGCAGGAACTGCTGGGAACGGCATCGCGGGGCCATGGGTGAAGCCGTGCTCCGAGACGATCAGGTACACGGGTTTGTCGCTGTCGTCGAACCGGTGGAGTGCGGCGGACAGCACCATGTCGCCGGCCGATCCGGTCTCCGCCGCCCAGGCTGCGGCAGCCTGGACCAGCGCCACGAGATCGAACTCGAGTCCGCGCTGGAACAGCCGCTTGGGGCCGTCGGAGTTGTACTGATCTTTCTGGAGGTTGATGGGCAGCGCCGCGTAGAAGCTGCCGTCCTGGTGGAGCTGTCCGGTCGGTACGCCCTCGAAGCGGACCTGGCGGCGGCCGACCAGCACGGGGCGGGCCGGCTGCACATTGTTGTTCACGCATTCGCGAGCGAGCTCATCGAAGCGATCGAACGCCACGTCCCGATCCGCCCGTGTGCTCACGGGATAGGTGCCGCGGACGGCCGGAACGGCGGCCAGGGAGACCCAGCCCGGGTAGTCGGTCACCTTGGGGCGCCCGCCGTGGGCCGTGCTGGTCAGGTAGCCCGACAGGTAGGCAAGGCCCGCGTCGGCGACCTGGTGGAGGCGGTCGACGTCGTCGGAGGCGGCCTGGAAGCGGTCACGGTAGCGCTGGGCGATCTCGGATTCGGCGAGCGTGCGGGTCGTGGTGCCGTGCCGAACGTGGACACGGAAGTGGTAGTCGTTGCCCGGGGCCGCGACCGCGTGCGGGGCCTGGGTGCTCGGGGGCACGGTGAGCACCCAGTAGATCTTGCCGTCGTGGAGAGCGGACTTCACCGATCGCACGCCCACGTTGGGAACGACGGGCTGGATCCAGTTCGCGAGCACCTGGCGGATCCACTCCTCGCCGCGGCCGGGTGCCGGACCGTCAGGGGCCAGGGCGTGGGCGTGGTCCTGTTTGCCGTCGTCGACGCCAATGACGACCATGCCGCCAGCGGTGTTGGCCATGGCGGACACGTCCTTGGCGAGTTCCTTCTTGCCCGGGTCGGTGCCTGGGTAGAAGTCCTTCTTCCAGTCGAGGTCGATGCTCTCGGGGATCTGGCTGTCGACCGCGCGCTGCAGATCGTCCTCGGTGAGGTGATCGGGGTGCTGTCCCAGGGCGGCAGTGAGCCGTGCAGGTAGAGCCATCGGAACTCCAGTGTCTTCACCACATGCTGCTGACGATCGCCAGCCAGATCACGCTAAAGGGGATCACCGGGCCGCCACCACACAATTTCCGTAACCCGGGCCCGTCGTCCTGTCTGTCGCTCCGCGCGCTTGCCCGGCAGAGGAGAGATCCCGGGCTGTCATGCCCGGGATCTCTCACTTTCTCGCGACGCGGGTCAGCGCCGTTCGATGGTCTGCCCCCTGGTGGCCGCCCTGTTGCGCGCGGGCCTGTCTTCGTTCCTCTTCTCCGTGCCGACAAGAGCCGGGTTGACCAGGGAGTCAACGAGACTGGGCGGGGGCGGAGGTGGCGGAGGAGGAGGGGGCGGTGGGTTCCCTTGGTTCTGTGCGTTTGCCATGGCCGTCAGTGTGCAGCACGAGACTGACAGTCGAGAGGAAGATCCCGGCGGCGACGGCGGCCATCGTGACCGTCCATCGTTTCGTCTTCCGCTGGTGCAGGACGTCGTTCCTCTCGAAGAAGCGCACCCGCGTTCCCGCGAGCTCCCCCAGCGCTGCGCCCTTCGTAGACCGTGCGTAGGCCGCCAGGGTCGCCCTCGGCTCTAGGTCCTCGTACGCGGCAAGGTTGAACACCGAGATGCCGAAACCGACGGCAACCGCGTATGCCACGAAGGCCGCAGCGCCGCTGAACGGCTCGAAGCTCCGGGAAGCCAGGAACTGAGCGGCCGTGGCCGCGAACCCCACCAGGAAGACCGCTTTGGTGTCGACCTTCGCGCCCGATTCCGACTGCCGCGCCAGACGCGCCGCGAGTTCACTGTTGATCAACTCCAGGGTCTGTTCCTGATCCTGGAGTTCTTGCGGCGTCATCGGAGGCGGGGGTGGTACAGCGGCCATCTGCTGATGATGCCGCACGCCTGTGACAGTCCGTTCCGGGCGGGGACGATCAACGGTCGAGTGCGGGAAGGCTGGCCAGGCCGGTGTCGAGCACGATGTGGTCGACGGTCTCCTTCAAGGTGCTGTCGGCACCGATGACGGTCTCGGTGGCGCCGGGCAGGAGATCGAGTTCCCGGTACCACTCCCGCAGCTGCGGCTCGCTGACCTCGCTCGCGATCGGTTTGGTGGCGTGGCGGGCGAGGCTCTGCTCGAACGGCACGTGTAGGTAGTAGCCGTGGGTCGGGCCGCGATGATCGGTGCGCAGCTGGGCGAGCATGTCGCCGTAGTGGTCGGCGTAGGGGATGCCTTCGACGACCACGTGGTAGCCGGCGTCCAGGGCGTAGCGGGCGGTCAGGTCGATCAGGCCGATGTTCGCGGCACCTGGCCGGTCCCGCTCACGCAGGACGATCCGGCGCAGGTTGTCCTGGCCGACAACAGCCAGGCCGCGGCCGAAGCGGTCACGGATGCCGGCTGCGACGGACGACTTCCCCGACGCGCTGTTGCCCCGCAGCACGACCAGCCGGGTTTCTTCGGTGCCCACCATCACGACGATCACGCTACCGGCGGCCAGCGACAACATGCGAAACGACTGACGGGTCGCGGGAGTTCTCCCGCGACCCGCTGCACCTTCGGTCAGCCGACGTCCGAGGCGTCCCCCTGAAGAGCATGCAAGCTGATGATCTCGCCGCAGATGATGTAGGTGTTCAGCGCGCACAGATTGGCCGTCTCAAAGGCCATAGCCGCGTGCACAGCCTTGTTGGTCATGGTGTCCACGGCTACGAACCGCTCGTAGAGACCGGTGATCATGACGTCGGTCAGCTTGTTGTTCGACTTGCTCTCGATCGCCTGCTTGGTGAACTCGAACAGCCGGTTGCGGTGGTGGGCATCGTCGAGGAGGTGGCCCGTAGTCGACGGCTGGTCCTGCGGCGGCAGCACGTGGTCGACAACGGCCTTGAGGATGCGGCGGCACGTTGTGATGGCCTGCGAGAGCTCCTCCGCGACGTCCCGATCGGGCGAGGTCTCGGCTGCTTCCTGGAGTCGCCGGTAGACCGCGCTGAACTGCTGGAGGAGCTCAGGAACACCGTCGGCCAGGAGCTTGTCCACCTTGGCGCGGTAACCGCCGAAGATGGACTCGTTGATGCCGCTGTAGCCGAAACGGCGCTCCCAGGAACAGAGCAAGGCGAACGTCAGATGACGCGTCTTGGCGACAATCCGACCGTTCCGTTCTCTCGATGCCAGGTCGTCCCTGTAATCGAAGCGCTCACCGCTCTCTTTGAGTTCTCGGAGTTCCGCCTCCCAGAAATCAATCTCCGCCAGCGAGTGAGCGACCACCAAATCCTTATCGCCGTCCGTCGTGAACTTCCGGTCATCTATGTACTGGGCGAGAGCTTCCTCGGCAGGTCCGGTGCCGCTCCCCCAGGTAGAAGGATCCTCCATCAGCATGCGGGAGATCTCACCGTTACTCCGCCGGCTACCCCCTGGAGGCCGCAGTTCGAGGGAGAGACGGATCGCGTGCCGGGTGTCACCCACCAGGTTGGCGATTCGGACAGCACGCCGGACCGAAACATCCAGAGGCTTGTCGTCGAAATCGTCCAGCGCCTGCCGCACGAGCTGAAGAAGGTAATCGCTTGATGCCACGACAGAATCTTAGAAAAGGCGCGGTCACCTCCGCAGCGCATTTTCGCACTGTCCTGCCATACCCCCCCCGGTCTCAGGCGGGCGGCCCGTCGCAGCGACCGGCCCCACTGCCGCCCGCCGCTTCGCGCCATCCACCGGAGCTCGTAGCACGTCGAAGCCACCGAAGGGACGGTCTCGCGCTACCAGCCGCCGGCGTCTCCCCCGTACTGCGCCCACAGCTCATGCGCCTAGTCGGCAACGGCGCGGGCGGCGCTCCGCTGCCCCGGGAGCGCCCGTTCGTTGGCCACCACTCTGTTCAGGACGTCACACAGCGCGGCGGCGAGCGTCACCATCGCGTCGTCGATCACCGGCTCGCCGACCCGGGCGTGGAAGGTGAGGTCGAGTTCGGCGAGCTGGACGAGTTGGCCGGCTTCGCCGCGGCGGAGGTCGGCGCGGTAGGCGGCGATCAGCTCCGGATCGACGACGGGATCGAGGACAGCACATGCCTCGTCGGCGAGGACGACGCCAAGACCGTAGCCTTCGCGCGCCGGAGAAGCGTGGTCGGCGAGGACGGTGCTGACGAGGCCGGCGACAGCGAACGCCCGGCGGGCCCGGGCGAGCAGCACCACCGGTGGGGCCGGCCGACCTGCCACCGGTCCGGTCAGAGCTCGGGCCTCGTGGGTGAGCACCTCGGGAAGGCGCCGGTCGCCCGGCTCGCTCGCGGTCCTCCTGCGACGGTAGCCGCGGCGGCGCACGGCCGGGAGGCCGCGTTCAGACGGGAGGCTGCAGGAACGCGGCCTGGACGCGCAGCAGATGCGTCTCGGGGCGGGTCTTCTCGTAGCAGTCCATGACCTTCTGGTATCGGCCCGCCGCGAAGTCGCGGCGGGCCTGGTCTTCCTCGTCGTCCAGACCGCAGGCGATCGCCAGGGCGGCGCCTTCACGCAGGGCGTCCCGCTTGGTCGCGTAGACCCACACGTCCAGCCGTCCGCTGCCGGAGTAGCCGCGGTGCGCCAGGGTCCACACCGCCGGAGCCCGAGTCGTCTGCGTCGAGCCGTCCGGCCGATGCAGACGCGAGGCCACCTGCTGCTTGATGAACCCGGAAGAGTCGCTCACCCGGGCACGGTATCGACGGTCATGCTGCGGTGTGACCCGTTCTCGGCAAGCCCCGTCGGGGCCGCGTCTGATCCGTCCGGGGGGGGCGGGCAAGCCGCGACTGCACAGTCCGGGACCGTGGGCCCTTTGACGTGCGGGGCCGTGGATTGCGCTCCGGTGCCCGAGCCGCTGCAGCAGGCCCTTCACCAGTTGGTCTCCGAGGCGGTGATGAACTGTCAGGAGGTCCTGCGCTACACCGAGCCGAACGTCGCGCACGACTGGACCCGGATGACGCTGTACCGGGCCACGGACGCCTCCGACACCCTGGACATGGCCTCCCTGCTGATCGCCGCGTACTGCCAGCAGCACACCGACATCTCCCTGGACACCCTCGCTTCCTACCTCCAGACCCGCCAGCAGCGCAGCCGGGCGGCCGGCCCCCGCGAGTCGGACCGACAGAAGATCGCCGGAATGCTCGGTACAGCACCCCCGCCCGAGAACGACTCCAACGCCCGCCGGTGGTACTCCTGGGGCAGCGGATATGCCAGCGGCGGGCCGATGTCCGAGGCCGATGAGCAACAGGTGTTCACCGAGGCATGGCATGTTCTGCACGGGCTGCGGGCCCGGCTGTGTGACGACGTCGACGCACTGGACAACTATCTGCCGCCGCCCGTCGCGGCCCTGGCGCGGAAGGTAGCCGAAGTCCTGGAAGAGCCGCAGCCAGCCACCGTGTGATCGCGGTGCCACAGACCGACCGCGCGCACCAACCTCGCCCTGCCCCCTCGACATAGGGGACCCATTTCCTCGATCCGGTGGATGCCGGTCGCCGGGTCGCAGTGCACCGGAACGTACAGGCGTAAGCCGGCGTCCCGTGACCGTGAGCCAGTCCCCGGCCACGGGACACCGCTGGTCTCCAGCTCGCGCCCGGCGAGCGGACCACCCGCGAGTCGAACTATCACAGCACTACCTCTTCCGGCGAGAGCGTCCCGCCTCACCCTTTGGTGGGGCTCAGCGTCTGGAGGACAGCACCGGAGTGCCGGCGGCTTCTCTCCCGGCCGGGCCCGCCGCGCAGCCGGACCGATCGCGCCCCGGTCCCCGGCCGCGGCCGCGGCCGAACCGCCCATCCCGCCCGTCCCTTCCTCCTTCACTCCAGCCAGGGGACGCGGGCAGAGCAGCCGCAACGGGGATGTCAGCACACCGACCACCACCAAAAGGCGTGGTGACCTGCGCGAAGCCGTAGACGGTCCGCCGGGCCGCGCAACAGCAGGCGCACCCCCTGTCACAACCTCCAGCGCAGCCCTTGTCGCCCCCCCCCCGTGCTCCTGGTCGACCGGGGCAACCGGTCACGCGGACTGGACGGCTCCGTGGGCGCGGGCGAGGTGGCGCAGCTCGGACCGTGCCGCCGGCACCGCAGGGACGGTCTCCCAGTAGGGGTGCCACCACAGCCGTACGGACAGGAGCAGCAGGCGGCGGCGCAGGGCAGTGGTGTCGTGGGGCTGGTGTGCGGTGAGGGCTTGGTAGGTGGTGTTCCAGGCGGCTTGCGTCTGCACCAGGTCGTCAGGGAAGTGGTTCGCATCCATACCAGCATTAGATCGCTTGTTCGAATTTCGTGTCACTTCGGACCCCCCGCCCCCGGCGCGGCAGATCGGGTGCGGACCAGCGTGGTCGGCCTGATGATGGTCGGGTCCCGGAACCTTGCACGGAAGCGCGCCCCGATGCCTGGATGTCCGCGTCACCTCTCAGCGCACCCCGTGCCCGCCTGTCCCTGCCCGTTCTTCCTCGCCGGACGGGCGGCAAGGGGTGCGCTGAGAGGGTTGTCCGCCCCCGACCACGCCAGCAGAGAAGGCTGACCTGCGAGGATCAACAACGCCGGAGACAGGCGGGCTACCCGATGTCCTACCACCTGTTCTCCCCCATGCCCTACCCGTTGCCCTCCCCCATGACCTCCCTGCTGTCCGGCACCAGGCCCCGGCCGCGCGCACCCTGCCGACGCGCGCGAGCAGACGGCAAACGCCCGATCCCGAGGATGGGCTGCAGGGCGGCACCGACGCCGGGGAGAACATCCGTGCCGCCCTGCAACGCGGGTCCGGCCGCGCTCACACGACCGGACCCTCCAATGGCTTTCTGCCGACCGTCCTACCGGCTCCGCCAGCTGTCATCACCCACACCGGTGAAACCGGCCGGGCCGCCACGGTGAGCCCGCAACGCCGGGACTGTCGGTGGAGGTTGCGGCTCACCCGCTCCCGCGCGGTACGAGGCGCAGGGGCACCGGCGGGGCCGGGGGCGCTTCGGGTATGTATCTTCGCTGCGAGTAATCGTGCTGGCCAGCGCGGGACGCCACCGCCGGCGGTGGCTGGCTGTCGTCGCGCGGCCCGGCCCCCTCGCACGATGCCGAAGGCTCCCGCGCCGCCCGGTAGCCTGCCGCGTGTCCGGACGCGGCGTGGACGGGCCACGCCCATATCGGGAAGACCGGTAGGCGGTCATCTGGCTAACAGCCCGCCTTCACGAGGAGACCGACACCTTGATTGACCGGTATGGGCGTTCGAAGAGAGCTCCGCTCAGCGTCGGCCGTCGAGGGCCTCCTGGACTGTGCCGAAAGGCGCGAAGACCTGTTTGAGTGCGGTGGCCTCAAGAATGCGCAGGTGTCGGGGCGCGGCGCATACCAGAACCAGGTGGCCTCCTTGTTCCAGGGCCCTGCGGCGCGTGCGGCAGAGCAGGCCCAGGGCAGAGCAGTCGAGGAAGTCCACCAGCCGCAGGTCTACGAGGGCCTGAGCGCCGGGCTCGGCCGTGGCGGCGTCGGTGTGTGTCCGAAGGTCGGGCACGGTGCACAGGTCGAGGGCGCCGCGTGCCTCGACCACGGTGAATCCACCCTGTCGGTAGCTGCGCGCACTGCGGCACGGTGCAGGAAGGCCAGTCAGCTCCGGCTGGTGTCGGGGCGGCTCCGGCACGGGGTTCGCCTTCTGGATCTCCATAGCGGTTCCTGATGTAAGCCCCCGTGGGGGAGCGCGAGGCGTCGAGGCGTGACCAAGGACCGGGGCAACAACCGTCTACGTCGAGAGACAGCGGGTACGCGCAGGTCCGGACGTCTGACGCTTCACCTGCACGGGGGGTGTCTGTGGTGCAGCACTGACGATCGGGGTGGACGGGCGATCGGACGCATCGGCCCGATCTGGGTGCCGGGCCGGTGCGGGGTGGCCGCATCGGCCCGGCCGGTGGAGAGGGCCGTCATGTGTCAGGGGTGCCTCGGTGTTTCAGGCGTGCCCCGGTGCGAGTGGATCGGTGCATGGCGGCCTGGTGACGGTGGCCCTACTTCTTGGAGATGTAGAGGTCCCAGTTGTGACCCATGTCCGTGGCGTAGACGCACTGGTACGCCTTCCATTCCTTGATCTGCACACCGCGGTCGCCGACCTTGATGCAGGTGGACTTGAAGACGTAGTCGCTGTGGTAGGTCCAGTCGGCTGCCAGCGCCTGGCCGACGCACAGAAGGGCCGCCAGAACGGTCGCGGTGAAAGTGACGGCCGTGCGGCCGCCGCGGTTGATACGGATCGACAGGGACATCGGAGTCCTCCTGGTGCTGGGCCGGCCCGGCGTGTTCCGGGCGCTGCTGGACTTGAGCATCGGAGCCGGGTCGGCGCACCGGTAGCGGTTGCCGGTTTCCTGCTCGGCCGGATACCCGTAAACCCGCCTTGACGTGCTCTTTTCCGTCTGCGGTACGCGTCGTGCCCGGGCGTCACCACAGGGCGGCGCGCGCAGTTGAGAGGGGAAGAGGCCGTGTTCGCGGCTGGCGGGCGGTGGGTGGGAAGGGCGTGCGATGGAACCCGAGGGCGATGGCGTCACTTTCGGAGGGGAGCTGCGGCGTCTGCGCGGCGAGGCGGGCATGTCGCTGGCGCATCTCGCTCGGGAGCTGGGGACGGGAAAGGGGTATCTGAGTCGGCTGGAGCGCGGGCTGCAGCGGCCGAGTGAACCGTTCGCCCGGTGCTGCGACCAGGTGCTCGGCGCTGGCGGCGCGCTGCTGGCGCTGGCGGCCGGGCCGGGTGCGGGGGTGTGTCCGTACCCGGGGTTGACGTCGTTTCGCGCGCAGGACACGCGCTGGTTCTTCGGCCGGGAGCGGGCGGCCGCCGATCTGCTGGGACTGCTGTGCGATCCGAGCACGGCCGGGCAGCCGGCGGTGGTGATCGGCCCTTCGGGCGTCGGGAAGTCGTCGCTGCTGCGGGCTGGGCTGGCCGCGGCCGTCGCGCGCGGTGCGCTGCCCGCGCGTGGCCCCGGGACGCCGCAGACCCTGTATCTGACGCCCACCGCGAGCCCGGATGCCGAGCTGCGTGCGTGCGGGGCGCGGCAGCCGCTCGACTCGTACGCGCTGGTGGTCGTGGACCAGTTCGAGGAACTGTTCACCCTGTGCGAGGAACCGGCCGAACGCGAAGCGTTCATCGCGCGGGTGTGCCGCCTGGCCGCCGATGGGCTGCCGGTGGTGCTCGGTGTCCGTGCCGACTTCTACGGGCACTGCCTGGCCCATCCCCCGCTGGTGTCCGCGCTGCGTACGCGTGCGCTGCCACTGGGGCCCATGGGCTTGCCTGAGCTGCGCCGGGCGATCACCGAACCTGCTGCCACCGAGGGGCTGTCGCTGGAGCCGGGGCTGGTGGAGGTGCTCCTGCGGGACCTGGGCGCCACCCCCAGCACCGGACGATGTGATTCCGGGACGCTCCCGCTGCTGTCCCACACGCTGCGCGCCACCTGGCAGCACCGCATGGACAGGGTGCTCACGGTCGCCGGGTACGAGGGCACCGGGGGTGTGCACGGGGCCGTCGCGGCCAGCGCCGAACGCGTCCATGCCCAACTGGAGCCTGAGGACCGGGGTGCGGTGCGGCAGGTGATGCTGAGCATGGTGCGGGTCGGCGACAGCGCGGGGGACGTCCGGGTGCCGGCCGACCGCGACGCGCTCACCCGGTCGGATCCGCGCGCGGACACGGTCGTCGAGGCGTACACCCAGGCCCGGCTGCTGACGGCCGACACCACCAGTGTGGAGATCAGCCACGAGGCCCTGCTGCGGGCCTGGCCGCGGCTGCGCGGATGGATCGACGACGGCCGCACCGCGCTGCGCACCAAGCAGGAGGTCGACGACGCCGCGCGCCGGTGGGCCGAAGGCGGGCGGGACCCGGGACTGCTGTACCGGGGCACCGCGCTCCTGCTCGCCGAGCAGGCCGGACCCGGTACGAGCGTGCACGCCGCCGCGTTCCTGGCCGCCGCCCGCGACCAGGAAGAGCGCCAGGTGCGCACGCAGGCCCGGTTCGTGCGCAGGCTGCGCCATGCCGTCGTCGCGCTGGCCGTGCTCCTGGTCCTGGCCGTCGCCGGCGGACTGATCGCAGTGCAGCAGAAGGCCCTGGCCGACAGCCGTACCCGCCAGGCGTGGTCGCAGCGTGCGGCCAGCCGCGCCGACCAGCTGCGGGCGAGCGATCCCGCGCTCGCGGCGCAGGTCGCGGTGGCGGCCCGGCAGTTCGCCGACACCCCCGAGGCCCGCAGCGCCGTGCTGAGCTCGGGCGGCGCGCCGACAGTCACCCGGCTGGCGGCGTTCACCGAGACCGTCACCGGTTTGGCGGTCGGTGTGCACGACACGGTTCTGGCGACCGCCGACGCCGGCGAGGGCCTGCGCCTGTGGGACCTGACCACGAAACGCACCCCCGTCCCGGCCCTGGACGTGGTCCCGCCCTCCCCCGTCGCGGATCTGGCCTTCGCCGGGCGCACTCTGGTGACCGTTCACGAGGACGGCCTCGTCCGGACCTGGCGGGTGTCCGACGCCCGCACCCTGGGCGAACCGGCCGAGGTCTACCGCCATGACGCGGCCGTGTCGGTGGCGCTCTCGGCCGACGGGCGCACCATCGCCTCCGCCGACGGGGACGGCGGCATCCGGGTGCACCGGCCGAACGGGCGCAGCCCGGTGTCACTGTCGGTCGGGTCCCGACCGGCCGGAGTGGCACTGTCCGGCGCGGGCGACCTGCTCGCCTCGGGCGACATCGGCGGACCGCGTGCCTGGCGGCTCGGATCCGGCGCACCCGAGCCGGTGGACCTGGACGGCGGCTTCGAGGCCAAGAGCGTGGCGGTGCGCCAAGACGGGCGGGAGATGGCCTTCGGCAGCGACGACCACACAGTACGGCTGTGGCGCGCGTTGGGCGCACCGCCCAGGACGCTGCACGAGCACCGGGAGGACGTGTCAGCCCTCACCTACCAGACCTCGGACAGAGGCTCGGGAGAGCTGGTGAGCGGGTCGGTCGACCGCGACGTGCTGGTGTGGCGGGGCGGACGGCCGGCGCAGACTTTGCGGCACCCCGACACGGTGCTGGACATCCGCCCGGCCGGCCGGTTCGTCGTCACGCGCGCCGCCGACAACGTCGTACGCGTGTGGCGGCTTCCCGCACCGGCCGTCGACGCGGGACAGGGCAATCTCCAGGCGGTCGCCTACCGGCCCGACGGGAAACTCCTCGCCACGGCAGGCTGGGACGGCACCGTCGGGCTGTGGGACAGTGCCGACGCCCGCCGTCCACGCCTGATCCGGCGGCTCCGCACGGGCGGGGAGGTGGTGTTCACGCTGGCCATCGCCGACCGGGGCAAGCTGCTGGCCACCGGCGACAAGCGCGGTCGGCTGACACTCTGGGACATCGGGAATCCGGCCGGGGCCACGCACCTGAAGACCGTCACCGCCGTCCACGGCGGAGCCGTCAGCACGGTCGCCCTGTCCCCCGACGGACGCAGGGCCGTGACCGGCGGCCAAGACGGGGTGGCCCGCCTGTGGAATCTCGACGACCCGCGCAGGCCGGTGCTCACCGGCGGCCGCTGCCGCCACACGGAATCGGTGTTCGCGACGGCCTTCACCCGGAACGGGACGCTGCTGGCGACCGGTGGGGTCGACCGGACCGTACGGCTGTGGGACACCACCGACCCCGCCCGCTGCGTGCCGCTGTCCCGGCCCGGCGGTACGCAGGCCGGGACCGTCTCCGGCATCGCGTTCTCGCCGTCCGGGGACCTGCTGGCCACCGGCGGCTACGACAGCACGATCCAACTGTGGGACGTGTCCGACCCGCACAGCCCGCGCTCCCTCGCCCCCCTGCCCGGACACCTCAGCCGGGTCTACGACCTGGCATTCGCTCCCGGCGGGAAGATCCTGGGGACCGTCAGCGCCGACCAGAGCGCCCGGCTGTGGGACGTGTCCGACCCGCACCACCCCACCACCGTCGCCGCCCTCACCGGGCACAAGGCCGGGGTGGAGGGCCTGGCCTTCCACCCCACGCGCCCGCTGCTGTCCACCGTGGGGGACGACGGCGCTCTGCGGTCATGGGACATCCGGCCACAGCCGGTCGCCGCCGGCCTGTGCGCGCGGGCCGGGGCCGTGCTCACCGCCCCGGAGTGGGACCGGCTGCTGCCCGGACTGCCCTACCGCCGCCCCTGCCCCGGCGACGGTGCCTGACCGGGGCCGCGCGCCGTGCGGGCGTCAGCCGCCGCTGCCGTCGACAGCCGCCACGGCGGCCTCGACCGCCTTCGCCCGCGCCGCCGCCGACGCGCGGATTGCCGGCTTGTGCTCCAGGTGGACGAAGAGAGCGCCGGCCGCCCGCGTCTGTGCCCCCACCGGATTGCAGGTGGCCGCCAGGTCCTTGAAACGCCCGCCGCCCGTGTACGTCCCGGCGGTGATCCCGCGCTCCCCCAGCTCACCGCCCAGCCGGGCCAGATGCGCGCCGGGCCGCGGGGCCGCGCCCTGCGTCTTTCGCTCCACCCCGTCACTGATCACGACATCGGGGTACCCGGCCTTGTCCTTGAACCCGTGATACTGCAGCACCCACCCGCCGCGCCGCAGCAGGCTCCTGTGGACCGCCAGGAACGCGCTCCTGTCGTTGCGGGCCATGTCCGAGGCGCTGAAGGCGCACTTCGTGACCGGGCCGCCCGCGTCCCGCTTGGTCCCCGCGACCAGCAGCGCCCGTGCCCCCAGCCGCTGGAACGCCTCCAGGGCGAACTGCTCAGTGTGCAGATCACTCTGCGGATGCGGGGCCTCCACCAGCACCTTCCTCCTCCCCTGCCCCGGATCGATCACGAACGTGCCCCAGCACATCCGGCACGGGACCGCCTCACGCAGTACGCCGTACGTACGTCCCGCGGCCCGGTCACGGACCTCCTCGACCCGATAGCCCGACGACCGTACGGCTGCTGCGGCGTCGGCGAGACGACCCGACCGGATCAGGCCGGCCGCCCTCCCCAGAGCATCGACCTCCCGCTCGTGCCCCTCCACGAAGCGCCCGGAGCCGATGCCCTCGTACACATCCGCCAAGTAGGCCCGCAACGAGACGACCTCCCGCGGCGCCTCCCGGGACGGCACCACAGCAGCCGGCGCCGCCGGAGCCGCCCCGGCCGACAGCACGGACAGCAGAAGGGACGCCGACGCGACCTTCTCGAACCTCTTCATCACAACCCCTTGAAGTCGAATGACTACAGATAGTAGCCGTCTCGTGTATCCTGTTCCCCGAGGGTTCACCGCAGCCGAATGGACGGCTCTCCGGCCGACACCAGCAGCTGACCAGGCCAATAGAACCCCGGCGCGACTCGCGTACCAGCGGTTCAAACACCACTCCCGGCGTCGACGCCGCCCCCACCCCTTGGTAGAGCTCAGCGCCTACTGGAGGACAGCACCGGAGTGCCGGCAGCTTCCCTCCCAGCCCGGCCACCGGACCGACGGCGGGGCTGCGCGCGCCTCGATCTCCGGCCGCGGCCGTACCGCTCATCCCGCAGCGAGACGCTGCTGAGACCACGTCCTTCCAGACGTGCGAGCATGCCGCACCCGAACCTGTACGCCATTGAGGCTCTCCGGCGGCAACCACCGTCGGGTTCACAGGTCACGTCCTCCAGGATTCAGCGAACCCGCGCGCTTCCGCGTTCGACGTCTTGCGCCTGGCGGGCACCGACACCACGGCGTGGACCTACGAGCGGCGCCGCGCGGCCCCTGTGGAGTTGTTCCGCGCGCACCGGCTGGCGGCGGCGTGGGCACTGTGTCCGTCGACCACCGACCCGGCCACCGTGCACGAATGGCTGACCACGTGTACCACGGTCGGGATGGAGGGCGTGGTGTTTAAAAGGCTGGACGGCCCATACCGGCCCACCGCCAGAGGGTGGTTGAAGTACAAGGTGCGCGAGACGACCGAGGCCATCGTCTGCGCCGTCACCGGCCCGACCACGGCACCGCGCACGCTGCTGCTCGGCAGATACGACACCATCGGACGCCTGCAGTACACCGGCCGCACCACCCCCTGCCCCGAACGGCGGCCCGCATCCTCGGTGGTCTACTCACCCCCGCGGGCCCCGAACATCCGTGGCCAAGCTGGTCGTTCTCCGCCGAGTGGGGCACACGCGAGACGCTGGACGTCACGACGGTCCGGCCCGAACTGGTCGTGGAAGTCGGCGTCGATGTCGCCCGCAACGCCTCCGGCCGGTGGGGCCACCCCGCCAGCTGGCACCGTGCCAGGCCTGACCTTGCGTCCGACGACGTCACACTCTTCAACGACCCCGGGTAAGTGTCATCGCTCCGGCCTGTACACAGACGTTCTCACAGGCACACACCAACAGCAGCCATCTCACAAGCATGTCACTACATCCCCGGCACTCCGACTGAAGCATAAAACCAGGCTGGCAGCTTGGTCTCTTCATCCGGCACCGCTGAAATGACCTGCCCAAACGTCAGGCGACGTGCACTCGACAGATCGGCCACGGACAGATTGGCTTCCGTGAAAGTCGCCTCGCGCAGGTTGGCCTCCGTAAAGGTCGCCCGGCGTAGGTTGGCCTTCGTGAGCGTCGCCCCGCGCAGGTAGGCCTCCGTGAACGCCGCCCCAACCAGATCGGTCTCCGTGAGCGTCGCCTCGCGCAGGTTGGCCCCGGTGAAGGTCGCCTTGTGCAGGTTGGCCTCCGTGAAAGTCGCCCCGCGCAGGTAGGCCTCCGTGAACGCCGCCCCAACCAAGTTGGCCCCTGTGAACGTCGCGCTGGGCAAGCTGGCCTCCGTGAAGGTCGCCTTGTACAGCTGGGCACCTGCGAACGTCGTCTTGTACAGCTGGGCTTCGGTGAAGGTCGCCTTGTACAGGTAGGCCCCGGTGAACGTCGCCCCGGACAGGTTCGCCCCCGTGAGGTCAGCTTCGTTGAGTTGGACGCCGGCCAGGTGGAGGCCGCTGAGATCGAGGCGTTCACGCCGGTCGACATGAGTGCGGGACTCGCGGCGGGTAAGAGCTGTAAGCGCGGCCTGTACATCGGCATCCGGCTTGGGAGGCAGCGGGTCGGCGTGCGGACCGCGGTGGGGATCGTCAGGGCCGGGCGGGGGGACGGTGTGAGGGGCTCGGTGGCGGATGAAGTGTCCGAGGACGTGAGCGGCGTCGGTGGCGGCCTGTTCGGGAGCGTCCTGCACAATCTGTTCGAGGGCGAGGATGCCGCCGATGCGGACGTAGATCTCGCCGGAGCCGAGGCGTTCGAGGGCTTTGGTAAAGCGGTCAGTGATCTGGCCGCGGCGGGTGAGGCGGTAGGTGCGGGCGGTGTAGAGCAGGGCGATGCCGGCCCCGAGGGCGGCCGTGAACGCGACCACGGCGGTGCGCAGGCCGGTCACGAGGGCCGCCGACCCCTTCTTCGCCTCAGCCTTGTCGATGGGGTCGGGGCCGATGACGTAGGGACCCCACCAGATCAGCCAGGGCAGCACCACGAACAGCACAAAGGCTCCGGCCACCATCAGAGCAGTCGTTGCCCGCCGCCGGTTGCGCGCCTTCTGCCGGACCCGCGACCGACCCTGATCCAGCTCGGTCATGGCCTCCCAAACGGCCTGACGCTGCAGGCGACGCTCTCGCTGCTCTTGGAGGGCACGCAGGAGGTGGAGTGTTCTCATGCCCCATACATGCCGGTAAGACAGCATCCGGTTGCAACCGAACAACCGACGGACCACAGGCGCGAACAGCGAGCGCCCGTCTGGCACCATCCAGGCCAAGGCCCCTCGTCCAACGACCTCCCCCAGCCTTTCGTTACCGCTCTGAGATGTCGTGGACACGCACAAACGGCAAGCACGGTGCCGTATGCCGGATTCGTCCTACGGCATCAACTTCGGTTCACAACGTACTGACGGCCGTGTGAGCTGCTGAAATAAACTCGTCGAGCCGGTCGCGGAACCGTTCCTGTGCTTCGTCGAAGTCCTCCCGAGCCTGCGGTTTCTCCAGCGAAACATGCCACAGAGCCGAGTTGGCTTCTGCAGCTGCTTCCAGTACAGCGCGAGCGGCTTGGGCTACGGTGTCGGATCCTTCGAGCACGATGACGCGCACGCAGCGCATGAGCGGGTCGAAGCCGTCGCGCAGTTGCACCCGGGTCTCCTCGATACGGGTCAGCCGGGCTGCGTGATCGGTGAGCTGCACGTAGGCATCACCGACACGCCAGTACAACTCGCCGATCACATGGGCCTGCTCCATCAAATCCAAGTAGGCGATACGCCGGCTGCTTCGTAAGTGGTCCCGGCGCTGTCCCTCGATGGACGTCTCCGCCTGGACTCTCGCCGCCCGCGCGTTGCCGACCGTGGTCACCCAGCTCGCCAGGACCGCTGTGCCGCCAGTGAAGACCGCTACCCACACCGTGCTGTCCCCCCACCACTAGCCCAGTGTCGACGCCGCACTCCAGGCTGTCGAGACGGCCTCCGTTCTCTGCCCGGTCTGCAACCAGCCATGTGTCTCCGTCAGTTCCGTCGGGCCTGAGCCCACGTCTGTCCCTGCGTCAAACTGAACGGCGCGGCCTGCGCCGGCGACCCGTCGGTCGTCCTGGTCATGCACAGCGAGGTATACACGTCGGTTTCCGACATGGCATCAGTCCGTCTGCTCATGGGCGCGGCGCGGAGCAGAATGCGCGGATTCCTTCCGGCTCTTCACGAGTGGGCCGGCGCGTCGGTCCGCAGATGAGTGAGCAGGGCCCGTACCTGCTCGGGGTCGTCGCCGTCCGTGGTGAAGGACAAGATCGCCTGCAGAACGTGACGGGCGCGGTCGCCGGTGGTCTGGACGTCGTCGCCTGCGCTGGTCGCCCAGCCGGAAATCATGCTCAACGCCACGGTGGTCATGTGAGAGATGAGGCCCTGCCGCAGCTCGGCCACTGCTCTGTCCTGCTCGGCGCCCTCCAGGCGGGCGATGCCGGTGACCACCAGCAGCATGTTCTGCACCCGGCTGGCACCGTAGCGGGCCACCAACACCGCCAGCGGCAGCTCACTCTGACCGCCACCCACCAGAACGGCCAGCGCGTCATCCTCATCGGCCCATGCCGCTTCCAGCGTCGCGATCACCCGCATGACCTCATCCGCGGTCAGCTCCGGTTCCATGGACGGCACCGTAGCCATCCCGCACCGTTCCGGGGGGGTCTTACACAGCTTCTGGGAGGCAGGGCCCGGTGACGGGCGTTGTACGACGGGTCCGGCTGGCAGGTCGTTCGGTGGCGCGGCTGGGAGGGTGTGGGAGAGCGCCGGTGCTGTAGCCGGAGCGGGTCCTCGCATCCGCGAGCACCCGCCACCGGAACGCGGGAAGGCGTCCTTTTTATCCTTTTTATCTCGCTTTGGTGCTGGAGGTGGGTCCGGGCAGTCGTGCAGCCGTTGGCGCTCCACGGCGACAGGTACCTCATTTGGTACCGGACGGGGTACCTTGGAGATATGCCTGCACTCAACGTGGAATTCAGCGAAGAAGAGATGGCGCGGCTGCGTGATCGGGCGGCTCTGACGGGCCGGAGCCTGAAGCAGCACGTGCACGACGTGACGGTGGAGGAAGCCGACCGGCTCGCCTTCGTGGAAGGCGCCGTTGCCGAGGCGGCCCGGGTCCTGCCCGGCATCGAGGCGCGCTTCCCCGCAGGGCAGCGGTGAGCGCGATCATCCGTGTCGACGTCGGCTGGGTCCTGCAGGTCCAGTCCGCGATCTCCCCGCTGAACGTGCCCATCGCCGACTGGGGCGCCCTGGGGTTCATGGCCGACCGGCACACCTTCGCGCGCGAGCGCGGCGTCCCCTACTACGAGGAACCCGCGGCCCGGGCCGCGACCTTCCTACACACCGCGCTGCTGCTGCGCCCCTTCACCGACTACAACCTCGTCATCGGATGGGCCTGCACCAGCCAGTACATGCACCTCTCCGGCCAGCCCCTGCAGGCCAAGGACGACGACCTGTACGACCTCGCCCAGGCCGTCCGTGCGCAGGAAGCCGATCTGCGGGCCATCGCGCAGCGCCTGGAAGCCTGGCGCAGCCGGTGACCCCCGTGCAGGGATCTGCATTCGTCAGCTACATGCCGCCCGTCGGCGGAGCGAAGCAGACGCTGCCCGAACTGACGGACCACTGCCGCCCGGCCGGAGAGAAGACGCATCCAGAGCACGCCTACCCCTCCACCGGCCCAGCGATCTGCCGTCGCTGCGGCATGGAGGAGAAAGCAGGGGCCGGCATGTGATCCGTGACTTCGGGTGATCGCTCAGATGCCGCAGAGGGCTTCTTCCTGCACCGCGTTCAGGGGCGGCTGCGTTGTCTGTCTGACGTTCCCGGCCGCAGGCCGGGGTGCCCTCCGGAGGAACCGTGCAGTTCACTGTCCTGCCGGTCCGCGGGCAGCCCGCCTCCCCCGTGCCGGGGCAGGCCTTCCCGGTCCAGGACAACGGGGACGACTACAGCCTCAAGACGGCTTTCCAGTTGCTGTATGCCGATCCGGACAGTGCGGTCAGGGAGATCGGCGGGGTCACGATCGGGCGGCCGGGTGCAGGGGGCGCCGCAGACGGTGCAGTGGGCGTGGGCGAGGGAGAGCGCGGAGGCCGGGGTGTGGGCGCGGGCGGGCCCGGCCGGGCAGAGCGTGTCCTCGATGACGGCGGCCGGGGCGGGCCGGGGCGGCACGCACGGACACGGTGGCGTGGCGGTGGCGGGGTGTTCGCTCAGGAGCGGTCCGGTGCGGCCGCGGGGCGGGTGCGGCGGCCGTCGGGCCGGCGGCCGATCTCGCGGGCGACGGTGTCGAGTTCGCTGCTGCTGTAGGCGGTGCGGATGCCGGAGGGGGTCATGCCGGTGGCCTGGGCGAGGGCGTCGAGTTTGTAGGGGCGGTCGCCGTGGAACTCGCGGCCGTAGGCGAGGAGATGGCGGATCTCGCGGTCGGCGGCCTCGCGGCGGGCGCGGGCGTTGCCGAGGGCGAGCAGCAGGGCGTCCTCGCCGAGGCCGTCGCACTGGGCTTCGAGGGCGGATGCGTCGGCGGTGCGGGCCCGTTCGGCCTGTTCGCGCACGTCGGGGTAGAGCTCTTCGGGTGTGACGTCGCCGGGCTGCGGCAGCGGGATGCGGATGGCTGTGATGTCACCGATCAAATCCATAAATGCGATTGTCGCAAAATACTGTGATGATCGCAATAGTGGGGTTGGACGCCCTGTGAGCGCCGGGGCCACTTGTCCCAGGCGTCAGGAGCGGGCGACGGACCGGTGAGGCATGTGCTTCTCGGGCACCGTGCCCGAAGCAGCTGCACCGAGGCCGTTCATGACCGGGTGCTGCCAGAGCGATCGCCCCCGGTACGAGCAGCAGCCACCGGGAGCCCGGACACCGGCAGCTGCCCGTCACCCAGGCTGCCGGAAGGGGCCGGTCCGCAATGCTGTCCCGGGCGGCGGAACCACCGCCCGCCGGGCGCCCGGCATCCGCCCGGGCACGGCACGGCGGGATCCCGGGCCCGCCCCCTGCGGCGGTGCCGGGCCGCAGGCGGGAACCAGCCGGGTTGCGCAGGGAGTTGCGCCTGCGCAAGACGTCCTCCGCGGCAAGGGAGCCGTCATGAACCACCCGTGCGGAACGCCGTCACCAGGAGCGTGTCGGCGCCCCGCGGGTCTGCCCGGCCGGACAGCACCTCGGTGCGGATCCGGGTGAACCCGGCTTCATCGAGGAGTTTCGTCCACACGTGTTCCTGGAGCACCCAGCGGCGCAGGGTGGCGGTCTCACCGTGCGGTGTCTTCGCGGCGATGTCGGTGTGCTGCACGTCAAGGCGGGCGGGCGCGCCGCCGAGGTGATGGGCGAGGGTGGAGAACACCAGCCGCCCGCCGGGGCGCAGCGCGCGTGCCACTGCGGGCAGCAGGCCGTACGGGTCGGTGAAGTCGGCGGCGCCGAAGACGCTGTAGAGCACGTCGTAGATGCCCGCGCTGGTGTGCAGATGCTCGGTCACGTCACGGTGGATCAGGCGCAGGCGCGGGGCGAGATGGCCGTACAGGGTGCCGGCCGCGGCGTGCTGGGCGGGCGAGGCGTCGACGGCGTCGATACGGGCGGGCCGGTGGTGGACGGCCAAGTGGGCGGCGTGCCGGGCGGCCCCGGCGCCGAGGTCGCCCACGCACCGGCCGGTGACCGTGCCGAGGAGGTCGATTCCGGGGCCGCTGTCCTGGCCCCAGGTCCACAAAAAGCGGTCGGGCACGGCGTGGTCGGTGGCGTTGCGGGCGCGGCCGTAGTGGTGCCAGAGGTCTGGGGTGGGGACGGTCACCCGGCCCACCCTGGCGGGCACGGCCGGCAGGCGGGCGCATTCGGCGAAATCCCACCCGGAACGCGCACAAGCGGTCCCGGCCGAGTGGCCGGGACCCCTGTGCCCCGTGCGGGGGATTCTTATACGCCGGGGGTGATATCCGGGTCTCTCAGCCCCTTCATGAGCTCGGTGATGACCTCGCGGTCCCGCTCCTCGTCGCTGTACGGGCCTGGTGCGGCGGTCTCCTGACGGGGCGCGAAGCGTGGCACCTTGCGAAGCGTGGCGAACCGGTCGACCCACTTCTGGACGGTGGCGAAGTCCTCAGCGAACTCGTCGTCCGCGCCACCTTCATAGCCCTGGTCGAACAGAAACTGCAGCAGCGTCTCCAGCGGATGAGCGTCGAACAAGGATGCATCCTCACCGGCGACCAGGTGAAGCGCCTCGAGCGCGCACTCGACGAGAGCCTCCAGCAGGGGGCCGCTCAGCGAGCCGCCGGGAACCTCCTTCAGGTTTTCATAGAGGCCGATGGCCCCGTACCAGTTGCCGCCCTCGACCTGCTCCGCCAGGTCCAGCCGGATTGCGTCCGCTACTTCACCGGCGAAGCGCGCCACGTCCTTATGGGCGATGAGCCGGCTGCCTGTCATGGCATGCACCAGACTGACGAGGTGCTCGACGTGCTCGCCGTGCCAGTGGTCCGGGCCCCTCTCCTTGACGACATGCGCCGCCAGCGGAGCGGAGTCCAACAGCTCGGCAGTCTCCAGGATCCACTGGAGGTTGGACGCCTCGCTCTCGTCTGCGACTTCAGGGGACCACTCAATGAATTCCGCCGTCCCCAGCACCGCGGACTCGGTCCGTGCGGCTTCCGCCTTGAGTTGGGCGAGAATGCCGGCCCCGTCCGCTATTCCGGCCGCGTCGATCAGGCTGTGAATCTGCACCGGGTCGACCAGCGCGCCCAGGAGCGCGGCCATCGGGGCCCGCCCGGCGTCGAGATGGAAGCGGAGGTAGTCCGCGATCGACGGATTGTGGAAGGACACCGTGTGCTGCGCAACGGCGACCATCGTGCCGTCCAGCACCTGCAGCGCCCGGTGGAAGGCCCGGACGTCTGCCTCCAGCCCACGCTCCTTGCGATACCAGGACCAGGATTCGCTCAGCGTGTCCAGTGTGGCCGTGCGCAGGGTGAAGAGAACTTCGAGCAGATGCACCGCGGCGTCGGTCAAATCGTTCTCCACGATCCGCTCCCAGATGCGGCGGGGATCGTCAAGGTTCTTCCGTACGGCGGCGGCGACGTCCTGCTCCTGCCGAGCGGCGAGCCGGAGCGTCTCCTCGATCAGTCGGGGGCTGAAGTTGGGGTGCTCGACGATGGGCTGCCACACTGCCCGGTCGGCGAACGGCCTCTTCTGCTCGGCGGGCAGCTCCGCGTGGTGGACGTGGTTGTAGAGGATCTGGCCCCTGACACCGAGGCTCAGGTCGGTGAGGTGGACGACGCTGGTCGCCCGTGTGACGTCCGGGGTGCCGAGCCTGTCGTGCTTCAGCAAAGCGTGCTCCAGAATGTAGTCACGGGTCGTCATCACCAGTGCCTTGTCCGGAGCCTCCTGGATTTCCCGGATGATGTCGATGAGGCGGGCGTCCTCGTTCTTGTTGAGCTGGGACTCCAGCGTCGTCTGGCCCAGGAAGTCGTCATAAAGGAACAGTTGGGGCGTGTCCTCGCGCCACAGCGCCGCGATCTCCTCGGCATCCTGCGAGATCTCATGCACCTCGTACCCGTTGCCCATGAGCCACGCAGCGAGCATCAGGGCCACCGTCGTCTTGCCCACCCCCGGGATCCCGGCGATGACGCAGACGCGCTGCTCGTCCAGGATGGCCTTCGCCCGGTCGAAGCCTTCGTGCGGGACGAAGGTGTCCGCCGCGCGCGGGATCCGCTTGCGCAACCAGGACGAGCGCACGTACTTCTCCTGGTTCAGCACCGTCTGCAGTACGGCGGTGCCGCTCAGCCAGAGACGGAAGTGGCGCCGGACCAGCTCGGGTCTGCTCTGCAGTTCGGCGACGATCTCGTCCACACCGTAGAGGTCGCCGGTGGTGCGCACGTAAGGAGCGAACGCATCGCGAATCGTGTCCTTGCCGTCGACGGTCAGGCCCACGCTCGTGGCGATGAGGTACCGGGCCGGCTTCAGCGCGAGGACCTTGGGCAGCTCCTCCTTGACCAGGCGCCTCGTCAGCGTCGCCTGCGCAGCCTTGGGCCAGTGCTTGCACTGGACGACCGTCATGGTTCCGTCCGCCGCCGTGTGACGCAGATCGATCCCCCGGTCCCGGCCGCGTGGGAAGAGCTCTAGCGGCATGCCGAGAATCTCACCGAAAAGATCCCGGCAGACGACCTCGAAATCATGGTCCGTCAGGCGTCCCAAGTCGAAAGAATCCATACCGCCTTCGCACAATCGCAGTGGTGCCGTCGGGCCCCATTCTCCACCGGCCGACCACCACCACAACTCTGACCATCTCAGACGGACTCCACCCGCTCCGATCCCATGATCGTCAGGCGGTTCCTGGTAGCACATCCGGGACGGCCGGGGCTGTTTCGTGGCTGCCTCGCCTGGAGGCTCGCCGCCGAGGCCACCGTGTGCACGGTGGCCGACCGCGTGTGGCGTCCATCAGATGAGGTTGTCGTCACCGGTGGAGACCCGGAACGCTTGCCCCAGGCGGTGGGTGGCTTGCTGCCGCCTTGGGCGAGCGTCTGAAGCGGGAACGGCTAGAGAGTGACTCCCCGATCATGACTCTCGGCCATACTGCCTATATGTCCTCGTCACTTCGGCCTCCTGCGCTGCGTCCCTGCGAGAGCTGTCCTTATCGGCGTGATGTGCCTGCGGGGATCTGGGCCAGTGAGGAGTATGCGAAGCTCCGGCGTTACGACGCCGACACTCCTGATCAGCCCACAGGGCTGTTCCAGTGTCATCAGGCCGATGCAGACAGTGCTGTCCGGCGCGTCTGTGGCGGGTGGGCTGGGTGCCACGAGGGCAGGGAACTGCTCGCCCTACGCTTGGCGTTGCTCGATGGCCGCATCGATACCGTCACGTACAAGGCTGTGGTCGAGTACGTGTCGCCGGTGCCGCTGTTCTCGTCGGGCAGCGAGGCAGGAGCTCACGGGGAATCGGGCATCGAAACGCCGGATGAGAGGGCCCGCCGCCTGATTAACAAGATCAATCGGACACGCAACGACCTCGTGCAGTAGAAGTTCTTGGTCAACAACGGAGCCAGATGAGGAGTGCGGCCGCAGTGACGGTGCCGAGGTAGATGTCTCGGCGTTTGTCATAGCGGGTGGCGACGGCTCGGAACTGCTTGATCTTGTTGATCGCTCGCTCGACGGTGTTCCTCGCTTTGTACCGGGTCTTGTCGAAGCCTGGCGGTCGGCTGCCGTCTGAACCTCGGCGGCAACGGGCAGTTCTGGAGTCGCTTTTCTCCGGGAGCACGTGCCGGATGCCGCGTCGGCGCAGGTCGCTACGGATCAGGCTGTTGCTGTACGCCTTGTCGGCACCGACGCTGTCCGGCAGTCTCCGTGGTCGGCCCGTGCCGAGTCGCGGAACGCGGATCTTGTCCATGCCCGCTTCGAACTGCGTGCAGTCCGCCCGTTGTCCGGGGGTGAGGACCAGGGAGAGCGGGCGGCATCTGCCGTCTGCCGCCAGATGATTTTTGAGTCAGCCCGCCGCGGGAGCGGCCGAGGGCCTCACCGGCCGCTCCGCCTCATCCAGGAACAGGCGTCGGCGCATGTGCGCACGCAAGTGAACTAATCTTTACAGGGCCCCTTTTGATGCATGCGGGGGTGCTGGTGGCGGATCGGTCGAGGCGCCGGCGGCGTGCTGGTGGGCCGGATCGAGGTGGAGTCGACGTTGATGTTCCAGTCGATGTCACCCACCGCGTCGGCGACGGCCTGGACGTGCTGGAGCAGTCGGTCCCAGGTGCCTTCGGCCGACCACCGGGCATGGCGCTTATGGATGGTCTGCCATGGGCCGAAATGCTTGGGCAGCTTGCGCCACTGGCAGCCGGTGCTGAGCCGATGAATGATTCCGTTGATCACCTGCCGGTGATCCCGCCACCGGCCGCACCGGTTGTCACTCCTGGGGAGCAGCGGTTCAAGCACTGCCCACTCGCCGTCCGTGAGATCTCCCCTTGCGTCTTCCACTCGGTGACAGGCTCGCCGTAGAGGTCGTCGATGCTGGACTGGTCGGCGAGGTCGACCACCAGCGTGCCCGGTGCTGAAAGCGGCTGCAGCGGCGAGCCAAGCGTCAGCAGCAGGCCGTCACCGCGGAGTTGGCCGGTCCATTCCATGGCACCCTGACTGATCAGCCAGGTGATCGACTCGGTTGAGAGCATGACTCACTCCCGAAGATGTAGGCAGCGCTGTGGGCATCGCCTTTCGGATCGAAGGCAGATGCTGAAATGTTCCCCGGGATAGTCCGCGATATCTATATGTCCGATAGGACATTTTAAGGTTTTCTCGGGGTGAAATGCGGAGAAGTTCAGTTCTGCTGGCCGTGCGAACAGTGCAAGCTGGTTGCGGCCGCATCAGGGAAGGAGCGTGATGGTGCCGTCGTTGCCGTCCGGACCGTTGAAGGTGCCGGGCCCGGAAGGGTTCCGCGCTGACCTGATGGCCTGTTCCCCGGACTTGCTGGATCTGACCTGGGACCAGATGAGGACGCTGATCGTCGTCCGTGAGGCGGGGACCGCGCTGGCCGCGGCGAAGGTCCTCGGGCGTGAGCAGTCCAGCGTGCAGAAGCAGCTCGACATCCTCAATCGCAACTTCCAGGCTCTCACCGGTGAGTTGCTGGTGGTCAAGCAGGGACGGGGCAGGGACTTCCTGTTCACCCCGACCGGTCTGGAGGTCGTCGAGCGGGCCCGGGCGACGTTCGCCGACTGGCTGCAGGGCATCGCCGACTCCCGCCGCCGGCTCGGCTCGACGCTGACGGTGGGTACGACCGAGTTCACCCTCGGATTCCTGGGGCGGGTGTGGGAGAGGGTAGCCCCGCAGCTGCTGGAGCGGGAGGTCGAGCTGAAGGTCGTGCATGTGCGGACCCGCGACTTCTGGAAACGCCTGGACTCCAACCAGGTCGACCTGCTGTGCGGCGGGCTTGCGGCCGAGGCCGCCGCCGAGCGAGTCGCCCCCGAGTACGACTTCCTCGAATGGCATCGCGAAGGCCTGGCCCTGCTGACGAACCTCACGGTGCGCGAGCTCGCCGCCAGGACCGTCGGCGTCGACCGGCTGCGGACGCTGCCGCTGGTCATCCCCTCCCACGGGGTGATAACCGACTTCGTCGAGCGCTGGTACGGCCCGGACTTCCGTTCGCAGCTGCAGATCGCCGCCGAGATCGACGACATCTATTACGGACTTGCCCTGCTGCGATCCCGCATGACCTATGGGTGCATGCTGTGTGCCCGCTCCATCGGCGAGGCTGCCGTCGACGGGCGCCTGCCCACCAGCGAAGACTTCCGGCTCATCGACTTCGCCGACGACTTCGACCCCATGCTCCAGCTGATTTCCGGTGTCTTCGCCCGCAAGGGCGAACGCGAAACCTATGACGCCTCCCACCCGCTCAACGTCCTTTGGGACGCCTTCCGTGACGAGGCCGCCTCCGGTAGGCCCCTGCCCCTGTGACCTTAAGGACCCCTCGTGCTGCTGGCCTCGGTCAACCTCAACAAGCGTCTCGGCGCCGCCGGCGCCCGCGCTAACCTCGCCGCCTGGCTCCGCGAGCACGGTGTGACGGCCCTGCTCGCCCAGGAGCCATTCAAGCCCGCCGACCGGACACCGCCCGCGCTCGGCGGCTTCACCTTCGCCGGCGGCGACGGACACCTGGCCGCCTGGACCAGCGAAGACCTCGCCCCTGCGGCCGTATCCTCACCCAGGACGTGGGTCCAGCGGATCGAGCTGGAGTGGCTGGCCGTCCTCCAGGTGCATCTCGACGCCTATGCCGGCACCGCCCGGGTCGCCCAGCTGGCCGAACTCGCTGCCATGGCCGCCGCCCAGGACGGTCGCCCTCTGCTGATCTGCGGGGACTTCAACCTCGCCCCCCGCCCCGAGGACGGCCTGTTCGGCGAGGAAATCAGCACCTTCACCACCGACGCCGAACGCAAGTCGCTGCAACAGCTGATGCAGGGAGCGGGTCTGGTCGACACCACCGCCGAGACAGCGCCCGCCTTCACTTTCGAGCGGGTCTTCTCCGGCAAGCCCAGCCGCTTCCGCTGCGACCTCGCCCTGCTCAGCGACCATCTGACCGCGACAACCACCATCACCCCGGACGCGACCGTGCGGACCGGCCCCAGAGCGTTCACCGACCACTCCGCGCTCCTGATCGACCTGCCCGTCACCGGCCAGGCGGGCGAGCCGGACGACGTGCTCTTCGCGCTGAGCGAGCTCACCGGGCACAACTCCGCAGCCCCGGCCCAGAGGGAGTACAAGCCCCACAGGACGGCAATGAGCCGCCAGGCCCCCTCCCCGGCCTCCCGAGCCGTAACCGAGCACCTGACCGGCCCCCTCGGCGTCAGAAGCGTCCTGGACCACGGCTGTGGCCGCGGCGCCGACATCGCCCACTACCGCTCGGCGGGCCTGGATGCCGAAGGCTTCGACCCGCACGACGACTTCGGCTGGCCCCGCCCCGAGCGGACCGGCTTCGACCTGGTCACCTCGATGTTCGTCCTCAACGTGCTGCCCGACCCCTGGCAGCGGATCCAGGCACTCAAAGACGCGGCGTCCTTCGCCCGCCCCGGCGGCCATGTCGTGGTCGTCACCCGCTCACCGGAGGAGATCACCAAGGCTGCCGCGGACGGCGGCTGGACGGCCCACCACGACGGCTTCTGGTCCAGCCAGAGCAAAGGGACCTTCCAGCGCGGCATCGACCCAGGAGAGATCACCGCCCTCGCCCGCCGGGCCGGCCTCACCCCCGCCGCCGTCCCCGGGCTGCCGCTGCCCGGGGTCTGCCATGCCGTCCTGGCCAAGCCCCGGACGTGAATCGCGTACCAACCAACGTCCCCAGCCGCATACACAGTTGTGCACGAAGCCCTGTGCCCACTCTTCGCTGAGGACGGCTTGCGGTCAGCGGTTGCCCGTCCAAACGATCCGGTCGGCGAAGCCGCCCCGCTCACTCGCCTTGGTCTCACGGATCTTCTCCATCTGATCCGCATCGACCCCCAGGTCCGCGGCGAGCGCGCGCACGACCTCCAGCACGTCCGCGAGTTCCTCCGGCGCCGAGTCCTTGTCCGCCTCAAGGAACTCGGCGACCTCCTCGCCGAGCTTGTCCCTCAGCCGACTGCGGTATTCCTCCCGGCCAGCTGTGTAGATGACCGGCTCTGCCCCCTCTTCCCGGATGATCTGAGGAATCCGGTCCCGCACCAACTTGCCGTGCCTGCTGTAGGGCTCCACCCGTGCTCTCCCGCGCTGTCTTCGTGAGGCGGTCGCCGGACGCCGCCCCTTCATGCCGCCGCAGCCTAGAGAAGCCGCCTCACAACTCGCCATGCGAACCGCCAATCCCACCCGTTCGGAGGGCCCCTTGCCCCCGCGGCCGTTCGTCACCGCCGGCCCCGCGGCGGAAGCAGGCGGGCGGGCCCGCCCGCCGGGAGAGGCAACCCTCTGCTGCGACGGGGTGGTGGGCAGCGCCGCGACGCCCAGAACGGCACCCCTCGCAGCGAAGGCCTCATCACAGTCAGTTGGCCATCGTCGATCCTCCCGCCGACCTCCGAGTCAGGGACATCGCCACAGAAGCCGTCGTTCACAGATTCCGCGGCACCAGGGCCAGAGCAGTAGCCGCCCCGACAGCAAGTACCTCGCCAGCTCATCCGACAACACGATCTCCGCCTGGGACTCCACAACAGGAGAAACCCTCACCAGCATGCGGACCGACAGCCACCTTGAATCCGCCGAGCCCTCTTCACTGGCGGCCGTGACCTCCTCGGCTACGAGTTCACGGCACAGACCGACGCAGCGCGTCGCAGGAAAAGAGCCGTTTGCCCTCTCCCTGCAGAGAGGGCAAACGGCCGAGAAGGCCGATGCCACCGCCGGACCGGTCAAGGCCAGCAGGCGGGGGCGCGTTCACGGCCGGCGGTTTCTCCTGCGCGGCAGCGAGGCCTGCGGGGGCCAGGGCGACGACCTCGGCCAGACTCAGCCCGGCCGCCGGGGCGATCCGTTCCGCCTTCGCCTTGTCGTGACCGGCCAGGAGCCCGGCCTGCTTGTCCCGCTGCGCCTCCAGCCGGGCCAGGATCGCCCGGGTCTTCTTGATCTCGTCCCGCACGCCGCGCAGGTCGGCAAGAGCGGCGGTGTGTTCTGTGCGCCCATCACGGTCCCTAGAGACCGGCGGTTCAGTTGGTGGTGCGGGTGGGCACGTAGGCGATCGCTCCACCCGAGTGAGAAGTAAGCCGGGTGCCCAGCAGCAGGTCGGCCAGCTTCCGGTCGGCTTCACTCTCGGCCGTCACCTGCGTGAGGGGGGGTGACCAGGTCGGTGACGTACCCGGTCAGCCGCGCCCGCGGGAAGGCGTACCGGCCCTGGTCGTTCCTCTCCCACTCCTGAAGGCCCGTCAGCACCGCCACCACGTAGCCGGACAGCGTCACGGGCAGGACGCCGGCCGCTGCAACGCTCGCCGCGTCGCAGCGCCACCAGCCACGCAGCGCCCTGAGCAGGTCCGCGGGCGGCAGGGAGGCGGCAAAGCCGATCCATAGGCGGTCGGGTTCCTGGACTGGCCGGGCCACATCGACGCGCAGCACCGCGAGTTCGGACACCGGCAGATGGTCCAGGGAGGCGGTCTGACGGGCACGGAGTTCCTGGACGGCTTCCAGCGGCACCATTACACGGAACCCCTCGCCGGCCCAGGCCAGGCAGGACCTCGGCACGGACGAGGCGGCGGAAGGTCGTCACGGCGCAGCCGAGCTCGTCCGCGGCCTGCCCCGTCGTCAACAGCATCCCCCCACCTGCCTCTCAACTGTAATCCGATATCTGATCTGGGACCGGCACTACACCTTCGTCTTGGTGGACCGGCCCATGCCAAAGCTGCGGCCCGGCCGCTTGCGCTGCGGCTCCCGGCCAGGCAGCCGAGAAGGCCGCGCATCCGGTGGCGTGGCGGTGTTCAGCCGATCGGAGGCTGTGGCGGGAAGGTGTGGTGCCAGGGTGCGGGGTCGTCCGCGCGTTGCTCGATGATTTCCGCTGCCGCGTAGCGCAGTTGGAAGGTGTGGGCGTGGTCGCCGTCCATCCAGTACAGGGTCATGGCGGAGAGCATGCTCTCCTTCACCCAGCGCGTGCGGGATGACGTACTCGTTTCCTGATCGAGGATCCATGTCTCGACTTGTTCGGGGAGGCCGAAGGTCAGCGCGTAGGCGGCCGGGGCATCCAGGGGCTGGATCTGCCAGACCGGGTGCGGTCCTGTCTGCCTGAGTCGGCGCAGCCGGACGGAGTGGGTGGGGTGCTGGCGTGCGTAATTGACGAAGCCGTACAGGTCGTCGGTGGCAAGTCCGAGCACGAATGGCGCGGCGGGAAAGGCCAGGAGGAGGCCCAGAGTGGACCGGCTGCTCAGGCTGTCCGCCAGGACGTCGAGTGGGGTGGTCAGCGAGGGTTCCGTAACGACCGGCTGTTCCCAGAGGTTCAGCAGGGGTCCTCGCAGGTAGTTGCGGATCTCGTGGACGGTCGGAAGGCCGGCTGCCGGTATCTCGCCCATGGCCGTGTGGATGTCTTTTGCTGCGGCACGTACCAGGGTGCGCAGTTTTCGGAAGTCGGGCATGGACAGGTCGACGAGCGAGATCTGGTGGGCGAGGGCGAACTCCTGGGCGTCCTGGCTGAATCCGGAGGTGGAGAAGATGGCGTAGCTGTACCGGTACCGGGTTCGGGGCCGGCGCGGGCCGGCGTGCGTCGTGAGGGTGGTCATGACGTTCTCGTTGACGTCGTGCACGACACCGTGGCCGTTGCGGACGGTGGCCAGGCGCACCTTGTTCCGGGTGAACTTCGCTTCTACGAAGAGGCGGACAGGGAGGGAGAACGGCGGTACGTAGCGGAACTGCCCCAGTGTGTCTGCCTGGTGCCAGGCTCCGCGGCCGCGTACCACCAGGCCGTGGTTGCGCTCCTCCAGCGTCTTCCACGGCGGCTTCTCACCGTCGTCCTGGGCGGTGAGCACCTCGTATCCGCTGGAGCGCAGCATCCAGGCCAGGACCTCTTCCAAGATGTACCCGCGCAGTGCAGCCTCACTGATCATGGCGGGACCCTAGCGGGGTGCCGGGGGCGCGTCACCGTCAGCCCGGGGACCGTCTGATGGAGATGCTCATCTCGCTCGGCGAGTCCTCCTCCTGGCGGACACGCCTGCCATGTCATCGTCACGACCCGGGATGTTCCGTCCCGGGTGTAGCCGACGGCTGGCACCGCCCGCGCCAGGCTCAGTTGAGGCATACGGCTTCTCATCCGGCAAAGCGCCGGACTTCTGCGAGGAGGAACATCGCCAGACCGCCGGGCCTGTCACGGGCAGAGCAGACCGGTCGTGGACGGTGACGAATGACCGGCATGAGCTCTCGCTAAAACCATGGAACCAGTGGAGAGAGTATCAGGGGCATTCGCGCACCCGCCCATTGCCGGGCCTACGCAGAACCGGACCGGGATGAAAACGCGCCAGATTTCCCTCGGCCCTCCGCATGGATGTCCACACTCGGCTTACCGAAATGATGTTGGCCGATTTCGTTCCGCTCCCTCAGGCCATGCGCCAGTACGGTTCAGCTACCAGGCTGTTGACCATGAAGTCTCCATGGTTCCGGCGTGGTGCTAGCCATACCCTCAAACCGCAACAGGGAAGGACTTCATAGTGAGTTGGCGAAGACTGGGAGCTGCGCTGGCGGCAATAACCCTCGCCTTCATCTTGCTCCCCAATCAGGCGCTGGCAAGCACGCAGACTTCGGAGCCTGAGCGCACGCACGGCCGATTGCTTGGGACGGTGCAATATCGGCCCGAGCTGCGTGCCGTCACGCCGTCGAACACGGTGCAGGCTTCCTCCGCGAAGGAGACCTGCGCGCCAACCGCTCCAGGATCCGCGGAGCGGCGTTCCGGCGCTACACGTGTGTGCACTTCGCTAGCACCGGCCCCCGCACCGTCTGCTCGCACAGCTTCTGCAAGCCGTGCGGGTTCGGCCGCCGCAGCTCAGGTTTGCGGGATCGCGGATTCCGGCTACTGGCACTTTGAGCGTCTGAGCGCCTGCCTTCGCGAGGTGAAGGTGACGTTCACACTGCGAGGTTCACAGCAGGAGGTCCTCGGTACGGCGATCCTCTACGTGAGTTCCAGTGCCACGCTCAACCCGCGCTCAGGTGCATGGGATGACGATCTCGTGGTCGAGGCCGTTGACTTCACCGGTCAGCTGACGAGCCTGAGTGTCGCCATCGAAGCATCGTGCACCTCGCAGTGCACGGCGACGAACAAGAACCCTTGGGAGGGGAACAGGGTGTTGACGGAGCTGGCCGTGGCCACGGGGAGGGTGTCCTACTCCAACGTTCCAGCGGTCGGTGTGGCTGACGCGGCCACGGTCAGCTATCGCATGACTATGTTCCAGACCGGCACCGCACCTGTTCCCGTGCCTGCGGTGAACTGGTCCAATCCTCGTCCCATCCGATGCGACTCCGCGCTGACGGAGTCGGGCAATACGAGCACGGGCTGTGCACTGCCCAGCGTGTCTCCTAAGCTGGAACTGCCGATTGCCACCTACGGCGCAGCGGCCGCCACCTATGACTGGGCGCAATACAGTCTTCCTGGCAAGTGGGGCCGGTATTCAGGGCAGCCTATGACCCGAGCCTTGGACGGGGAGACGCGACGGCTGAAGACCTGCGGTACCCAGAGCTCGATCCCCTTCGTAAGGAAGCCCGCCGATGTCGTCCCGGATGATTCCTGTGACGAGTTCCCCTTCGCCTCAACGTGGCAGGGAGGAACCGACGGAGGCTTGTGCGCCGAGATCGTCCCGCTTCTTGAGGATGGCGTGTGGAACATCTATGAGGCGGATCCCGCCAGGCCTGTCACGCTCACGGAACCGTGCGTCCGCGGGCACGTCCCCCTGGGAGTCAACCAGCTGGCCGGCACGGCCTACAGCAACCTGATCCAGAATCAGCGAATCATCAACAATGACCCCTTCTATCTGGGCGTACTGTTCTAGGAGAGCAGGTTGACGTCGTGCGCCCGCTGCGGATGCCGTGGGCGCACGGCCATGTTGACGGAAATATTGGCAGTTTGATTCGGTGGTGACGGAGGGCGCAATGACGGCAGAACCCTGGACGTTGGCCCAATCGGGACAATTCTGTCTCACGTTGTCGGCGGGACGCAGCGTTGAGGACGTACTCGAAGCGTATGGCGCCGACACCGCCAGGGCCCGATGGCTTACGTCGGAGGAGTGGTTCGGAATCTACGAGCCGAGCGCAACAAGTACCGCACTGCGTGCGGGAAGTCTCGGGAACTGGTCCTTTTGTATCGAGTTCGAAAACTGCATCGGCTTCACACCCGGAATCCGACGTGCACTCTCGAAGGAGACAGAAGCATTCATTCTGAGCCGGACCGGGCATGCGCTCACCACGCTGCACTACATGACTGACGGAGAACTCGTTGAGTCATTCGAGCCCGGAAACGATACTCCCTCCGCACCGAGCGGCCGCGACTTCGCAGGCAGGGTCCAACGGCTCACCGACTCCGCGGACGGCGTTACAGCATGCCTTGAAGTCCTTGCTGAATATACGGGGCGCTACCTGACAACATCGCTCCTCCACGGGCCTTTGCTGTCCGTTACTGTCCCGGACCCAGATCGGGCAGGCCTGATGAGGGCAGATCTGAGCCGCACTGAAGGAACCACCGCATCGGGAACCTCAAGCGGCCTGGGCAGACGCCTGGGGACGATCGGGCAACACGCACCCTAGAACACTCATCTGACGGCACCCCGGCCCTCCTGCCAGCTGTCTGCGATCTGCGGTGACGGGAGGAGCACTCGCCTCATGCAGGCTCATTCGGCGGCCGTACTGGAGGCATCCCGCCGGGAAGCTGACCGGCACAGCGGGCCCAGCGAGCCGACGGCGCCGCGCCCTTTCCCCACCCCGCGGCCACGGCGGCACGGACCGCCGGTTGCAGGGAGGCGCGCGAAGCGGCCTGCGCGCTGTGGACGTGAGAGGTGCGGCCCTTCGCGATGCACAGCGTCACCCCTTGGCGGGTGGCCGACGAGAACCGCTGTGACGATGCAGGCGCGAGCAGCGTGTACGGGTCGTCCGCCCGGCGGCGGTCGGGCCGTGTCGTCCGTGAGCATGCCCCGTTCGAGGAGCCGTTCGACACTTGTCCCTCGGCGCTGGGCCATTGCACGGAACGTCTCCTGCTGCCGCTGTCAGTCGAGTGCCCGGCTGCCGGCGGATTGACGGACGTACTCCTGCGCGGAGATCCCCAACACCGCGGCATGATCGCGAATCGCGGCCTGTTCCTCAGTGGTCCACTGCATACAGCCCTCGCGCTGGTGGCATCGCTCCATCGCCTCTGATTCTCCCCGGCGACAACGGGGCGGTGGCACGTCGCGCGGGCACAGAAGCGGCGGCCGCCCGTGGGAACTTGTATTGAGATGTCTTCCGGCAGGGTGTGTGAGGCGCACCGGCATGCGCGCCTGCCCGCCCTCTCCCCCGCCCTCACGCTGTCCCGTCATGAAGGTGTCAGCGAACGGTCCGGTTGTCCTGCGAGAGCCTGCTGGCAAAGCGGAGGCCGTCTGCCAGGTGTCCCCGGTTGCCGTTGCAGAGCGGCACAGGCCCGATGCGTATGTGGCGTCTGCTCCGTCTGACTATTCGGCGGGCCATATGATACCGCTCCGATGCATTTCGGGCATTGCGCCGCTTCTTCGGGTACGTCACTCTGGTTCTCCGGTCTGGTCGCGGCGCACCGGCCGATGCCACGACCGTGGGGGGCGGATGGATCCGATCACCATGGCAGCCGCTACGGCCTTGATCAGCGCGATGGCCACCGACGGCTGGCAGCGGGCCGTCAACGCCCTGGTGCAGTGGTGGCAGCGTGCTCGTCCCGAGCAGGCGGAAACAGCTCCGGATGAACTGGCTTTCCTGCATCGGTACGTCCTGGCCCTGCAAGCGATGCAAACGCCCTCGCCGGAGGCAGAGGAGGCCCTGATTCGTGTCTGGCAGGCGCGCCTGGCGCAACTGGCAGGCGACAACACGCAGTTGCGAGCAGACCTTCGGCAGTTGGCGGAGGACATCGCTCGGCAACTCCCCGGACCTGAGCAGGAGCGCGTGACGAGCGTCTACCAAAATGCGCAGGCGGACCGGCGCAGCAAGGTCATCCAGGTCGGCGGAGACGTCACCATCAACGGTGAATGATGGCGTCGGAGGACGGCAACCGCCCTCCTCCGCCCCGCCATGTCAGCCAGGACGCGAAAGCCGGGCCGTTCAGCTGGGTTGTCCAGGTCGGCGGGAATATCTCCGTCACCCTGTTCGGCCGACGGCCCGAGCGGCTGCTGGCGGCCTGGGCCGATGCGTTGGCGGACGCGACCAGGAACTACTGGAACAAAGAGTTCGATCTGCGTGTGCCGGGCCACTTCCTGACGGTGCGGTGGAAGGCGGCGGACCCGGATCTGGTACAGCCCTGGGAGTCTCTCACCGCGCTGGCCCGGACATGGCCCGGTTCGCCGGTTGACGAGACGACGTGGGCCGGCAGTCCCGGTGAGCTGGCCGATGCGACCAGACTGGCCGATGTTCTGCATCGGACTCCCACCTGTCGGCTGCTCGTCCTGGGGGAGCCTGGCGCGGGAAAGACAATCCTTCTCATTCGCCTCCTGCTGGACCTGCTCGCGCAGCGCGAGAGCAGTCCGGGGACACCGGTCCCCTTCTACGTCTCTCTTGCTTCGTGGAACCCGGTCGAGCAAAGCCTTCATGATCTTCTGGAGCAGAGCCTCATCGCCAACCTCAAAGGACTGCACCGCAAAGTCGCCTACCAGATCGATGGGGTGACCTATCGACGCACGATCGCCCGTGCCCTGTTGCAGGAGCGGAGAATCCTCCCCGTTCTCGACGGGCTCGATGAGCTGCCCAAGGAGTGGCGAGGCATCGGCGTCATGCGTATCAACGAAGCTCTCGGCAGCCACCGCAGCATGGTCGTGGCTTCTCGCGGCGCTGCTCTGCGCGAGACCCTTCGCCCGGAGCACGACGCCGAGGTGGAGTTGGCGGGGGCAGCGGGAGTGGAGTTGCTGCCGCTGGCCGTCGAAACGGTGCTTGAGCATCTCAAGCATGCGACCACCGGGCCCGACACCCGTGCCCGCTGGGACGAGATGGCTGCTCAGATACGGGCCAGGCCCAGTGCTGCTTCAGCGCTCGCTCTGACCACCCCGCTCGCCGCCCGGCTGGCGGATGTCCTCTACAACCTGCGGCCCAGAGAGCAGCCTTCTGCTGAGCCACGCTCCACCAGGGATGTGTTGCCTCCCCCCTCCCCCGTCGAGCTGTTCCATCAGCGATTCACCACACCCGATACGGTCCGTCGGTATCTGCTGGACGCTTACGTGCCGGCGCTCTACCGCGATCAGCGAGCGCAGGAGTTGCATCGCACCCGCCGGTGGCTGGCCTTCCTGGCCCGGGATGTGCAAAGACGGGAGACGGTGCAGGGGGACGGCTTCACGCCACTGGACTGGTGGAGTCTGGGCGATGCCGGACCGCGGCTGCTTCCCGGGCTGATCGTGGGTGCCCTGACGACGGCCGTGGGCGTCTGGGGTCTGCATCTTCCCGTCTCGGCCGGTATCGGGCTCATCGCCGCCGTCGCCGGGGGCCTGGTTGGGCGACGCCTGTTCGACTCCCGTTCCGGCATGGCCATGGCCCTGGGCGGTGGTCTGATCGGCGGGCTGACCGGGACCGTTGCAGCGGTACTGCTGTTCGGTGCCGTGCAGGGTGTGGGCCCCTCGTTGACCGGTGGGCTGGCTGCCTGCATCACCGTGGGCTCGATGGGCGGCTTCCGGGCCGGCGCACTGGGCGGATTCACGGGAGGCTTCGCCGCGGTCCTCACCGGCCGGCCGGAGGTGATCGCCATCGCTCCGCTCGTCAACGGCATCGGCCTGGGCCTGGGCGCCGGATGCGCCGCGGTGCTCGCCTTTCACAGCGAACCCGCGCGCGAGCGCCGCTGGTCCCTGCGCGGCATCCTGACGGGCCTGGCCGCAGGCCTCATCATGGGTCTCGCCGCGACCTTGCAGGCGGGTTTGCGGCGGGGCCTGCTCGTCGGCATCGTCACGGCGGTGCTGGGCAGCATCGCAGGAGGCCTGAAGGCGGCGCCGCCGAAGGGACCTCCCGTCTTCACCACTCCCGCGCTGTCACTGCTCCGGGACCGGCGGACCTTCTGGGCCACCGCCCTGGCAGGCGGTCTCGCCGTCGGAGTCAGCACCGGACTGGGCCCCCGCTTCCCGCCCGGGCAGCCCGGCAGCGACGTCATCTTCGGTCTCAAGGTCGGCATCGCGAATGCAGTGGCCGTAGGGCTGGCTTTCGGGTTCCTCAGGGCGGCCTACGGGCGCTACACCACGTCCCGGCTGTGGCTGGCGCTGCGCGGCGACCGCCTTCCGAAGCGCCTTATGTACTTCCTGGACGACGCGCACAAACGTGGCGTACTCCGGCAGAACGGCGTGCACTACCAGTTCACGCACCAGAACCTGCAGGAGCGAGTAGCCCTCTACACGGCACAGGGACCTGCCCCGTAAACACGTCCGCCAAGGCCGCCTCGCCCTAGGCGGCTGGTCTGGTGGCCGCTGTCATGCGCGCCAACCAGGGCACGAGAACGGACAGCCCGGCAAGCCGCCACCTGCACCGCCGGGCCGTCGGCCTCGTGGCCGGCGGCATGTCACGGTGTGGGCCCAGGCATACACGCGGGTGATCGCCCAACGCGGTGTCTTCACTGCCGCTTGCACGAATGAGCCCTGCTCAATGCATCGTCCTGAACGAGTCGTAAACCGCCGAACAGGTCACGGGCGCATCCGTCTGGTTCCAGCAACACAGGCGCAACCATGCGCATCACGCTCTCCCCCGAGGTCCTCAGGCTGCTGGCCGAATGCAGACGAACGCGCCGCACTCGGCATGCGTCGCCACGCAGCTGCGACCGGAAGCAGCCCAGCTGACGTGATCCGCAAGTCTTGACCATTCCTCTCACGACGGGAGTTCCGTGGTGTCCCTTGCTGAAGACGAGACGGCCAACGTACGGAGCGAACTGCAGAGTGCGAACACACAGGCTTCGGTGGTCCTTGCCGTCGTGGCCATCGCAGCGGGCGCGTTCACTGACCAGACCACAGCACTGTTCGATCGCTCATGGTTGATCACCAGCCTCACCACGGCGGGAATCCTGGCGGCGGCGGGAGCCGTCTACCTGCTCCTCACTGTCGTTCTACCGCGCCTGGACGCCTCCGGCAGGGGGAGCTTCCAGACCTGGGCCGAGTGCGATCGCGATCAGCTGCGGGAGGCGCTCACAGCGGATTACCACCTGGACGAGCTGCGCGTCCTGTCACGCATCGCCCTGGCCAAATACCGGCGGCTGCGCTGGGCAGGGAATCTTCTGCAACTGGGGTTCTGTCTCCTGACAGCCGCCGGCTTTGCGGCGGCTGCCAGGTAACAGTCGTCTGCCCGGCTGACGGCGAGGTTGCTGTCGCCGGACCGGATGCCGCCGCTGCTGCGGTCGGCGAGAACTCGGGCCACGGCGGCCCCTCGGCGTTCGTCAGGCGTGCAGGAGCCGTCTGGCCGATACAATGCCTCACTCACCGGGACCGTCGAATCCCGGCAGTCAGCGACGAGTTGCGGACGAGCAGCACCAGCTGGCGTGACCGCCCTCCTTTTCCCATGAGGGGAACGGTCACGGACATGCGGCGTCATTCCTGGGCCAACAGCTTCTCGCGGAGCTGTGCCAGGGTGCGGGCCAGCAGCCGGCAGACGTGCATCTGCGAGATGCCGACCTCCTGGGCGATCTGCGACTGCGTCATGTTCGCGAAGAAGCGCAAGAGCACGATCCGCTTCTCTCGTGGCGGCACATCATCCAGGAGCGATTTCAACGATTCCCGGTACTCAACGCTTTCCAGCGCCTCGTCCTCGGCGCCCCGGATGTCTGCGACGGCCCGGGACTCATCGTCCGTGTCGGGGACCTCCAGGGACAGCGCGGAGTACGCGTTGGCGAACTCCAGCCCCTCCAGTGCCTCTTCCTGCGAAACGGCCAGCTGCTCAGCCAGCTCGTGCACGGTCGGGGAACGGCCGCGCTGTTGGGAGAGTTCTGCGGTCGCGGTGGTCAGCGCGAGCCGCAGCTCCGCTGACCGCAGCGCAGCTCAGCCCCGTTCCGGCCGTCGGGTTCCGCTGCGGGGAGGCCGGTTCAGAGATCCCGCGCATTGACGGTGAGCGTCCACAGACGTGCGGCGGCGTCTTCGTCGGCTGCGAAGGTGGGTACGCCCCCGGCTGGCCCGTCGTTCCCGCAGGGCCGGTCCGTGGCGGCCGTTGCGTCCTCGGTGCGGGTGCGCCTCAAGAGCTGAGCGACCTGGCCGACGAGCTGGAGCATCACCCGCTCGCAGTCGATGAGGTGGGCCGAAGCCGAGCGGATGTCCTGGGCCTGGAGCAGACAGACCGCCTCCCACAGGAGGTGGTGGCCGATCTCCACCGAGCGCCGCAGTTCGTAGCGGTCGCTGCCGGCGGCGGCGTCGACGAGCAAGGTGTGCAGGGACGCGAGGCGCTGCAGGTACCGGCAGGCGCTCTCGCCCTCGATGCTGCGGACGTGTTCGCCGGCCCTCGCGTCCAGGCGGCCGGGCAGGTACTCGGCGAGCAGCGGGGCCAGCAGCATCGCCGGCAGTACGACGCTGGCAGGAACGCCGCGGTCCAGGGCGAACAGTGCGGCGAGCACGCTGACGAGCGCGATGGCAGCCGCGGAAAAGCGTGCGCCCACACAGGCGGTGTCCCAGGTGACATACCGGGCGGGGCACCGGGTCAGCCACCGAAGCGCCAGGCGCTGGGTGCGGGTCGCTTCCGGCGCCAGCACCCCGACATGGTGGGGGACTTCGGGCAGCGTGCCGTCACCGGGCACGGTCCAGGCGAACCAGCCCCATGGGCTGCGTTCATGCACGAGCAGGGGCTCGCACACGGCCGCACACCGGTGGTCGCGGACGTGACCGGTGCGCAGGGCACGGGATCGTTCCCGCTCCCACCGGCCGGCATCACGGGGGAAGGGACGTTGGTGTTGTACGGCCGTGTGTTCCATCCCGTCAGCTCACGTGCCGGCCCCGACCAGGGGGACGGCCACCAGAACCGACCAGCGGGCACGATCCAGCAACAGCCCGCCGAGCTGCTGTGGTCGGGCCCATCTCCCCGACCACGGGCTTCGTGTCTTCATCGTGACCGTGGTCGGCCTCTCGTGGTCGGTGGTCGGGTTGGGGCGGACAGGTTTCCTCCAGGGCAGCAACATCCGTTCCTGAACTGGGAGTTTGACCATGTCTCCTGGAAAGCAGGCTGCCAAGAACGAGGCCGAGGCCGGTGTTTCGATGGCGGCCGGTGTCCGGCTGGAGGCGATGCAGCGACGCGTGCGCCTGTCGCGTCTGGCGCTCTGGATCGCCATCGCGGCCGGACCGGTCGCCCTGGGCGTCGCCGTCACCTCGTCCCCGGCCACGGTCGAAGCGGCCGCCACGGGCAGGCCCGCCACCGTGCGCACTACGGCAGCGACTGCCGACCCGGCCGGCTATGCGCAGCTGTTCGTCGGCTCGTGGCTGCGCAGCAGTACGAGGGACGACATGAGTGCGCAGGCCCGTCTTGCGCAGTCGATGGCGCCGGACATCAAACTGCCCGAACCGGTCACGGGCGGGCGATCAGCGCACCGGTCCGTGACGGCGGTGCGCAGCGCGCGGCGCGCGGGCGGTGTGTGGTCGGTGACGGTGGCTGCGCAGTCCGCGGACGGTGCGGTGCGCTACTACGCGGTGCCGGTGGCCGCCGGCCGCACTGGCAACTCGTTCACTGTGACCGGTGCGCCGGCCGTGGTGGCCGGCCCGGCCCGGGCCGAGGTACCGAAGACGCCGTACGGCGTGCGTGTTCCGCAGGGGCCGCTGTCGTCCGCGGTCGGGGAGTTCCTCGCCGCCTACCTGACCGGCGCGGGTGGGGTGGACCGCTACCTCGCCCCCGGGGTGCGGCTGACGGCTGTCTCCCCCGCCCCGTACACGGCGGTCACGGTGCAGCAGGTCCTCGCCGTGGAGAAGGCCGCGGCCGGCGGGCGGGTGCCGGCCGACCACACGAAGGTCCGCGTGCTGGCACGGGTGGAGACCCGGGATGCGGGCGGGCGGTGGCCGCTGGCGTACGAGCTGGCGCTCACAGCCCGCTCGGGCCGGTGGGACGTCGCGGCCCTGGAATCCGGCACGGCGCGCACCGGGAATGAGCGGTGAACGCCGTGAACAGCCCGCTGCTCGCCGGGGAGCTGGACGAGTTCGGCGACGCGTGGATCGGCATGCTCCAGGACTGGGCGACCAAGGGACTGCAGGCGGGTCTGCTCGCCCTCGTCGTCGTGATCATGATCCAGAAGTTCTCACTGAAGGCCGGGATCGGCGCACTCCTCCTGATGATCATCGCGCTGGGGCTGTACAACTCCCGCGAAGACCTCTCCGACATGTTCGAGGACGAGGTCAAACACCCGGCAGGCGGCGCACCCACCGCTCCCGGCATCGTGCACGGTGTGGATCCGGCTGCACAGGTGCACGCCGCCGGCGCCGGGAGCCGGTGGTGAGCGCGCCCGCCGGGCGGGTGGGACGCTTCTACACGGCCGCCCGCCGTCACCCCTGGGTGCTGGGGAAGGTCGCGGACTGGAAAATCCCGCTCGGCCCGTACACGCCCGCGCAGATCACACTCGCCGTCGGCGGCGGCTTCCTCCTCGTCAAAACCGCCGGCTGGTGGTCGTGGATGGGGCCGGTCCCGATCGTGGCCTGGCTTCTGGCGATCTGGACGGTCCGCCGTCCCACCGTCCGGGGCCGCGCCCCGGTGAAGGTGCTCTGGGGCTGGCTGCTGCTGGCCTGGCAGCCGCGCGGGGGCCGGATCGGCGGCCGGGCGGCCCGCGACCGCGCTCCCCGCCCGCTGCTCGGCGGCTTCACCATCGAGGAGGCGCCCGGGCCCCGCCCTGCATCTCGGCCCCGCGCCGTGCAGGGAGCAGGCCCGGCCCCGGCCGCGGGCCGCCCGTTCCGGCGCCGTCGCGCGCAGCCGGCTACTCCGGCAGGGCCGCCGGCGAGGGGCCCGGTGTCGGGTGTGCAGCAGCTGCGCGCGCTCGCCGGGCGGGGCGGGGGCGTGCGGTGAGGGTGCCGATCCGGCACATCGCCGGACACCTGCTCTGGTCGACGCAGGGCAGCGTGTGGGCCCTCTACCGCCTGCACCCAGGCCACGACGCGCGCGGACCGGGCGAGGAGAGCGTCCAGGGCACCTATGTGCCCGCCGCGGTCCGCGACGAACAGCTCGCCAGGATCACACATCTGGTGCGGTCCCTGTCCGGAGCGCCGCGGCTGTTCGGGCTGTGCGCGCAGGTCGATCCCGGGGAGATCGCCCTGCGCATGATCGAGGGCATCGAACCGGCCGACACGACGCCGGACGACGGCCCGCATCCGTGGGTGGAGAACGTCGAGGCGGCCCTGGATCTGCTGGCCGGCCAGGAAATGCACCGCCGCACCCTCTGGCTGGCGGTGCCACTGCAGAGCGACGCATCCGCCCTGCAGCTGTCAGCGGTCCTCGGCGCGGTGGGGACGGAGCTGTCTGCAGGCCTGGGACTGCGGACCGCGCCGGTGGCCCGTCGCGAGGTGAACGCCTACCAGCAGCAGGCCGGCCGGGTGGAGGCCGCGCTCGGCGGCGGCATCACCTTCCGCCCGGCCCGCCCGGCGGAGATCGTATGGATGATCCAGCACGCCCTCCACCGCGGCCTGACCGAACCCCTCCTCACCGAAGCCGAAACCAGCACCCGGTACGGCGGGCGCCTGCACCAGGGAGTGCTGCACTCCCCCAGCTACGCCGACCTGGGCCAGGCCCGCCTACAGGAAGGCGGCACCCATCCCGGCCCCGACGACGACCCTGACGGCAATGCTGCCGCCGGCGGCGAGCTCAGGAGCGGCGGCAAGCTCAGGAGCGGGCGCGGGACCAGGCGCTCAGGGCGCCGGGCCTGGTGGCGGCTGCACACCGGCTCACCGCTTGGACGGCGCTGGCTGCAGGTCGAGTCCGACGCCGGGGTGGGCTACCAGGCGCAGGTGGCCTTGGCGGAGTGCCCGCCCGCGGTCGGCCAGGACGCCGCCGACCTGTTCGCCCAGCTGGAGAGCCTGGACTTTCCCGTCGACTACACCGTCGACCTCACCCTCGTGCCCGCGGAGAAGGCACGTGAGCAGGTGCGGCGCAAGAAGAACGAACTCATCGACCAGGCCGACCAGTACGACGCCCGCCCCACCGGCATGCCCGCTTCCCTGACCGAGGCGGCCCGCGATCTGGGCGAGCTCGATGCCCGGCTGTCACGGACGTCGGTCGAGGTCGAGGTGCAGTCCGTCACGGTCCTGACGGTGTGGGGGCCGACTGCCGCCGTCTGCGACGCCCGCGCCCGGGCCCTGGCCGCCCTTCTCGGCGGGGCCGACTACCGGGCGGTGCGCCCGGTAGGCCTGCAGGAAACCCTGTTCACCCTCGGGCTACCGGGCACCGTACGGCCCGCGGTGGTACGGGAGTTCACCCAGCACCAGGTCTCCGAGGACTGGGCGCTGAACGGAGCCTTCACCACCGCCGAGACCGGCGACCCGAACGGAATGTTCCTCGGCATCGACCTGGACGCGGGAACCACCCGCCCCGTCATGATCAACATGGCGGACGCGCCCAAGGTCGACGCGTCGGCCTCGATGGGCATCGTCGGCGACCTCGGAGCGGGCAAAAGCGTCCTGCAAAAACTCATCGCGGAAGCAGTGTGGGCCCGCGGCGGCTGCGCCATCTGCATCGACCGCACCCCGATGCGCGAGTGGGCCGCCTTCGCCCGCACCGCCACCGCCGGCCGCGTCCAGATCATCGACGCCGCACAGGCCGAAGTCTCCATCGACCCGCTGCGCATGTTCAACGGCCCCCAGGGCCGCCACTACGCCCTGTCCTACCTCACCCTGCAACTCGGCATCGGCCCGATGAGCACCAGCGGTGAAGTGCTGCACCACGCCGTCGAACAGGCCGCCGCCAGCGACGCCCCTTCCATGCACCGCGTGCTCCAGGCCCTGCAGGAGACGGCCGCCGACGGGGCGGGCACACGGCAGGACACGGCCGCGAGCCTGGCCGGCCTCATCCGGGTCGTGGCCGCCAACTCCCTGGCGCGGATGGTGTTCGACCCCACGCTCCCGCCGGTGACACCGGACCCCTCCAGCACCTCCGACATGATCGTCATCACGACGGCCGGCCTGACACTGCCGCCCCGGGCCGCGTTCGACCACCCCGAGATCCTGCACCAGCAGCCACTCGAAGCACTCATCGGGCGCGCCGTGCTGTATCTCATCGCAGCACTCGCCCGGCAGACCGCGTTCGCCGACCCCGCACGATTCACCGCAGTCGTCCTGGACGAGCTGTACTGGCTCACCTCATCAGCCGAAGGCACCGCCCTGGTCCACGAAATCCTCCACGACGGCCGCAAACACGGCGCCGGACTCCTCGCGGGCGCACACACCGCCCCCGAACTCGGCCCCGACCGCGGCCTCATCGCCTACCGGGCACTCGCCCGCACCACCGACCGCGAACACGCCCGCCGCGGCCTGGAATTCATCGGCCTCGACCCCAACAGCGCACAACTGGTACGGCTGGTCACCACCAGCCTGTCCCCCGTCGGCCGCACCGGCCGGGAGGGCGAACTCCTGCTGACCTGCCCACGCCAGAACACCGGCCGCGTCAAGGTCTCCATCCCCCGTATCCCACGCATCACCACCTCCATCACCACCACACCCGGACACCGCACCAGCACAGCCTCGCGTTCAGAGCCTGAGCCGCAGTCCGAGGAGCACGCGGGTGTCAATCCGAAGGAACCCATCCGATGACCTCTTCTTCAGGGCGCGTCCGGTGTCTGGCCGCCGCGGGTGTCCTCCTTGTGATCGCCGCTGCTCTCGGGGTGCTCGTCCTGACGATCGAGGCAGGTGCGGACGCGTGGTGGCCACGCACAGGGCAGACCCTCGCATCCCGCTCACCAGGGCAGGATCCGTGCGACCTGATCGTGGGCCCGGGCCGGGACTACTGCGAGCGGGACACCTCCCCCACTCCCCCCACCCGGGACCCGGATACGGCCCGCGCGGTGTCGCGGCTGATGCCGGCCAGCGCGGGCCTGGCTGCCCTAATGGTGTCGCGGCGCCGGAACACTGGTGCCAGGCGAAAGCAGCACTGACATGAACCGCCCCCACCGCACCACCCTCCGCCCGGCCAGCCTCGTCGTGCTGCTCGCCGGGGTATTCGTCCTGGTGAACAGCCAGGTCGTGTACGCGGCCAGCAGTGACAGCGGGACAGGAGACTTCCTCGCTCCGCTGAACATCACCTCCTCCGAGGGCGTGCCGATCAACGGCTACGAACTGAACGCCGAGGGCGGCTCCATCGTCAGCTTCAAGACCCAGGCCCTCGCCTTCGCGCTGTCCGGGCTGTTCACCCTCATCCGCCTGCTGGTCGGTCTGGCGGGCTGGGCGATCGAGATGGCCTTCAGGTTCCCGCTGCTGAAGATCCTGATCCGCCCGGCGCAGAAGGTCTCCGATGCCTACAGCACGGTGGTCGTCGACGCGCTCGGGCTGAAAGGGCTCCTGCTGGCCTGGGCATTTGTTTTCGCCGGTTTCATGATCGTGCGGGGGCGGGTGGGCCGGGGGCTGGGTGAGATCTTCCTGACGCTGCTGATCGCGGCGTTCGCCGCGTCCGCGTTCGTGCGCCCCGACTACCTGCTCACCCAGGACGGCCCACTGGGGCAGTCCCAGCAGGTGGCCGCCGAAGTCGCCAAGGAGAGCGTCAACTCCTACCACTGGGGCGGCAAGCTCGCCGCCCTCGGCCCCTGCGACGGCATGGCCGGCATGCAGGAGACCAAGTGCCAACGGCGGCAGAACGAGGCCCCCGTCTCCTCCACGGAGGTGGCCCGCCCCCTGCAGGACGCCATCAGCAACGCGGTGATCGTCAAGCCGTACATGCTGCTGCAGTACGGCCGCATCCTCGATCCTGCCAAGGCCTCCGACGCCAAGGCCTACGCCGTCCATCTGAAGTGGGTCAGCGGCGGCTACAGGGGCGGCGCCGAGAAGGGCGGAGGGAAGGACTACTGCGCCAGGCTGGCCGGTCCGGCCAGGGATTACTGCCGTGAGCGGGCCGACGACGATCCCTGCCGCTGGGTCATCGGGAAGCAGGCCAAGAAGTGGTGTCAGCGAGAGGACGACGCCGGTCGTGGGCTGCCCGAACTGACGCCCGGCGGTGAGCTGCTGGATTCCGTCAGTCCGATCCTGTCCGAAGAGGACCGGGAGTTCGCGTCCTTCCTCGCCGATCTCAGCCGGGCCGGGCCGGTCGGCAAGGCGGCTGCCGCCTATGCCGAGAAGCCTACCTGGTGGCGGGTGGGCGGTGCGGCCTTGCTGCTGGTCGCTGCCCTGTTCATCTGCGGCATGCTCCTGTCCTCGGCGATCGTCCTGCTGGGCATCCAAGGCATCTGCGCCGCGGCCGCGGCTGCGGGGGGCGTCGTCTTCGTCGCAGGCATGCTGCCCGGGCCCGCCCGGCAGTCGGTGTGGAAGTGGCTGTCGCTGTGGGGGGTCTCGGTCCTCGCGCTCGTCGGTGTGTGCGCGTTCATCCCGGCTTTCGGTATCGCCGTGGACGCCACCATCACCGACGGACCCGACCTGATGGTCGAGCGGATCCTGATGATCGACGTGCTGGCCATCGCGGGCGCGGCCGGCCACCGACGCCTGCTCACCGGCATCGCCTCCTTCGGGCGGCGCATGGCGATGCGGATGCGCTACGCCACGGTCGGCGGCACCCACCTGCCCGGCGACACCTCCGAACTCGGCGCCGCCCTCGCCATGAACTCCCCCACCGCGATGGCCGGCTACCGCGGGCTGCGCCCCCTCATCGGTGTCGGTGCCGGTGGGGGCCGGTACGGGATGCTCGGCACCCGGCATCGGCTGATGGGGGCTCTCGGTGCTCTGAGTGACGGGGCGGGCCTGCCCGTGGACACCGGCAGCATGCTCGCCGATGCCACTGCCGAGGCCGGGCGCGGGCTGGCCCCGCTCACCGCGGCCGCGGCAGTAGGCGGGCTGGGGGTACGGCTCGGCGGGAAGGGCGCGTACGGGCTGCTGATCGGCCGTCGGCCCGACACCGAGCAGTTGGCCAAGTGGCGCAAGCCCACCGCCGACGGAGATCCGGGGGCGGGCGGCCCACCGGCTGGCGGCGCCGGTTCCGGCGGCACAGGGCCGCTGCGGCCTCAGGGCCCGCCGGACCGGTACCGCAACGAGGACGGCGAGGTCGTCGACCGCACCACCGGTCAGGTGCTGCACGACCAGCACAGCGACCGCACCCTGCTGTCCACCCGCGCCCACAACCGGCTGGTCCGGTTCCGCGGCTACCGGATTGTGCACCGCGCAGGCCGCACCGCGTACGGGGCGACGGTCGGTCTGCCGCCCCATGTACAGCAGGCCCGCGCAACCGGCTCGCGGTACTCCCAGGACGCCCGCCAGCAGGTACGGGTGTGGGCGAACACCGTCCGCGAAGACAGCCGGGCCTGGGCCGACACCGGACGTCACGTCGCCCATACGTTGCGGGACCACACCAACGACCGGGGCGGACCCGGTCCCTTCACCACCCGACGCCTGCCGGCTCCTCCGGCACCCGCCCCGCGGCCGGCCGGGTCGTCCAGTTCTCCCGGACGTGGGAGGCCGGCGTCCCCGCAAGCCAGCGCGGCCCCGCCTGTGGCCAGCCCACCACCGGCCCGTTCGCGGCCCCTCTTCCCCGGGGGCAAGGGCGCGAGCAGCAGCACCCGTGCCCGCGCGCTGGACCGGTTCCAGGAGCTGCTGCGGCGGACCTCGCCCGACGCCGAGCGGGCGCGCCAGCAACGGGAACAGCGCCAGCGCGGCGATGACGACGGTGGTGAGGACGAGTGAGGCGGGCCCGGCGCCGTATCGCGCGATACGGGTGTGTGGTGCTGCTGTTGGGGTTCGCGGCCGTGTGCTGTGCCGTACCGGCAGGGAACGCGATCAGTGCATACCTGGCGCTGACGACGGGTGGTCGGGGTGACGCGGGGATCGCTGAGGGCGGCAGTGCCGCGGACATCCCCGACCGGATGCTGAGCGCGTACAAGAAGGCCGTCCGGCAGGCCGGAACCTACGTGCCGGCGTGCCAGGGCTTACGCTGGCCGGTCCTGGCCGGCGTCGCCAAGGTCGAGTCGAACCACGCGGTGGGTCGGAGCATCGCCGCAAGCGGCGACATCCGCCCGAAGATCTACGGGGTGCTCCTCAACGGCTCCGGGCAGGGCGGGAACACCGCCGTCGTGCCGGACACCGACGGCGGCACTTGGGACGGCACCGCCGCGGGTGAGCGTGCGGTCGGCCCGTTCCAGTTCCTGCCCTCCACCTGGGAGGCTGTCGGAAAGGACGCAGGCGGCGACAAGGTGGCCGATCCGCACAACGCCGACGATGCCGCTCTCGGCGCCGCGGTCTACCTATGCGGCCAGGGCCGGGACCTGACCAGGCGTGCCCAGCTCACAGCCGCCCTGCTGCAGTACAACCACTCCAGCGCCTACGTCTCGAACGTGCTGGGCTGGATCGGTCAGTACACCGCGGCCGCCCACGATCCGGACCTGAAGAACGTGTCGGGGAAGGTCCGCACTGTCATCGAGGCGGCACTCGCCCAGCGGGGTGTCCCCTACGCGTGGGGCGGCGGCAACACCGCAGGCAAGTCGACCGGCATCTGCTGCTCGCCGAGCGGGAAGAGCGGCGCGCACATCGAGGGCTTCGACTGCTCGGGCCTGACCCAGTACGCGTACGCGAAAGCCGGTGTCCGCCTGCCGCGCACCGCGGCCGCCCAGGCAGGAGTCGGCCGGCGGATACCCGCCGGCCGCGGCACCGGTGCGCTCAGGCCCGGGGACCTCGTCTTCTACGCCACCGCTCCCGGACGCGATCAGACGATCTACCACGTCGGGATCTACCTGGGCAGCGGACAGATGATCAACGCCGCCCGCCCGGGGACCGTCGTGCGCCTCGACGCGGTCCGTGCCATGCCCGGCTACGCGGGCGGAGCGCGGCTGCTGTGACCACCACACCACCATCACCGCGCCTGCTGCTGGTGAGCTCACTCGTGCTCGCCGCCCTGGGCGTCGCCCTGCTGGGCCTGCCGCACGGCCCGCACCCATCGGCATCCGAGCCGTCGTCGGCCGCGACCGCGAAGCGGTCATCAGCGACTGCTGCACCCGCCGCCGACAAGACGGCCGACGGGCGTGCTCGCTCCGTGGCTCCCACTGCTCCCACCGGATCGGCGCCGCGGGTGCGGGAGCCGGCGCTGCCGCTGCTTGGCGAGGGGGTGGCCGGCGACCGGGTCGTCCAGCGGTCGCTGGAGACGGCCTGGCCCGCCGGCCTTCCCGTCCACGACGAACGGGAGTTGCTGGCCGCCGGCCGTGAACTGCTGCGTGCGGACGCCACCGGCGTCGGCCGTTCGCGGTGGCCCCTCGTCTTCCCCGGCCGCTCGGGTAGGGCGGTGGCCCCGGCGTTCGCCACCGCCCGCTTCCGCATCCAGGCCGCCATCGCACGTTCCAATGGCAGCCGCGACAGGGCGGTAGTGCACCTGGTGTGGGCGGGCACGGACCGCGGCGGCACCTTCACCGACCTGCGCATCACCGACTGGCACTTCACCCGCACCATGACGAAGGGATCACCGACGTGGACTCCGCTGCCCCCAACCTGACGGACCGTGCCATCGAACCGCTGAGCGGTGAAGTACTCGGCCTGGTCACCAGCCTGGCCAAGACTGCCGACTGGCTCTACGACCACTGGTACCTGCCCGCACTCGCCCTCTGCGTGTGCTGGGGCGGGGGCGAGATGCTGGTGCGTCATCTCGCCGCCCGGGCCTCGGCCCAGCGGATGGCCCTGGAACTGCGCTCCAGCCGCCACTTCGACCCAGGTCTGGAGGAGATCTTCCGCCGCGGCGTGCAGCTCGCCCGGGCGTCCACCTCCGTGCCCTGGTCGGCGCCCCGCCGGACGAAGACCGTCCAGATCCGGCTGCGCGCCGACGGCTCCCACCCGCTGCGCTACCGCATCGAGGGCCCGGCCGGCGGTGAACGGCTGCTGTCCATCACCCCGTTCGGGCCGGACGTCACCGTCCACCGCGCCCGGCCCATCACCGACAAGCCGCGTGAGCATGTGGTGCGGGCGGAGTTCATCCTCCGCGGCAAGACCACCGCTCCGCTGCGCGACGTCCCCCTGGCCCCTGATCCGCTCCAGCCGCTCGTCGACGCCGTGGCCGACCTGCGTGCCGAACTCGGCGACCTCGCCGAACTCCGGCTCGACATCCAGCGCGCCCCGAAACTGGTACTGCGGGCGCGCCGCCTGCAGCTGATGGGCGCCGCGCGCCGCACCGAACGCCGGGAGGCCCAGCGGGCCGCACGCTGGCTGCGCCAGGACGCCAGCGGCGTCGAAGACTCGATGGGCTGGCACCTGCAGCAGCTCCTCAGTGGCACGCCCGGCGCGCGGTCCGGACGACGGCTGGTGATGCCTCCGGTGCCCCGCCGGGTGGAACCGGCCGAAGCCCTGGGTAAACTCGCCGAGAACGACCACCTGGTCCGCGTCCAGCTCCTCGTCATGTGCGCCTCAAACATCGCCGGCCGCGCCCAGGCCCGGCTCGCCCAACTCCAGGCCGCTCTCGACGTGTTCGGCGGCCGCTCCCGGTGGGCCATGCGCGGATGGCGGATCGGACCGTGGCGGATCGGCGCGGACCACTGGCCCACCCGGCGCGGTTTCGAACGCCGCTGGGATCTGGGGCACTGCCAGCCGCCCCGCGCGAACTGGGTCAGGCTGGAAGAGATCACCGGTCTGCTCAAGCCCCCGACCGTGCACTGCCGTATGCCCATGTTCGCCGGGGACCTGCCCGCCTTCACGTTCGGGGATCCCGCGCTGCTGCTGCAGGGCCTCTACCGCGGCCCGGACGGCAGACCACGGCTGGTCGCCACCTACGCCGAGGAAACCCTCTTCGAGGTCGCCGTCGGCAAAGCGGGCGGCGGCAAAACCGAACGCGCCCTCGCGCAGGCGATCGGCTGGGCACACGCCGGCGGAGGACTGGTCTTCGTCGACCCGCACCGCGACTCCTGGCCCCGGGCCGCCCCGTTCCTGGCCCACGAGGATCTGATGGAACGGATCGCACTGTTCGACCTCAACGCCCTTGGCCCCCACCCGCGGTTGAGTTCGTGGAATCCGCTCGGCATGCACCACGGGCAGAGAGCGCACGAGGTCGTCGAAGCCGTCGCCGACGCCTACGCCTCCGTACTGGCCTGGGACGACGCCACAGCCCCCCGCGCACTCACCATCCTCACCGCCGCACTCACCGTCCTCGTCACTGTCAACGAGGCGGCCTGCCGGGCCGGCCGGCCCGAGGACCAGGCCACGCTCTTCCATGTCCGGGCCCTGCTCACCTCCGCCGCCTTCCGCCACGCTGCGCTCGCCGCGGTGGCAGAGCAGTTGGATGCGGAGACGCGGTCCTGGTGGCAGGCGGTGTTCCCGACCCTGCCGCCCGACGCGTTCGCCGTGGTCCTCAACCCGATCGCCCGCCTCGCCGCCAACCCCGTCACCCGGGCCTTCCTCGGCCAGCCCACCGGCGCCTACAACATCCGCACAGCCATGGACACCCGAAAGATCGTGTGGCTGTGCCCCGGCGGCAACGGGCCCACCGACCGGCTCGTGACCGCACTCCTCGCCCGCGACCTGCTCCGCGCCGCACGCTCACGACGCGACACCCCACAAGAGCGGCGAGTACCGTTCCGCCCCTACTTCGACGAACTGATCACACTGACCGGCGCGGCCCCGGAGACCATCGCCGCGATGTTCGAGGACTTCCGCAAGTACCGGTGCCACGTCCACGGCATGACGCAGTTGCTGGCCCGCCTGCCCACACCGGTCCGGCTGTCGCTGGTGCAGAACGCGTCCACGCTGGCTACCACCGCCGGCTCGATGTCCGCGATCGCACCCGTCACCGCCGAATGGGGCGATGACCCCAGCCCTCACCGGATCGCCACCATGGAGCGCTTCGAGCACTACGTGTCCATGAGCGTCCACGGACATCGCATCGGCCCCGTCCAACTGAGCGGGCCCCATCTCGACGACGTCTTCGCCGACTACGCCCGCCCGCAGGACGTCCCCGCACTGGAACAAGCCGCCCGCGCACGCGCCGGGGCCCTCCCCCTCAATGAGCTCACCGCCAGCGCCACCGCTCAGCTCGACCGCGTCACCACCCTCCTCACCGACCTCACCCCCACCGGAACCGGCCCCTCGGCGACGAAACAATACGAATAACAACCCAAAAACTCACACGCTATGCCTAATATTCCCAAACCCCTCGAATGTGACATTCAACCCGCCCCATGCACACGGACACCAGACAGGGCGTATCCCCGAGGCGTCACTACTCTCGCCGTACCACGATGCCTAGGAGAGACATCCGCCGTCGTCCAGACAGACCTGGAATTGCCGGCGGGCTTACAGTCCCTCACGAAATGGTGCGCCGCGGCTTGCGCTGTTCCAGGTGAGAGAAGAGTGCTCGGCCCTGCTGCCTGGGCCACGCGGCGGTCTGGAGACGCTGTTACCGCCGGTGTCGGATTCTCCTTCGCCGCGAAGTTCATTAAGTACCTGTACGGATAGAAGCCGTCCGCACAGGTAGCGAACGATGGACGCCATGACCACCACCCTCTGGATCGTGATCCTTCTCCTGGCCGCGCTCCTGGTTTCTGCCACTTCGACATGGACCGGGTCTCGGGTTCCACGGCACCGGCACAGGTCCCGGCTACGCCGCGTGATCTGCTTACCTCTCACAATCATCGTGGTGCTCGTCCTCGCAGCGTGCGGGCGCGCGACCAGTGCAAAGACCGTACACAGACTGGCTGGCAGCCCAGAAGCAGTGAAGGCACGCCAGGAGGCCGAGTTGGCGACCCGAAATACCATCGCCGTCTGGGACAGTGATACGCCGCTCACGCTAGGGCTCGTTGTTCTGGAGGATGTGTGCGTCGGCGGGAAAGCGAAAGAGTGGTTCTTTCACACAGGTGACGACCAGTACAAGATCCGCTGCATAATGTCCGTCACGGCCTACTTCGGTGCAGACCCCCAAAGCATGGCGGACACCATAGACGGAATCCTTACCGCAGGAGACCGCACAGGACCCCCCATCCCTTTCAACCACGACTTCCAGTACGCGCGCACAGTCGTCGAGTACTACCGCGGCAAAACAGGCGACCCTCAAGGGCCAGGTACCGGCGAACCGACCGGGCTGTTCAGTGCAGGCACCATCGAGGTCAGCTGGGACCAGATACGCGGCGGGCAAACGTCTCAGCTCATCGAGGAACCAAGGCCGTGCCCCCCTCATGATCCGCCGGAACGACGGTGCCTCAACGAGCCGACTTCTACCAGCGTGTCCGAGCTGCGCCGCACGTACGGGATGGTCTTCAGAATCACCCTCCCCGTCAAGGAATACTTCACTCTCCGGAAGTAGCCAAGCCGGGGCTCACGACCCGGCAGCGGCAGCGTCTCAGGAGCAGGCCCGCCACGACAGCCGTTGAGGTACAAGGACCGAAGCCCTCGCAGCCACTGGGTTCGACGACGTCGTGGTGGGCAACCACTGGAACGGCGACAGGGTCCAGATCGCGTTCGGGTCGGCCCCTGGCCTGTCCACGGAGCGCGTACAGACCTTCGACCAGGACCTGCCCGGCTTCCCCGGCGTGGAGGAGAAGGGCGACGGGATCGGCTCCAGGGTCTCGATGGCAGACGTCAACGGTGAGAGCTTCGGCGACATCGCGCTCGGCATCCCGGGCGAGGACATCGGCGACATCACCGATGCCGGGTCCGTCACCCTGGCCCCCGGCAGCGCCTCCGGTGGCACGGACGCTGGCACGCAAACCTTCCACCAGGACACCGCCGGGGTACCCGGAGACGCCGAGAACGACGACCAGTTCGGCGTGAGCAGCGCGCTCCTGGACGTCAAGGGCGACGGCCATCTGGATTTCGCGGCCGGCTCCACTGCCGAGAACGGCGCGGTCTGGGTGCTGAACGGCACGGCGACCGGCCTCACGGTCACGTCGTCCCTCGCGTTCGGCGCCGGCGACCTCTCGGCGCCCGCCACGGGCGCCCGCTTCGGCGCAGAGCGAGCCGATCGGGCAGCGGGGGGCCGGTGGGGCGGCCTGGCGCCGCCCCACCGTCGAGTCCGGCTGGGGCGCGCCGGCTTCGGCCGAGGTGCACGGGCCGCCTCACCGCCTCGGTACAGGTGTGTCGGCACGAACATCCGCAGCACCGCAGGCAGCACGACCACCGAAGGGCCGGGCGTGGCAGGGAACTTGGCGAGGACGGGCGCCTGTCGCCGAGGCTCGACCGCTGAACCATCAGGCTGATGCCCATGGTCTGAGGTCCGAAGCGCTGGACGGACTCGGGCAGGTCCAGTGCGAGGGAGCGCGGCGTTCGCTGGGCGTTCAGCCGGGAGGGGGCGGCGTGCTCAATCTGTGGTCCTCACGCTGAGCTACCCACTCATTTGTGGCCTGCGCCACACCTTTCGAGGCGACCAGGAGTGTCTATATCGGCTTGCCGATTTACCATCTCACAGACGCCCCAGTATATGTCGCTATTGGCCATTTGGTTCGCTGTCTCTGCTGGGATGCCGAGCGTGGGTTCCCTAGCCTCGAACTACACAGGCACAGCGGGCCTGTTGAACCCGTTCGATCCGACATCCTCGCCGTTTACCCGGCGGACGGATCACAGCCGGCGGCAAAGCTGCCGTAGGGGGCCATCGTGGCACGCGAGCAACGTCATCAGCGGAGACGCCCCATTCACACGTGGCACCGTGTCCGTGTGCTGGCCCTCGCGGGCAGTTGCCTCACTGCGTGCAGTCTGTCCGGCAACAGCACGGACGGCTCGCCGTCCCAACCATCCACCTGGGCGCCGAACACCGTGCCGTCGCACTCCCCTTCACCGACCGACGCGAAAGCCGTCGAGGAGAAGGCCCTCCTGGATGCCTATCGCCACTACTGGGCCGAACAGGTCAAGGCCTACAGGACCGGCACCATCAGGGGAACTGCCCTGCCGAAGTACGCCGTGGGTGAGGCCTTGGCCCGGGTCGAAGGCGACCTGCAGACGATGAGGGACATCGGCGTCGTCGCAGCCGGGGCTCCTCGCAGCGACGTCCGCGTAACTCGGCTGAATCTGCAGGCCAGGGTTCCCTCGGCGGCCCTCACGGACTGTCTCGACATCTCTGCCTGGAAGCGGCTGTACCGCAGCACCTGCAGGGAAGTGCCAACGCCCACTGGGCACATCGATCACTACCGGACTGACGTAACAGCGGAGAAGTGGGGGAAGCAGTGGAAGATCCTCAGCGCAACGCCGCAGCAGCAGCAGGAGTGCGCCACTGGCTGATCAGGGCTGCTGCCCTGCTCGGGTCTGCCGGTCTGTTCGCCGTCGGGGTGCCGGCCCCTCCGGTCTTCGCCGCGCCGCCCGACGGCGGCGGTGTGTGCCGTAAGCACACGGACACCTGGGTGTCCGTGTGCGCCAACGACGCAACCCAGCACGCGGGCTCCTCCGCCGCATCCAGCCAGCCGGGCCACACGAGAGCCTCGAAGGCCGTGCCGCCGCCGTGCTCGGTGCAGAGGCTGGTGCCTCAGCCACCGACGAACAGCGTGCTGTGGCAGGGACACCAGCCGGGCGACGGCGGCGTGTACACGCGCATCTGCCCGGTGGCCGCCTCCGGATCCCAGGCTGTCGGCGGGCTCAGCATGGCAGCGTTCGACACCTTCTGGGCGGCCGCCGCCCCCGCGCCCGCCATGGATCCCCGTGTCCTGGCCCAGCAGGCCGTCGACAAGATGCTGCTCCAGGGACCGGACATCGACATCAGTCCCAGACCTGGCGGCACGGGCCTCGTGGGCATGCCGGTGTGGATGGCCGTGGACGAGTCGCAGACGACCTGGGGGCCGAACACGGCGAGCGCTTCGGCCGGCAGGGTCACCGTGACCGCAACGGCGAAGGTGGCGAGGGTCGTGTGGGCGATGGGTGACGGCTCCTCGGTCACCTGCACAGGTCCTGGCACGGTCTACCGGACGTCGTATGGCCTGAAGGCTTCGCCGGACTGCGGACACGTCTACACCCGGCCGTCGGCCGACACATCCGGTGGCACGTACACGGTCACTGCGACGTCGACCTGGGTCATCGACTGGCAGGGCGGCGGCGCGAGCGGCCAGCTGACCGAGATCCGCACCTCCTCGGTGACGGTGGCCATCGTCGAGTCGCAGGCCGTCAATTCGTAGACGTCGCACGCTATCGAAGGGCCGCAGCCATGATGGACAGCACTCGGACCGCTTTCGCGCCGCGTCATGACGCACAGCGGCCACCCGACCTGCCCGTCAGCACTGGCACGAAGAAGCGATCAGGCCGCAGGTGGTCGGTGCCCGTTCTGCTGATGCTGGTGACGCTGATCGGCGCGCTCGGTGGTGCGGTCGTCGTGGCACGAGCCGGAAACCGGGTCGATGTCCTCGCCGTCGCGCGGGATGTCCCGGTCGGCCAGCAGGTCACCGCACGGGACGTGAAGGTCGTGTCGTTCGCGGACGATCCCGGCTTGTCTCCGATCCCCGCCACCCAGCGCGCCTCGGTCGTAGGCCAGCGCGCAGCAGTTGACCTGCACCCCGGTGAGCTGTTCACCCGCAAGCAACTGCGGGTGCGCGGCGGGCTGGGAGACACCGATCAGGTGGTCGGCGTCGAACTCAAGCGGGGCTTCGTGCCGCGCGACGAGCTGCGGCCGGGCGACAAGGTAGCCGCCGTAGTCCTTCCCGCCCAGGGAACGGACACGGGATCTACGGGATCTGGGGTCACGGGGAGCGAAGCCCCGGACACGATCGACGCGACGGTGAAGTCGGTCGGCACCCCGGACTCGACCGGCGCCCTGGTCGTCAACCTGGCGGTGGCGCCCGCGGACGGTCCCCTGCTGGCGACGAATGCGGCGGCCAAGCAGATCGCGCTCGTACGGCAGCCCCGGCAGAGTGGAAGCTGACTGTGACTCTGATCGTTTTGGTGTCCGCGAAGTCGGACGGCGCGACGACGTCGGCGGCGGCCCTGGCCCTGGCCAGCCGCAGGCCGGTGCTGTTCGCCGAGCTCGACATGGCCGGCGGATCCCTGCGCCACGGGCTCCTGCGCGACGTGACCCGCGGGGAACATGGCGAACGCCTGGACGGGACCATCGGCTTGCACCGCCTGCCGCAGGCCGACTGGGAACGCGCCAGCGCCGAGCAGGACTTCGCCCCGCACGTCGCGCAGCACCTGTGGCCGCTGGACGACAGCGACTACCGGACGGCGCTGCCCGGCTTGACCGATCCCCGGCAGGCCGCCTCCTTGACCTCGACCTGGCCGACTCTGCTCAACGTCCTGCAGCTGACAGACCAGCAGTTGGGCTGGGACGTCCTGGTCGACGGCGGGCGGATCGTGCTCGACGGCGGCCACCTGCACCCGGTCCTGACCCCTGCACCCGTGCTGCGGGAAGCCGATCTGGTGCTGCTGGTGGTCCGCACGACCGAGGCGTCCCAGGCGCTCGCCCATCCGATGGTGCGCGCGCTGCAGGACGACCTCGCCGCGCAGGGAACCAGCGCCCGGGCCCTGGGGCTGCTCGTACTCGGCGAGGGCTACCGGCCCGGCGATGTCACCCGGGGCCTGGAGGCGCCGGTGCTGGCGGCTCTGCCGTGGGACGAGGCGGCCGCCGCCTGGCTGCGCACCGGCGGACGGATACCGCGGGGAGTGACCCGTTCGAGACTGATGCGCGCCGCCCGGGACGCCATGGAGCCGCTGCGGGAGTACGCCGACCGGCGGCGCCTGCACCTGCAGATGCGGCAGGTGCAGGCGGCCAACCCAGCAGTGCAGCAGATCGTCCACCAGCTCGGACAGCGGGCGGTGCGACATGACTGAGCAGCCAGGCCTAGGCGGAGTCAACAAACGAGACGTGGCCACCCGGTTGGGAGGTCTGCTGGCCGACCACGCCGCAGCCCGCCCGCCCGCGCATCCTCCGCATCCGGTTCCTGCTCCGGTGCTCCCGGCATCGTCGGGAGGTCCTGCTCCGATGGTTCCGGCATCGTTGGGAGGTCCGGGACAGGTGCATGCCCCGCCGGGGGCCGGTCCTGCCAATATCACCGCGCCGGCTGCGCTGCCCGGAGCTCTTCCAGTGCCCTGGGGCGAAATCACTCAGCTGCGGCAGCAGGTCGCCGAGGACGTCGACCCGGTCAAGAAGGACCGGCGCCAGACCGGTGCCCCGCTGGCTGCCAAGGACCTGGAGGAGGCCGTGCGCGCGAGGGTGCGCTCCCGGGTCGCCCAGTGGGCCCAAAAGTGGTCGCTGACGAACCCGCCGCTGTCGGGCGAGGAGTTGGAGCGCGTCCGCACCGAGGTGTTCAACCTGATCTTCCTGGCAGGTGCGCTGCAGCGGATCCTTGACCGGCCGGGTGTGGAGGACGTCCTGGTCGACGGCGCCTGGATGTACATCGACTCCCACGGCACACCACGGGAACGGGTCCGCTCGCCGTTCTCCGGCAGGGCGCAGGCTGTGGAGTGGGTCAACCAGATGGCCGCGACGTCCGGGCATGGTGAGCGGCTGCTGTCGTACGCCACCGGCACAGTGGAGTTCGATCTGCCGGACGGCTCGCGTGTGGCGGCCACGCTGCTGACCGACGACGTGACGATCGCGATCCGCCGCCACGTGGCGGAAGCGGCCACCCTCGCCGACCTGGAGGCGTGGGGTGCCGTCGACACGGTCGTCGCCTCGTTCCTGTCCGCGGCGGTGAAAGCCGGACTGTCCATCATCATCGCGGGCGACATGGCGACGGGGAAGACCACGTTGATGCGGGCCCTGGGCCGTGAAGTCCCCGCGCATGAACGGCTGGCGACGCTGGAGAGCGAACCGGAGCTGCGGCTGAACTACGACGCCCCGGACCGGCACGCGCACGTGCTGGCTTTCCGCACCCGGCAGGGCAACGGCGAAAAGGGCGCCGCCGGGCAGGTCACGCTCGCCGACCTGGTGCCCGTCTCGCTGCGGTACAAGGCCACCCGGGTCATGGTCGGCGAGGTCCGCGGCCAGGAGGCGGTGGCCATGCTGGAGGCGATGATCGCGGGCGGTGCGGGCTCGATGTGCACGCTGCACGCCAAGGACCCCGAGGCCGTCATCGGCCGGTTGATGGTGCCGCTGGCCCGGGCCGGGCTCAGCGACCAGGCCTCCTACCGGCTGATTGGCGCGGCCATCGATCTGATCGTGTACGTCGACGCGATCGACGAGACCGACCGGGGCGGCACGGTGCACCGGTTCGTCTCCCACGTGTGGGAGACGGCCGGCCGCGGCGAAGGCGGCGGTGTGGCGTTGTCGCAGCTCTTCGCGCCGCGCGAGGACGAGGGCGAGATGCGCGCAATGCCTACCCGGACGCCGATGAACGAGCGCCGGATGCGCAAGCTAGAACGTAAGGGCTTCCACCGGCGCTGGCTGGTCGACTACCCAAGCGGACAGTGGCGGCCGCTGCACCGGGCGGGAGGTGCCGCATGATCTCTTCCTACCTGTCCGCCCTCGGCATGTTCGCCGGCGTGGTGGTGGCCCTGGGCCTGACCGGGATCGTCGCCGCACTGCGCGGCTGGCGGCCCGCCACACGGCGGTCCCGGCGCGGCCGGATACGGGGCCGCCTGGTGCGGGCGGTTGAGGAGTTGCCGCCCGGCTGGCGGGACAACTACCGGCTGCTGCTGGCCGGGGCGGCGGGCGCGGGTGCCCTGATGTGGGCGGTCACGGGATGGCCCGTGCACGGGCTGCTCGCCTTCGCGGCGGTGGCCGGGCTGCCGTTCGTGCTGTATCCGGGTGGTTCGGGCCGTGCGGAGATAGCCCGGCTGGAGGCGATCGCGGAGTGGCTGCAGCAGCTCGCCAGTGTGCGGGCCGGCGGTAAGCCGCTGGAGGCCACGATCGTGGATCTGGACACGGTCCCTGCGCTGTTGGAGCGGCCCGTCGGCCGGCTGGCCGACCGGCTGAGGTCCGGGATGCCGGCGCGGCGCGCCTACCGTGAACTGGCCGATGACCTCGGCAGCCGGATCGGCGACGACATCGCCCAGTTGTTCATTGATCACCTCACCAGTCGCGGCCCGGGCCTGGCACGCGCGCTGTCCGCACAGGCCGCCCTTGTGGCCCGGCAGAGCGCGGATCTGCGGGACATCGACGCCGAACGCGCCAAGGCCCGTTCCGAGGCCCGGCGGGTGTCCCTGTTCGCGATCACCGTAGTCACGGTGATCCTCGTCAACGGCTCCTACGCACAGCCGTTCGCGACCCCTTCCGGCCAGCTCGGGCTGCTGGTGGTGGGGGTGCTGTTCGTCGCATCGCTGCTGTGGCTGCGCCGCATGGCCGTGCTGGAGGACGAGCCGCGCACCCTGCTCACCGCCGAGGAACGGGCGAAGGAGATAGAAGGTGAGGAGGCATGAGTGTGTCCGCCCCCGGCATGATGCTGGGCGCCGTGACCGCGCTCGGTGGCACGCTCGCGGTGCGCAGCCTGCTGCCCCAGCGGACCCCGCTCGATCAGGTCCTGGACCGTACGCACGCTCCGGCCCCACGTGCCGCGTCCACGAGGAGGGTGGCGAAGGGGTCCGCGGGGTGGGCGGAGCGGGTCGGTGCCCGGCTGATGGAGACCGATGCGTTCGTGACCCGGCTGCCCGCCCGGGACCTGAGCCTGCTGAAGATGGCTCCCGCCTCACTGCTGGGCCGCTGCGCCCTGTATGCGCTGGGCGGGTTCCTCATCCCGCAGTGGATCCTGTTTCTGCTGCGGGTGGGCGGGCTGGCGTTGCCGTTCGTCATTCCGGCGGCCGCCGGGGTGGGCGTCGCCTTGTTCATGGTGGTCAAGTGCCTGGACGACGTCCGTGACCAGGCCACCGACGCACGCCGTGAGTACCGCTACTACATCGCGTCCGTGCTGGAGCGCGTCGCCCTGGCCCGCAACTCCGATGCCGGCGCGGCCGAGGCTCTCGCCCGGGCCGTGGAGTCGGGGGACGGCCCTGCCGCGGTCCGTATCCGGGACACCGTCGAGCACGCCCGCCTCGCCGGCCTCAGCCCGTGGGATGCGCTCGGCCGGCTCGGCGCCGAGCTCGGCGTGCCCGACATCGCCCGCCTGTCGGCCAGCTTGTCTCTCGCCGGTGAGGAACAGGCCGCGGTCTACGACCAGTTGGGAGCCCAGGCCGAGGTCGTACGGCGGGGTCTGCTCGCGGACCGCAAGGAGAGGGCGAACGTGGCCACGGAGAAGATGCATGTGCCGTCGCTGGCGATCGTCTTCCTGATGGCCGTCTTGCTTCTGGCCCCGGCCCTCGTCCGCATCTTGTCGTTCTGACCTGCACCCACTGCTGCGTCGAGTGAGCGCCATGAACCTCAGGAGGAAACCATGCACACCGTACGAAGCCGCTTCTGCCGTCTGCTGGACGCGCTGCGCCGGCACGGCGCCGTGGCCCGGGCTCAGGTGCAGGACCGTGGCGCTTCGGCCACCGAGTGGGCTCTGATCCTTGTTGCCGGGGGAACGATGGTCGGCGTCGTGTACGCCGCGGCCAACACCACGGTCGGCGAGAAGGCCGCCCAGATACTGGGCTTTTGACCATGCCGGCGACACGCGTACGGCCGCAGTCGTACCTCGCCGGCAGACCGTGGTGGAGGCAGGATCGCGGCTCCACCGCCTTGGACATGTCGATGGTCGTCCCCCTCGCGTTCCTGCTGCTGTTCACCCTCATCCAGGGCGGTCTCTGGTTCCACGGCCGGTCGGTGGCGCACCACGCAGCCCAGGAGGCCGTGGACGCGCAGCGGGCCTACAACGCCGCACCGGGCGCGGGCAAGGCGGCGGCCGCCGCATTCCTGGCCCGGATGGGCGGCTCCCTGAACGGCGCGTCTGTACAGGTCCGCGATGACGGCGAGACCGTCAGCGTCTCCGTGGAGGGCAGCGTGATCAATCTGGTGCCGGGATGGAGCGGGCACGTCCACCAGAGCGTGAAGGCTCCCGTCGAGAAGTTCCGGCCATGACCTGCCGAGGGCGGTGGCCCAGCCGGTGGGATCGTGATCGTGACTGCGGAAGTGCCGCGCTGACCACAGCCATCTTCGTGCCCGTGGCACTGATGCTGATCGGCTTGACGATCGCCTGCGGGCGAGTGGCGCTGGCCGAGGGCGCCGCCGACGCGGCCGCCAGGGATGCCGCGCGCACCGCGTCCCTGGCCGGCGACCCGGCGTTAGGCGAGGCGGCCGCGCGGCGGGCCGCGCAGAGCAGTCTGGCCACCTCAGGCATCCGCTGCGCCGCGATCCGCGTCGAGTTGGACACCAGCGGACTCGCCGCGCCAGTCGGGCAGGCCGCCCGGGTGACGGCCACCGTCTCGTGCACCGCGCCGCTGAGCGAACTGGCGCTGCCCGGCGTCGCCGGGTCGAAAACGCTCACCAGCAGGAGGACGTCCGTCGTGGACACCTGGTCAAGCAGAGGCGATGGGTTGGCAAGTTCTGAAGTGTCGTGGAGTACGAACCGACGTGTGGGGGCTGAGCAGTGACCGCGCGGGAATGCTTGCGTTCATGCATCGCGAGTCGAGCGTGTTCGAGCTTTTGCTTGGCAGATTGCCCGCGCTGTGAGCCAGATAATCTCGAACTCTCCGGCGGTAAGGTCTTGCGGTTCGTGTGCGTCCCACTCGTGGACGGGAACCTCCGCTGTGGCACCGAACATCGCTTCGTAGTCTGCGAGGGTTCCAGCCTGCCGGGCAGCTTCCCATTCGGCCGACGCGACTGCGGTGACGGGTTTCTCGAGGGGGCCTTGGAGTTCGACCTGACGGGTGACCCAGCCGTCGGCATCGACCTCGAAGTAGAACCAGGTGTTGTCCTCGGCCCAGTAGCTGCGGAACCAGCGCGTCATGCCGTCATTGTCCCGGATGGCGTGGCGGCGGCCTCGTCACAGGTCCTGCGTCCAGATCCCCACGGGGTGTTCGTCGGGGGGCAGCGACAGGCGGGGCTGGAGTTCCAGGAGGTCCTGTCCACCGGGCTGCCAGGGGAAGGATCCGTCGCGGTTGGGCCAGACGACCTGGAGGAACGGGAACGGTGGCTTGCGGTAGTAGCTGATCGCGGTGCCGAAGAACGCCTTGTACCAGCGGTAGTCGACGGGTTTGAGGACGACCGGGACGTTCGCGACGTCATGCCGCTCATGGTCGGCTTCCAGCAGCTGCCCCTCACTGGCCCGCTTCGCAAGGTCGTTGAGGAGTGCCTGCATCCCCAAAATGTCCAGGCCGAACAGTGCCAGCTCGGGTATCCGGTGCTGGTGCCACAGGCCGATGGTGTAGGCCCAGCCCGGCCCCTGGTCGTCGGCGGGAATCATCATGACCTGCCAGCCGTGCTGATGGATGGTGTCGACGGTCGACTGGGTACGGGGGTCCAGTTCGTTGACGTCCTGGCAGACGACGCAGTGGCAGGCGGTGTGACCGGCGGGCATAGCCGTGAGGTTACGGGGATGGGTTGGCCGCAGGGGCGGCGGGAGGGGCTTGGTCACTTCGACGGGGTGGCGATGGCTGCCGAACTGGCGACTTCTCCGACACGGGGTGGCACATGACCAGGTGGCGTCGGCGCCTTCGCCTGCACGGCAGTTGCCAGGACCGGGGCGGGCTGGAGCTGTTTTACGCGGGCACCGTGCTGATCGCGTTCCTGATCATCGGCCTGGTCGTCGACGGCGGGCTGGCCCTGAACCGTATGTCCGAGGCTGACTACCTCGCGCAGGAGGCCACCCGGGCTGGCGCCCAGCAGATCGATCCGGGACAGGCCATCACCGGGGAGGCCCTCGTGGTCGACCCGGACGCCGCACAGGCAGCCGCCCGCGCCTTCCTCCGTCGTGAGGGCGTCGACGGTGACGTCGCGGTCGCCGAGGACGGGCAGAGCCTGACGGTGACCGTGCACGCCACCTACCAGCCCTACTTCGCGTCCCTGATCGGCGTCGGCGAGGTGCCGCTGACGGGACACGGCGCTGCCACCCTGCTCCACCGCCCCGGAGGCTGACCCGCATGCCCCACTCCCCCGCCCCCGTGCACCACCGCGGCAGCGGCGGGCCTCGCGCTGTCGTACGCGGCCTGCTCGCGCTCGCCGCGCTGACCGCGCTGTTCGGCGGCGTGCCCGCGCTGCTGCTGGCCGCCGGCACGCTGCCCGCGGCGGTGCCGACGCTGGACGCGGCACGCGAGATGCTGCTGCGCCCGGACGAGGACGGATCGGGGCTGCTGGCCACCATGACCGTGGCGGCGTGGATCGCGTGGCTGTGGCTGGTGGTCCCCGTCCTGATCGAGGTCATCGCCGTCCTGGCCCGGCGGACCACACCGCGGCTTCCGGGCCTGGCGGCCGGTCAGCAGCTGGCCGGGCTCCTGCTGGGCAGCATCGTGCTGGCCACACCCGCCGCCGCGGCCAGTGCGGTCACCCCGGCGCCCGCTGCCACCGCCCTCCATGCGCCCCCGGCCGACCAGGCGACGAACAGTCAGCCAAGCGTCCCCGCCCCGAGCGAGGCGTCGGAGAAGACGGCACCGGCCGGGAAGGTCCGGGAGTTCACCGTAGGCGCGGAGGACACCACATGGTGGGAACTGGCCGAGCAGCTCCTGGGAGATGGCGCCCGCTCCACCGAACTGCAGCGCCTCAACCCCGAGGTGCCCACCACCGCCACGGTCGTGCCGCAAGGCACGACCCTGCGGGTGCCCGGGCACGCCGGGATACTCAGCGAGACGCCCGACTCCGGCCTCCGTACGCAGTTCGCCTCCACTGTGCGGAACGCTGCGCCGGACCAGGAGGGGGCGCTCGTCACCGTGGAGCCCGGCGATTCCCTCTCCCGGATCGCGGCCGAGGAACTCCACGACGGCAATAAGTGGCCGCAGTTGTTCGAGGCCAACCGGGGCACACCGCAGCCCGACGGCCTGCCGAGGATCACAGATCCGGACCTGATCTATCCAGGGCAGCAAATCGCCGTGCCCGGGGCAGCACCCGGGCAACCCGCTCATCCCCGACAAGACACGGATGACGGCTCCGGCAATAGGGACTCCGCTCCCCCGCGCGAGGACGGCGCAGAGCGGGATCCGGGCGCCGCGGGTCGTGGCCAGTTGACGGCACCGAGCCGGTCCGCCACCCCGGAAGCGACCTCTCCCGCGCCGAGCGAGTCGCGCGGTCCGGCCGAGCGGCCCAGCCAGAGCCAGGGTGTGGCTGCCGGACCGTCATCCAGCAGCAGTGCGTCGTCCGCGCCTTCATCGGGCGCCTCGGCCGGAGCGGCACCGCCTACGAGGCCGGCGTCCGAGCCGCCCGCGTCGTCGCCCGACGATCAGGCACCGCGGCTGCGGCTGGTGCTCGGCGCCGGTGCGCTGCTGGCCGCCGCCGTGACCGGTGCCCTCGCCACGCGCCGCATGCTGCAACGCCGACGCCGCAAACCCGGCGAGACGATCGCGATCGCGTCGGAGACTGCGCCGGCCGAAGCGCAGCTGGCGGCCGCCGCCGAGTCTGGCAGGCCGTCCCGTCTGGATGCGGCCCTGCGGACGCTGGCCCATCACCTGATAGACGGCGCACCTGCGCCCGCACTGCGGGCCGTACGAATCGGCGCGCGCTCGGTGAAGGTGCTGCCCGACGATCTCACCGTGGAGGCGCCGACGCCGTTCACCGCCGGACGCGAGGGCTGGTGGGCGCTGTCGGAAGACGCCGAGCTCCTGGACGACGGGGCCGCACGCGGGGTGGCGCCGCCGTATCCGGGGCTGGTGACCCTCGGCAGCACCGACGACGGTGACCTCCTGCTGGTGAACCTGCCCCAGCTGCGCACACTGCTGCTCGACGGCGACCCGCTCCACATCACCGAGGTGTGCGCCGCCCTCGCCCTCGAGGTCGGCATGAGCCCATGGGCGAACGAGGTCGAGATCATCGCCATTGGGTTCGGCGAGGACCTGCCGCATCTGCTGCCCACCGCACGGGTCGCCCACGTGCGCCACCCCGCGCACGCGCTGCGGGATCTGAGCGAACGGCTGCTGGAAGCCCACCAGCTGCCGCAGACCCGTCATCAGCCGTATCTGCTGCTGTGCGCCTCGGCTCTGGATGCGGACATAGCCTGGGCGTTCGCCGACGTCATCGACAAGGCAGGGACGGTCCCCGTCGCTCTGGTGGCTCCCGCGTCCTCGACGGCCGCGCATTTCCCCGAGGCGGAGGTCCTCAACGCCTCGCGCAGTGAGCCGCAGCCCCTCGGCTACGCCGGCGCCGAGATCACCGTGCAGCGCCTGGAACACGCCGCCTATCGGCAGATCATCAACGCGTTGAAGGTGTCCGGGCAGCCGCCGCACGCGGCCGAGGGTCCTTGGAAGGGGGTCCCCAAGGAGACCGTCAGAGGGCATGAGCCCGCCGAGCCAACTCGCCAGGCGCCCAGCCCACCTGCCGCCACCAGCTCCTCATGGGAGGCGGACGCGAGCGGCGAGATCTTCCAAGCCCTGCTCGCCGCCACCACGGGCCCGTCCGGACTTCGCCTGCCCACCGCAAGGACGGAGCATCCGCCCGCCGCCGGGAGCGGCCCGGGCAGCGAGGTAGGGCTCCCGTCGCTCGCGAAGGCGCCCGGCGTTGACGAGGCCGGGGTTGGCGACGCGCGGGAGGAGTCCGCCCAGGGCAGTCCGGCCGTAGAGGGGGGCGAGGGCGAGGCACACGGCCCGCACGCTCCGGAGATCCAGGTGCTGGGCCCGGTCAAGGTGACCGGCGTGGACAGCACCGGCCACGGCCCCCGGATGGCACAGCTTGCCGCCTTGCTCTTCTTCCGGCCCGGGCGCAGCGCAGACGTCCTGTGCTCCGACATGGACCCTGTCCACCCGTGGACGACAAGCACCCTCAACGCCCGGCTGCAGGGACTGCGCCGCTGCCTGGGCAACGACCTGGCTGGCCAGCCCTACGTGCCACGCCGCAGCTCGGGCGAGGCCCCCTACCGGCTTTCCCCCGGCGTGCGGTGCGACTGGACCCGCTTCCTCCAACTCGTCGAGCACGCCCTGCCCCTGGGCCTGGAGGGGCTGCCGGATCTGGAGAACGCGCTCGCTCTGGTCCGGGGCCGGCCGTTCGGCAACAGGCCCCTCCCCTGGGCCGAGCCTTACCAGCAGGAGATGACCACCCGCATCATCGACGTCGCACACGCCGTGGCCACCCACCGCACCGAACCGGGTCCGTACCGCGACCTCGGTGCGGCGCGCCGGGCCGTCGCGACTGGCCTCGACGTCGACGACACCGCGGAGTTGCTGTACCGCAACAACATGAGAATCGAAGCCGCAGCGGGCAACCGCTCAGGGCTGCACACCGTCATCGCCCGCGTCCAACAGATCAACCACATGCTGGACTGCTCGCTGGAGACGGAGACCGAACAGCTCATCAGTGAGTTACTCGGTGGTCCCAGCCGCCGCAGCACCCCACTCTGAACCCGCCAACACGTGGAAACTGTGGGGGAGGTTACGGAACAGGGTGGTCCCCGCAGCTGCCCCAGCAGAAGTTGCCGCGGCACGCCTCAACCCGTCGTTGCCCGGCCGCCATCACCCCACGGGGCCACACGCCGAATCCTCTCGCCCGCCGAGGCCCCGCCGGAAGGTGACCGGATCCAGATCGAAACCGCCCTAGCCAGCTGCCCTGAACGGACGCCGCTCACCGAGCGTGTGCACTTCTTCGGCCGCACGCTCACCCACCTTCCCGGCAACCGGCTCCCCGACTGAATCGGAAAAGTTGACACCGCCACCGAACTACCCAGCCTCCGCCCCTTTGCCCAGCACCTCCTGCGCGACCTCGACGCTGTCATCGCCAGCCTCCCCCTGCCCTGGAATTCCGGCGTCGTAGAAGGCCACCTCAAGTGGATCAAGATGCTCAAACGCCAGATGTTCGGCTGCGCAGGATTCGAACTCCTCCGCACGCGCGTCCTGCCCTCATCGATCCCAGGTCAGGAGTCGTCCTCGGAAAATCCGAAACCTTCAGGGAAGTTCTCCAGGAACGCAAGGCGCGAAGGATCGGCCTCCTCCGCAGCCATCGAACTGAGCAGGTCGATGAATTCGCTTCGCTGATCACTCGACAGCTGCGTCACCAGATGGGCGACGCCCTCCAAGACCGTGACCGCGTCATCCGGATCTATCTGTTCGTCCTCGCACCCCTCAACGAACCAGAGGACATCCACCAAAGCCTCCGCCAGAGCGTGGGTCAGCGACGGGTATACAGGCATCGGAACGATCTCCCACTATACGAAGAACAGAGCGCGGACATCCTGCCAGGCGCCTCGGACTGCACTATCGGTGAGCCCTCCACGCCACGTGGGCCACAACATGGTGTCCCCGAGAAAATCGGCGCGCTCTTCGACGGACAGTCGATCCCGGGAGGGGCTTCGTAGATTTCCCGCTCGTGCTGCTCAGCCATGGGCTTTGATGCCGTCCAGGGCCATGGCGAGTACACGGTCCCGTTGCGCCTCCTGGACGAAGTTCGCCCCGCTGACGCCGTTGACCAGGAAGAGCACGTCGTTGTCACGTCGGGCCTGGCCGCGCCGGCGGCCTGGGCACATTCCAGGAGCCGGCGGCCCGCCGCGTGGATCATGTCGCGGCCGGTCGCGAGCATCTCCGTGCGGTGGGCGATGGCGTCGTAGATGGCCTTCTTGGTGGTCGCGTAGCTGAGGAACTGGCGCAGCCAGCTCCAGGGCGTCCCACGGCTCCAGACTGACCACCAGCTCGGCCGCCATACGGGCCAGGGCTTCGACCTCGTCCAGATAGACGGTCTCGAACAGATGCTGGCGTGTGGGGAAGTTGCGGTAGAGGGTCGCGATGTTGACCCCGGCCTGCCGAGCGATCCCCTCCAGCGAGGCATCGGCGCCCTCGGCGGCGAAATTCCCACGGGCGGCGGAAAGCAGTGCGTCGAAGTTGCGGCGGGCGTCGGCGCGCGCGGGCCTGCTCACGACGGAACGGGCTTCGCCCCGCCCGCCGGACTCGATTCGCTGAGGGGGCACGGATGCGAGCATCGAAGTCCAAAGTTCAGCTATACGCCGCGAACCGACGGGATCACCGGATCGAGGACCTGTCGATCCGTCTGCTGGCAGAGCGGTACGGAGTTCACCGGCGTGAGGTCCGTAAGGGGCGACGGACACATGATGACCTGCGGCTTGACACAGATTATGCCGCCGTGAGACGGCAACCCATCACGAGCGGAGGGACAGCAGGATCCGGCGTCTATGCAGGTTGATGCCAGCAACTTCGACCATGGCCTCATCATCAATCTGCAAGACGCTCTCAGGCTGATCCGCATCCCGCTCTGCGAGCTCATGGATCGGAACCAGTCCCGCGAAATTCTCGTGGACTTGCACGAACGCTCCGATCCTCACGACCCTCTCCACACGGCCCGGAATCAGGCGACCGAACTGAACGCGAGCGAACTCCTCAAGCGGATCCGGATAAAGCGCCTTCAGCGAAAAGGAAGCCCGTTCCCGCTCGACATCGACGTCCAGGACCACGATGGTGACCTCCTGTCCGACCTCCACGATGTCCGACACCGCCTCGAAGTGATGAGCCCAGGTCAACTCGGCTGCGTTCACCAGTCCGTGGAATCCTCCGATGTCGACGAACGCGCCGAACCTCTCGATGGACGACACCACCCCTTTGCAGACCTGGCCCCGCTCCAGCGTCTCCAGGACCGTCCAGCCACCTCGGCCTGCCGTCTCCGCCATACCGCCACCCCATCGTCAACGGCCAGGACTCTCACGTCGGAACAGCGCGAGAGAGGCGGCAGAGCGGCCTGAAGGTGGGGCCAAAACTCGTTGTTGGGTGGGGCCACGACTCATCGGTGAAGCCAGCTGCGCGCGTGTCTCGCACCGGTTGGTGTCACAGGCCGGCGGCGGCGAGGATCCGGTACATCGTCGCCAGAGGCAGCAAGGAGTTGGCGGCTGCGTCGTCCACGACCTCGGGGTCTTCATCCGACAGCAGTCGCTTCCGAAGTGTTTCCGGGGTGTTGGGGTGCCGGGCGACCCCGCGTCGCAGAAACGGCTCGGCTTCGAGGGCGAGTTGGTCCAGGACCTTCGCGGGTAGCTCCCGGTCCTGCAGTGCGACGTAGCGCACATACGGGCTCGGTTCGTCGGCGAACGTACGCAACCTGTGACGAGGGAAGTTGGGATGGTCGACGAGTCGCGCGCGAATGTGGAATACGTCGCCATGAGCGCGCACCAGCTGCTCCAGGACTTCCGCCGGAGCGTCCGGCCGACGGGCAGCAGCACGCCGAACGGCGAGATCCGGATCGTCGTCCAACCGACGCCAGGCTTCCTCGGGCAGGTCACGGCAGGAGGCCAGTACGTGTCGGAACGCGGCGTGCGGACAGTCGAGGTAGGTCATCCGCTCACTGAGGGGCGCGTCGCGCAGCCAGTCCGGCTTGGCCGTATTCCAGTCCAGCATCTCGGCCTCGATGTTTCCTGCCGCGCGTTCGGCTGCGACGCGTGTATGGAGTCGGTCCCGGGTTTCGGCGTCGACGTGGCGGCTGTTGGCCACCGTGAGACGTACCAGCGGGTTGTCGATCTCCAGCAGCCGGGCGGCCATCTCGGCCGACAGATGCGGGTTACCGGCGACAGCCTGGTGGACCTCCTCGTCCCCGCTGCGCATGAGGTGGACGAACTGGTCCGACGTGAGGGGGATGTAGTGCGACACGTTCACGCGCATCGCGGGGTCAGCGAGGCAGCGGTCCCGCCATGCTGGCGGGACGCCTGGTTGGCTGCGTTCGGTGGCGGCTGCGCGCACCCGCTCGTCCGGGTCGGCGAGCAGTCCTACTTGTATGTCGAGGGGCCGGTCGTGCCAGGTTCCCGCGACCGCGGCCCGCAGCATCGGACTCGGTGCGCCTGCAAGTGCGGTCCGGGGCCGGCCGTAAGCCTCTTCCAGGTCATCAATGCCGAGCGTCACCCCGCACTCGACCATGTTCCGCACGAAGTTCGTGTACGCGTCGCGGATCGCGGGATCAGGATGCTCGGCGATGCGGCGACGCATCGTTTCAGAGACTCGCTCCCCGTGAAGCCGCACCGCGGTGTCGTGGTCGCCAGACGCCAGCAACGCCTCGACCACGGCGTCCGCCAGCAGGCCGTGCCGCGCCACCAGCCCATGCCGCCCGGCCCGGTGCGCCGCCAGGCGCACCTGCACGTCCTGAGGGGCGGCTGGATTCCGCCCCAGGCCGGACAGTTGAGGGTGCTGAAGGCTCGTCATCCGCACAACCTAGCCGCCCCTGCCGAAGACACCCGACGGCACCGAGCGCACAAGGGTGCTCGATCCTTCCGCCGCATGCAAACCCGCTCGCACTGCCAAACGCTCGACCCAGGCGTGCGACCCGTACATCGCACTGATCACGTCGGTGAGCCGGCGCCGCTGCCGGTCTCCGGGGAAGGGCAGGAGAGCGTCACGGTCCTCTTCGGCCTTCGGACGCTGAGCCAGGCGACGGCAGGCCCAGTGCGAAGGCGCCGCTCTATGCTCCTCTCGTAGGCTGCCATCTCCACCAGCCGGACACGGCCCATTCGTCCCTCTGGTGTGCGGGCTGGCTTGCCACGGTAGGCGAACGTCACCTGGTCATCGCGTTCGAGGCACTGTCAGACGAGGCCGTTGATAGCGCAGCCTACCGAGGGCGGCGGAAACCGCCGTTGCAACATGGGACGGCGACTGCCCTGTCACTACTCTGTCGGCGCCCGGTGGCGGGTGAGAGCCTCCCAACGCCGTGTGAAGTCCTCGACCTGGCCGACCAGATAGGCAGTGGTGATGGGCTTGTTGTGCTGCGCAGTGATCCCCTGCCGTGCACACTCCTGCGCAATGGCATCAAGCGATACAGTGCCGCCGCGCGCCCGCTGCTCGGCCCAGAGGTTGTAGAGGCGGAAGGGCAGCAGATAGCGACGCAGGTTGGAGGGGCTGACGGGCTCCGCCCCTCGGCCTTTCATGCCTTTTTCCTCCGCAAGGTAGGCGGACAGTCGCTCAGCCTCCTTCGTCGAGGACTGCAGTCCGTGGCCGCGACGCGTCTGGAACTCCGACCACGCCAGGTAGTACCGGTCGACGGTGGTGAGTCCAGCAGTTGCGGCAGCCGCCTGCCCCTTCTCTCTTGAGGGCGGCGGGGTGTCGATGGCAGTGCTCACGTGGAGGCCGACCGGCTCCCTGGTCGCTCGGGCCGCACCCTTGGGGGGCGCCTGCTGTGGTTCGGGTTCTACCGCCTTGCGCTCAGCGGCCTTCTGCTCGGCCGGACCAGCTGCCGTGATCTGCGTGTGAGGCTCGGGTCGGGCAAACTCGCGCTCCTGGAAACGCGCGACAAACTCCTTGAGGTCTTCGCCGGTGAGGCGCCGGCCACCGGCGCCCGTGACGACGTCCCGCTCGTACACGTACGACGCGAGGTTGTCCGCGTCGGGGTGGACGCCGTATTCCTGCTCGTAGCGGTGACAGGCGCCCACGAAGTACTCGGACCACGACAGGTCTGACGGCGCTTCCCCGACGGCCGTCTGCCCGTCGGCGACCTCGTAGCGGTGCTGAAGGACGAGCAGGAGCGGCTCCAGTTGCTCTTCGGTAAGCGGCTCGCCGGCCCCGTTGGAGATGCCGTAATGGTCGCGGAGCCAGAGTGCCCATTGCGCGACGGTGGGTGCCGTCTGGAACCGTGCGATGAACTCCCGGTGGGTCTCGGCGAACCGGTCCTCCGCGCCAGCGGATGGCCTGCGCGGTGTCCCTGAGCGTTCGGGCGGCGCGGTGGACGCCTATGCCCGCGTCGATGCCGATCGGGAACACGTAGCTGAAGTTCCCGAAGCCCTTCTCCAGGGCCAGTTCACGCACCGCGGCGTCAGGGCGTGATCAAGTTCCCTGAGCGTCCGGGTTGTTGGTGATGCCCAGGAGTGGGAGGGTTCGGTCGGGCTGATCGCGGATTGCGCGGGTGGTCTTGGCGATGTTGACGGCTCCGAGGGTTTTGAGCAGGCCGATGGCGAGGTTACGGAAGGTGGCCATGGCGCGGGGTGCGGTGCCGGTGTGGAGGGTGGAGGCGTCCTCGGCGTAGGTCACGTCTCTCACGTGGTGCAGGGCCTCGACGGCCCAGTGGCCGCGGACGGCGGCGGCGAGTTCGGCCGGGTGGTCTGGTGGGCGTCGAGGCTGGTGACGGCGTAGATGGTCTCGCGGCTCTCGCGCTCGCCGGTCTGTTTGCGGCGTCGGTGGACGCGGAGAGCGAGGCGGCCGTGGGGGAAGGCGATCCCGCCGAGTTCGTCGGCGATGCCGCAGGTCTTGATCGAGCGGGACTCCTGGCGGCCGTGTCCGGCAGAGGAAGCGGTGTGCTGGACGGCGATGTCAGGCCAGGGCAGGGCGGCGAGCTGCCGGTGGGCGGTCGGCTGATTCCGCTTGATCATGGCGATGTAGTGGGCGTTCTTCGTCTCGACCAGCCAGGTGACGTTCGCCTTGACCGAGTGCAGGGCGTCGAAGGTGACGACGGTGCCGGTCAGGTCCAGCGGTTCGAGCAGGGGCCGGAAGTGCGCGGTCTCGTTCGTCTTGGTTCCGACCTCGGCCTGGGCGAGGGTCAGGGCCCGGTGGTGAGTGACGGCGGAGAGCAGGTGTCTGCGGCTGGCGGACAGGCGGGCCGATCCCCGCAGTGACTTGCCGTCGACGGCGATCACCAGTCGTTTACCCGGGACTGTTCCCGCGGTGTTCCGGGCGGTGAGGTAGGCGCCGACCGCTTGGTCCAAGGTGTCACCGTCGACGGCCGCGAGCACGCGGCCGATCGTGGTCCGCGAGGGGGCACGGCGCCACCTGAGCGGATGCCGGCGGACTCCGACGGCCGTCAGCACGGTGTCCGAGGCCCGTGCCGCCCACTCGGCGTTCTCATCCACGCTCCTCATTCCGGAGACGGCCGCGCAGGCACAGACGAGGAGGATCGCGGTCAGCGAGTACCAGCGGCCCCGCCTCGCCCGCGGGTCAGGCACCCGCTCCAGAAAGGGCCGCAGGTCAGCGACTTGACTGGCATCCAGCGGACCCAGCTTCACCAGCACCGGCGGGATGAGAGAAGATGCAGCGGCAGGCACGGGCCACCTCATGATCGTTGAGCTTCGACACCCCAATGATCACGAAGCCCGTGCCTGCTCTGCTATGCACCCCAACCGGTCACGGCCCGCCCGACCCCGGAACTCGCCCAAGCCCTGGCGCCGGTCACCGGGTAGTACCGCAGGGAAGTTCTGCCCAGACCGTGTGGCCTGAGCTGACGGGTCGGTCACCCCAGTCGCATGAGAGCTCCTCGACGAGGCAGAGTCCACGGCCTCCTATGCCAAGGCCGAAGGACGGGTGCCGCCAAGTCGCCCGGACAACTTCAGTATTGAAGGCCGCGCCGTCATCGGTGACCTCAATCCTCAGCCGCTGATTACCGGCTGCGCTCTGAAGGGTGAGCACAAGACGCACCGGCGGTGAGCCGTGACGGAAAGCGTTGGTCAGTAGTTCGCTGGCGATGAGCACGGCATCGTCGGCGATGTCGTTCCTTCCCCATCCGGCAAGCTTCTCGCGGATGCCCTGGCGGGCTGAACTCAGGCAGCGGGCTGAGGCATTGATGACGTCTCCGCATTTGTTTTTCATCACAGATCATCTTCTTTCACGCTTACCTGTGATCCGTATCTGTCGCTGTGCTGGATTGCCGCGCAGGCCACCAATACGGCAGCCGAGTCGTGCGTCGTGGGTGTGCGGTCGCCTATTGCTCTTTTGGGGTGAATGCTTTGGTCGGCAGCAATCCGCGCCGGCCACCGACACGGATAACCGGTGATCGCCGCAGTACGCGGTGATTCCGGTGGTCTCTGGCTGCCGGCAGCGACCGAAAAAGAGGTCCGTATGAAGTCTCGTGTCATCAAGAGTGCCGCCCTGCTGGCTGCGGCCGGCTCCATCATTCTGGGTGGCGGGGCCGTGGCCTCCGCAGACAGTGGCGCGCAGGGTGCGGCCGTGGGCTCTCCAGGTGTGCTGTCGGGGAACCTGATTCAGGTGCCGATCCACGTGCCGGTCAACGTCTGTGGCAACACCGTCAGCATCATCGGCCTGCTCAACCCGGCCTTCGGTAACAGCTGCAGCAACGGTGGCCACCACCAGGGAGGCATGTGGCGCTGACCGCTGCGTCCTCTGAGCGCAGCAGGGTGTGAGACGCACGCCCTGACCTGACGGTGTGGTGTGTGAGCGGTCCCGTCCGTTCGGCGCCGGTGCAGTGAAGCCGGCGCCGAACGGACGGGCTCTCGGTCGCATCCGCCCGGCCGTGGGAACACCAATCGACGTTGTGTGAATAGGGTTAATCCGTAGCCCGGGGGCCTGCGGATTGGTCTGAAAAAGAAGTGCGCCGGATCGGGTGATCGACCAATCCGCGCAGCATTCAGGACCGGATTCCCCACGTGACGGACGACAAGAAGCACTCGCGAATTACCCGCAGCCTGGTGCGGCCGGCGCTCGGTGCGCTGAGCGGCCTGCTGGCCGGTTTCGCGGCGCTCGCCGTCGCCGAACTGGTGGCCGCGGGGGTGCGTCCGCAATCCGGTCCCGTCGTCGCGGTCGGGGGTGCGGCGATCGACCGCACTCCTCCGCCCGTGAAGGACTGGGCGATCCGGAATTTCGGCACCAACGACAAACTGGTCCTGCAGCTCGGGATTCTTGCCGCACTGGTGCTGTTCGCCATCGCCCTGGGCGTGTTCGCTCTGCGGTACCGGCGAACCGGGGCCGCGGGCGTGCTGGTCTTCGGTGTGGTCGGGGCGGCGGCGGCGCTCAGCCGGCCCGACTCGACCGGCCTCACCGACGCGTTGCCCTCCGTGGTGGGCGCGGTGGTCGCCGCGGCGCTGCTGTACTTCCTGATCGGCAGGCTCCTGATCCGGAGCGAGGCGCCGAAGGACGCCGGTTCGGCGGGGGACGACTCGTCCCGCGGCGCCGGCTGGGACCGCCGGGGCTTCGTGATCCTGGCGACCGCCGCCGCCGCCGCGTCCGCCGGGACCGGACTGCTGGGCCACGTCCTGAGCGGCTCGAAGAGCCGCGAGGCGGCGGCCTCACGGGCCGACGTCGTACTGCCCGCCCCGGCCTCTGCCGCGAACGCGGTTCCCAAGGGTGCGCAGCTGCGGATCCGCGACGTGAGTCCCTTCACCACCCCGAACAAGGACTTCTACCGCGTGGACACCGCCCTGGTGGTGCCCAAGGTGGACGCCACCACCTGGAAGCTGCGGATCCACGGCAAGGGGGTCACCCGACCGGTCACCCTCACCTTCGACGACCTGCTGCGACGCGAGCTGATCGAGCGCGACATCACGCTCACCTGCGTGTCGAACGAGGTCGGCGGCCCGTACGTGGGCAACGCCCGCTGGATCGGCGTACGGCTCGCCGACCTGCTGGCCGAGTGCGGGGTCAAACCGCCCTCCAAGGGCGGCCGTGCCGACCAGTTGGTGTCCCGTTCCGTCGACGGCATGACGATCGGCAGCCCGGTCGAGGACGTCATGGACGGCCGCGACGCACTCCTCGCGGTCGGGATGAACGGGGAACCGCTCCCCTTCACCCACGGCTTCCCGGTCCGGATGCTGGTGCCCGGCCTGTTCGGTTACGTCTCGGCCTGCAAGTGGATCGAGGACATCGAACTCACCTCGTTCGACGACTACGACGCCTACTGGGTCAAGCGGGACTGGGCGCGGCAGGCACCCATCAAGACCCAGTCGCGGATCGACACCCCCAAGCCGTTCGCCCGCCCCAAGGCCGGTTCGGTGATGGTCGCGGGGGTCGCCTGGGCCCAGCACCGCGGCATCGACAAGGTCGAGGTGCGGGTCGACGACGGCCCCTGGCGGGAGGCCCGGCTCGCCGCCGAGGACTCCCGCGACACCTGGCGCCAGTGGTCCTACGACTGGCGGGCCACCGAGGGCGGCCACACCCTCACCGTGCGGGCCACGGATCGCACCGGCGAGGTGCAGACCGAGAAGCGCACCAAGACCGTCCCCGACGGCGCGAGCGGCCGGCACTCGGTCGTGGTCACCGTCGAGTGACACCACGGACCAACTCCCCCCAGCCATACACCCCGAGCCACATGTCCGACCCCCGAATGAACGCAGCTTCGGCTGTGTCAACCCATAGGAGAAACACCATGAACACTCGCATCAGCCGTATCGCCGTGATCGTGGCCGCGGCCACCGTTCTCCCGCTGTCCCTCAGCGCCTGCTCCGACAGCGGCAGCGACTCCGCCAAGTCGGACTCCTCCAGCAAGGCGTCGGCCGCCGCCACCGAGTCCGACGACAGCATGGGCAGCTCGGGCGACACCGCGACGACGGACGAGCCGTTCGGTCCGGGCTGTGCCTCGGTGCCGAAGAGCGGTTCCGGTTCGTTCGACGGCATGGCCCAGGACCCGGTCGCCACGGCCGCCTCCAACAACCCGGCCCTGTCCACCCTGGTGACGGCCGTGAAGAAGGCCGGTCTGGTCGACACCCTGAACAACGCCAAGGACATCACGGTGTTCGCGCCGACCAACGACGCCTTCGCGAAGATCCCGAAGGCCGACCTGGACAAGGTCCTCGCCGACAAGGCGCAGCTGACGAAGATCCTCACGTACCACGTCGTGGGTCAGAAGCTCGCTCCGAAGGACCTGGAGAACGGCTCCTTCCCGACGCTGGAGAAGTCGAAGCTGACGACCTCCGGTTCGGGCGAGTCCTACAAGGTCAACGACTCGGCGAAGGTCGTCTGCGGCAACGTGAAGACCGCCAACGCCAACGTCTACATCATCGACACGGTCCTGATGCCCACCAGCTGACCGCCGCCGTACCCCGGGCCACAACAGGTGACGACCGGCGGTGAGGCGTGGGAGGGGGAGTAACAGGGGTGGGGTGGTCCGCCCCGGCCAGGCTCCCTGCCGCCCCGGGGTCTGCCCGCCCGGCCAGGACCGACTGTGCGGTCCTGGAGGGTGTCTTCAGGCTCAGATCCTCGCCTTTTTGCATGTCACCGGTCCACCGGCCGGTGGCCGCCCGTCCGTCCGTGCACCCCCGGGGGGGGCGGCTGCTTCGTACCCCCCGGGGAAGATCCGACTGCGTCAGTGTCCGGGAGTGAGCGCATGAGCAGCAACGCTGATATCCACTCGCTGACCGGTGCGTATGCCCTCCACGCGCTGGATGAGGACGAACGTGCCGTGTTCGACATTCACTTGAGGGCCTGTCGGCCGTGTCACGACGAGGTGGCTGGCTTTACCGCCACTGCCGTGAAACTGGCGGCGGCGACAGCCGTCACCGCCCCGTCGGCCATGAAACACCATGTGCTTTCCAGACTCTCCACAGCCCGGCAGGTCACCCCGCTCCACCTTCAGCCGCCCGCGAACAGCGCGTTGCGCCGACGGTTGTCCAGGCTCGCACTGGTCGCCTGCCTGATCGGTGCCTGCGCACTGGGTTCCGGCATCGTGTGGCAGCACCATCGCGCCGACGCTGCCGCGGCTGCCGCCCGGCAGACTGTCCATCAGTCGGACCAGTTGGCCGCCGTCCTGGCCGCCTATGACGCCGTCTCCCACCGGGCCAGCCTCCAGAACGCCGCCCAGGCCACGGTCGTCGTATCCCGCTCACGAGACCAGGCCGTCCTGATCGCGGCGGACGTCCCACCTCCGCCTCCGGGCAAGGTCTATCAACTGTGGTATGGCATAGGGGAGTCGATGCGTCCGGCAGGTTTGATGGACACGCGCAAGATGGCTCAGGCCGTCATGCTGGCGGGTTCTGCGAACACCGCGTTCGCGGTGGGAGTCACTGTCGAACCCGCCGGCGGATCCGTCCATCCCACGTCCGCACCCCTCGCGCTGCTCGCCCTGACGGCATGAGCGGATCCGCCGAGCAGGGGTGAGGACACGTGTCGGCCCTCTTCCGAGTCCGCGTCCTCGCAGTGTCGGGCACCCGGCTGTGGTGTGCCGTGGCAGGACGCCTGACGGTGAAGACCAGCGGCGCCCTGCACGAAGAACTCACCGCCAAGTGCGGTGACGCAACGCTGGTCGTCTTGGATATGCGGGAGATGCAAGTTCTCACAGACGGTCCTCTTCTCATCACGCCATGGCCTGCGGGCCCTCAGACCATTCACCTACTGGCCCCCTCCGGGCTACAGGCCCAGACAGCCGACCCTCGTATCCACCGGCACACCGAACTGGACACAGCGTGGCAGGCGTGGGATGGAGGGTCCTCCTGAACTGCCGACCCGGAGAAGTGGGTCCCTGCGGCCCGCACGACGCGGGAAAGCTCAACGGTGCAACGGGCTGGTGTCGTCAAGGGGTGCTATCGCCTGACCTGACTGGCCCCTTTTAGCTCGTAAAGAATCAACACGTTGCTTCCCGGCGTCTCTGACATTGGTGCGGTATGCGCACGTGGCCTACCCAGGGTCTCCCATGGTTTAGGCCCGGGGCATAGAGCATGCGGCAATGCCCGATCTGCTGAGGACTCGTCAGGGGAAACAGCAGGATGGCGGTATGGCGAGGATGGATTGGGAAGAACAGACCTCTTTCATCGGTCGGTCGGAGGAACTCGGCCTGATCGGTGCCGTGCTGCGCGGCAGCCGCTTGTTGACGCTCACGGGTACGGGCGGAGTGGGCAAGACCCGCCTCGCCCGCCGAGTGGTGTCCTGCGACGAGATGGCGGCTGAGGACAATGTCGCCTGGGCGGATCTTTCTCCCCTGCTCAACGCGCAGCTTCTGGCAGCCACGGTCGCGGGCGCGTTGGGGCTGTCCGACCGCACTGAGAGGATGCCGGCGGAGGCGATCTGCGCGTGGGTCGGCAGCCGCAGGGCACTGCTGGTTATGGACTCCTGCGAGCATCTGCTGGACGAGTGCCGCAACCTGGTCGGCAATCTCCTGACGGCATGCCCGAATCTGAGGATCCTGGCCACCAGCCGGTCGCCACTGCGAGTTCGCGCCGAAGCAGTTGTAGAGATCGAGCCTCTCTCCTCCGTGCGTGAGGCGGTTGCTCTGTTCGCGGACCGCGCCGCGGTGGCGGGCCACCCGCTCAAAGACGGCACTGATCACCAGCTGGCCGCGAATCTGTGTGAACGTCTGGAACGCCTGCCGCTGGCGCTGGAGCTTGCCGCTGCACAGTTACGGTCCATGTCGCTGGCCGAACTGTGTTCCGGCCTGCCCACGGTGGTGGATCTTCCTGCCACCGCACAGCGCGCGACACCGTCCCGGCACGCCGCGCTTCGCACCACGATCGGCTGGAGCCACGAACTGTGCACTCCGCTGGAGAGACTGCTGTGGGCACGGCTGTCGTTCATGCCGTCCGCCTTCGACGACACCAGTGCCTGGCAGGTAGCCAGTGGAGGTCCTTTGTCGCCGGGTCGGATCAGTCGAGCCCTCGTCTCGCTGTGCGACAAGTCCGTCATCACCGAGCGGCAGGGAACATTCCGGATGCTGGATGCCGTGCGTGAGTACGGCCGAATGTGGCTGCGCGAACTCGGCGAGGAACAGGCGCTGGCACACCGCCATGCCGAACACGTGCTGGCCCAGACCCGGCAAGCCCACCACGAGTGGTTCGGTCCGGCGCAGCGGGGCTGGTATCGGCGGATCGAGTTCCTTCACTCCGATATCCGGCTGGCGGCCGATCACTTCCTGGCGGCAGACCCGGCCGCGGCCTTGGAGCTGATCGGCCACGTCACGTTCTTCTGGGTCTGTTCCGGTTACCTGCACGAGGCCCGCCAGTACCTGGAGGCGGCGATCGCGCTGGCGAGCGGCGAAAAGGGATCCCAGGCGTGGGTGCAGGGGTTGTGGTGCTTGGGCCTGACCCAGACGCTGCAGGGCGAGCACGACACCGCACGTGAAACGAGCGCCAATTGCAGACACGCCGCCACTGCCGCGTTCGACACCGAAGGACTGGGCCGGGCCGTCTATCTGGACGGCCTGCTGCACCTGCTCGTCGGCCGCCCCCTGGCGGCGGCCGACGCCGTGGAGACGTTTGAGCTCCATACCGGCGTCTCCCGCCCTGAGCCACTCACCACCGCGACGGCCCTGTGCCATCTGGTCCACGTCTTCGCCCTCACCGGATCCGGACGATTGGACCAGGCGCGGCGCGAGGCGCTCGAACTCCGTGACATATGCCAGGCGTTGGACGAGTACTGGACACGCTCGTATGTGGAACATCACCTGGCTCTCATCTCCCTCATGGAGGGGAGAGCTCAGGACGGCACACGTCATGCACGCTCGGCGCTCGCCGCGCAGGAGCACATCAGGGACGCGTTCGGCATAGCCATGGTCATGGACGTTCTTGCCCTCGCTCTCGCCGATGCGGGAGACGGACCTGCCGCCGTCTACGCCTTCGGCGCGGCGGCGCGTTTCTGGGAGACGGTCGGTAATCCGCAGCGAGGAACGCCGGAGATGGCGTCGCTGCGGGACGAGTGCGAGACCCGGCTCGTCAGCAGCATGGGGCGGGAGCGGTACGAACGGGCCGTTGAGCAGGCGGCCGCGTGCGACACAGCGAACCTCGTGGCGTGGGGAGCTCACGGAGGGCCCCTGCCCGAGAAGTGAATTCCCCGAAAGGTTCAAGCAGTGCATCACCTGACTCAACGCCGTCAATGACCTGATCGCGGGCGTCGGGCCGGTCGGCACCCGGCGCGGCTTGCTGCGCATCCTGGAAGCGCTGCTGAACCTGGACGGTTCATCGTCTCCCTCATGGGCCCTGATGCCGACGATGAGGCGATCTTCCACGGCCGTCAACGTCATCGCGTTCTGCAGCAGCACTGTTGATCACGTCGTGACGGCACTGCTGACCGCAGCCATCATGAACCTGACCGGCGGCGCCGCCAATGCAGAACTGGCAGCCAACCAAGTAGCCACCGTTGGGGGCTGCCCGGCGTCATCACGGTGACGTCCGGTACGTGGCCTGCCGCGTATGGCTCGGCTGAGTTCCTTCCGAGCATGGGCTGCGCAGCGCGGATTCCGGCTCCTGAAGTAATTCCGACTAAGTTCAGCCAGCTCAAGCCAGCAGGACTCGTTTGCGGAGGAGCTCCAGTCCTGCGCGGCCGAACATCTGCCGTTTGAGCATCTTAAAAGTTACGTGGAGTCTACCGGGGTGATCTTGTCTCCTCGGTACAACCACGGCCTTGGGAGGTGCCTTGAGCAGCACGATGCTGCTGACGGAGAGGTGGCCGGTGCTCGACCGACACGAGCAGGCGGCGGCATGGCTGACGATCTGGACGGACGTCGGACGAGCCCCGCGCACGATCGACGGCCTCCAGCCGGGGCCTGGCCGAGTACTTGCTGATGTGCGAGCGAGAGAGCATCGATCCGGTCGCCGCGACCGTTCCCATATTGCTCTCTACCTATCAGAGTTGAGCTCGCTACCGCATCGCTGGGGTGCGAACGTGATCTCGATCGACTCGGGTGTGGGGCTGGCGAACTCAACGATCCAGCAGCGGCTCGTGCCGGTCCGCCTGTTCCTCGATTTCCTCATGGAAGAGGGGCTATGGGATTCCGACCCGGTCGGCCGGGGGCGCTACACGCCCGGCCGACGCAACGGCGGTCGGCAGCGCGGCCTGGTGCCGCGGCTGACGAAGCTGCCGTGGATTCCCGGCGAACAGCACTGGCTGAGCGTCCTGGAGGTCGCCAAGACGCGAGTCAGACCAGGAAGTAGCGGTTCAGCGTCACGTCGTACCCACATGCCGGACTGATCAGAGCCGGCCGCCCCTCGGGCACTGCCAGATCACCCAAACCCTCGCCCTCTGACCGATGTCAGTGGCGTATGGAACCATTCCTTCGTCCAAGACAGTCGAACCAGGAGTTATGCATGGGAACGTGGGGAACCGGCCCGCTTCAGAACAACTTCGCCGCAGAGTTCGTCGATGAAGTGGAGGAACTCAGCGGACCCGAGCTTATTGACGTGCTGGAGCGGACATTCCAGCGAGTCACCGATTCGGGAGCACGCGTCGATGGCAAACACGGGGCCGAAGCCGTGGCCGCTGGCGCTCTCGTCGCCAACACCCTTCCGGACAGCCCCATCGGGATCAACCCCGATGAAGGACCCAGTCAACCGCTGCCCAAACTGCCGGCCTCTCTCTGCGTGTCGGCAAGACTCGCACTGGATCGGGTTCTCCAGGACGGATCAGAAATGGCAACCTGCTGGGTGGACAGCACCGACGCGGACCGCTGGCGCATGCACGTGCGACAGATCATCGAAGTGCTCGAAACACACACTGATCACTGATCGTGATCGCTTCACGGAAGCCGTGCAAGAACCCGGCCTTGGGACAAGGCCCCACGCGAGATCCCCCGTCACCCGGGCACGCTCCGGCCTCCGGGTGGCGCTGGTGCGGGCAGCAGGCGCCGGCCTGCTGCCGCGGTGTGCCCGCATATCCTCTCGACATACGCCCCAGACTGATGCAGGGTGCGGAGGCGGCACACGCAGCGTGAGAACTGACCAAGCCCCGGCGGTTCCGCCCGCCACACGGCCACGCCGAAGGGGGCCGACGGCCATGGATGCGGCGACAGCCAAGCTGATGTCCGGTGTGGTGGCCACCCTCCGAGGAGCGGGCTTCGACTTGGTCTGCACCACCTGGGACTCCGGCGAACCCGGCCTTCATGTGTGGTGTGAGGCCGACGCGGTCCACATCGGCTGGAGGCCCGCCCCGGCCACCCGGTCAGACCTGCCGCGCCCCGTCACGTACCACGGACTGCGGCAGGCGTTTACACGCGCTGTGACCATGGTGCTGTCCGAAGGCGGTTACACGTTCGAGATCCACTCCCCGGCCCAGCTGATCCGGGTCGTGTCCGGCAGCGGCGGGTGAGTTCCGGCCCATGCCACACCTGGGCAATGAACACGAAATTTCCTCTACCAGTCGCAAAAAATGCAATAACCGCCAAAGCGTCCTCCACATACCCGAACCCTCATAGATTCAGCCATCCGATGAGGCGCGCGCCTTTCCTCAGGGCCCAAACGCCGGAGGACCACGGCGGCGCAGGAGCAGCAGGCAGAGCGAGGGCATGATCGACACACCGGCTGGAAGCACTCCGCGCACCCTGGCAGCAACTACGCAGTCGGAGACACCGCTGCGCTCGGGGCTGCCGTTCAATGCAAGGGGAATCAGTAGGACACAGCACACGGTGAGCGTTCTGGCCTGGCTCACCGTCGCTCTGGGCGTGCTGGGGCTTTCGGGATGGGTACTGCCCGCCCAGGTGCTGCGAGACGCCTGGCCCGGGCCGGACGGATGGATCAAGGCCAACACCTCGCTGGCCCTCACCCTGCTCGGCATCGGACTGACCCGCCTCGTGGGCCGCTCGTCCGGTCCGCTGCACATCAGCCTGTCGAGGGCCGCGGCTGTGTCCGGCGCCCTGATCGGGATCGCGAGTCTGTTGGAATACGTCAGCGGCGGCTGCTTCGGCATCGACCAGCTGCTCTTTCGTGACGACACCACGGACGACCTGCCCCAGGTCGCCTCCCCGCCAGGGCGGATGGCCCCGAACACGGCAGTAGCCCTCATTCTGGCCGGAGCGGCGCAGTTCATGCTGAGCCTGCCCCGGCAGGCGGTGGTCGCCTGCGGGCAGGTGCTGGGCCTGTTCGTGCTGATGCTGGGCATGCTGCGCTGGTACGGGCTGGCTTACCGGGTGCCGGAACTGGGCCGGATCGGTGCCTATGTCGGCATGGCGCTGCACACCGCGACCGCGCTGGTGCTGCTGGGCGCGGGCCTCTTCCTGGCCCGCCCCCGACAGGGCCTGGCAGCTCTGCTGTGCAACACCGGGACGACCGGAATGCTCGGCCGCCGTATGACGGCGACGATCCTCCTGCTGCCGCCGCTGATGGGATGGCTGCGTCTGACGGGGCAAGACCACGGCTGGTACGGCACCCGCCTGGGCGTCGCTCTTCTGGTCTCCGCGCACGTGTGCGTCTTCCTGACAGTGAGTTTCCTGTCACTGCGCGCTGCACGCCGGGTGGAGGTGGCACATACACGTGCGCAGCATCGGCTCACTCAATCCCGCTGGCTGCAGGCGTTCATGGACCACGTGCCGGCCGTGGTCTTCATCAAGGATCTCGAAGGCCGCTACACGGCCGTGAACGCCGAGTTCGCACGGTCGACGGGGCGCCCGCGGGAAGAGATCGTGGGCCGGCTGGCACAGGATGTCCTGCCACCGCTCTTCGCCCAGGCCGCCCGGGCCGCGGACGCGGAGATGCTCGCCCGGGGATTGGCGCTCCACAAGATGGATCACCTCACCCTGGACGAACGGTCCGTCATCTACTCCACCACCCTCTTCCCCTTGCCCGGCCCAAACGGGCGGCCGCACGCCGTGTGCGGGATCTCCGTCGACGAAACGGCGAAGACTGCGGCGCGACAGCAGGCCGAGCGTGCCCACCAGCGCTTCCGCGACCTGCTGGAATCCGCACCCGACGCCGTCCTGATCACCGATGCCGAAGGCACCGTCGTCATGGCCAACGCCCAGGCCGAACAGCTTTTCGGCACACCGCGCGGCCATCTCCTCGGCAGCCCCGTCGAACACCTGGCACCCGCCTCCCACCGTCTGCGACTGTCCGCGCTGCGGCGCTCCTACCGCCAGCTGGGCAACGGCCGTCCGGTGACCTTCGACAACGACGTGTGGGCCCGGCACGCGGACGGCCGCGTCTTCCCCGCCGAGGTGAGCATCGGCACCCTCGACGGTGAGGCCGGACACCTGACCAGTCTGTCGGTCCGGGACATCAGCCGGCGCAAACACCTGGAAACCGAACTCGGGGAGCGCTACCGCGAGCAGCAGCGCATCGCCTACACCCTGCAGAACAGCCTCATGGGCGACCCGCCCCGGCTCGCCCACCTGCCCACCGCACGCCGCTACCTGCCCTCCGCGCAGGACGCTGGCGTCGGCGGCGACTGGTTCGACATCATCCCCCTGGAGAAGGGACGCACCGGCATCGTCATCGGCGACGTCATGGGCCGGGGTATCGACGCTGCGGCCGTCATGGGCCAGCTCCGCGCAGCCACCCACGCCCTGGCCAAGGCCGACATGGACCCCGAGTGGCTGATGAACCACCTCGACGCCTTCGTCTGCGAACTACGCGACCAGCTCGTCACCTGCTGCTACCTCGTCCTCGACCCCCGCCAGCAACAGCTCACCCTGTGCAGCGCCGGCCATCTGCCCGTGCTCGCCGCCGAGCCCGGCCGGCGCCCGCGCCCACTGGATGCCCCCATCAGCGTCCCGCTCGGCGTGGGCGGCGTACCCCACCGCCAGATCACCCACCCCCTGGCCCTGGGCGCCACCCTCATGCTCTACACCGACGGACTCGTCGAGGAACCGACCGCCGACCTCGACACCCGTATCACCCTGCTCGCCGACACCCTCCACACCGCCCTCACCGAAGCGGATCACACCCTGGGTGCCCTGGAACAGACCGCGGATCTCGCCCTGCACACCCTCATCCCTCACCCCGAGGAACACGACGACGACGTCACCCTGCTCGCCCTGCGGCTGCCCGAAGCCCGCACCACCAGCCTGCGCCTGGCCCCCGAACCGCGCTCGGCACCCCATGCCCGCCGCTTCACCACCCGCACGCTCCACGACTGGCAGCTCCCCCCGCACCTCACCGACACCGCCGAACTCGTCGTCACTGAGCTCGTCACCAACGCGATCCGGCACAGCGACGGCGCCGCCCTCTTCCTGACCCTCCACCTCACCAGCACCTCCCTCACCGTTGAACTCGCCGACCACAGCCAGGCCCTGCCCCTGGCCCGCCAGGCCGGCCCCACCGACGAGAACGGCCGCGGACTTGGGCTAATCGACGCCCTCTCCACCAACTGGGGCACCCGAATCCATAGCCAGGGAAAATCAGTCTGGAGCACGATGGACACATCACCCCTCATCACGAGCGCCTGAACCTGCAGCAAGCATCTGCCCGGAGGCGGTGCAAGCCCTCTCCATCCCTCAACTGCCAACAAGGCAGATGCCATTACACCGTCAGGGCAATACGTTCGATAATGCGATTTCTATCGGTGGTTTCGAATCACCTGTTCACTGAGCCAGTTAAGGCATCCTCGCAGGGCCTCCGCTGGGGTCCAGCCCTAAAGCACGAGACGGGGCGTCGGTTGAGTGGCGGGCGACTTCGCGAAGGTCTCGTGCGGTGTGGGCCGAAAGGCCGGTGCCCTTCGGGAAGTATTGCCGCAGCGGGCCGTTCGTGTTCTCGTTCGTGCTGCGCTGCCAGGGTGACTCTGCGGTGTCGTCGACATTCCAGAACGCGTCGCGCCTCACCGCCCCGTCCCTTACGACGGACCATGTGGAGTAGGGACGGTATCCGCCGCGTTTCTGCGCCCCGGCTCCCGGACGCGGTCAGCTGTTGAGGGTGACGGCCGGATTGACGCCGTAGGCGCTTCGGTAGGCGGTGGCGAACCGGCTCGGATGGGCGAATCCCCACCGCGCCGCGATGGCCGTGACCGTCCCCGTCGTGGGGTCGGCGGCGCGCAGGTCGGTGTGGGCGCCGTCCAGGCGGACCCGACGCAGGTAGGTGAGCGGTGTCGTGTCCGCATGCCGCTGAAAGGCGTACTGGACGGCTCGCGGGGTGACGGGGATGGAGGCGGCGATCTCCGCGAGGCCGATGTCGAGGTGGGCGTTGTCCTCGATGAACGCCTTGGCGCGGCGCAGGGTGTCGCTGGTGGCGTCGCTGCCGTCCGCGGGGAGCGGGTCGGTAAGGATCTCGTTGGGGAAGACGTGCAGGGCGCAGGCCGCGGCCAGACGGGCCAGCTGGCCGACGATCAGGTCGCTGAGGTCGGCGCTGGTCAGAGTGGTGTGGATGTAGGCGGCCGTCATGGCCCACAGGTGGGTGTCGCTGTGCCGTGTCGGGGTCAGGCCGGTGAATGCGGTCCGCCGTGGCGGGGCGTGCACATCGCGCAGGAACGTGTCGAACAGGTCTGGGCTCACCGACAGGGCGTCCATGGCCGTATGGGTTGCCCGGGCCTGGTAGGGCATGCCCGGGGTGATCAGAACCACGCCGGTTCCGGCCAGGCGGACGTCGTGGCCGCCGAGTTGCACCTGCCACCGGCCCGCGGTGGGCATCGCCACGAGCAGGCCCTCCAACGGTTCGACGTCGGCCGACCAGTCACCTGGTATTACCGCACCGTCCCACGACAGAGGGCCGGCCGCGAGCCGGTCGTAGCTCAGCGGCAATGTGGAGACCTCGCCGTGCGCCCGTATACCCGTCCCGTAGGCCCGCCCGAGGAACTCCCAGCTCTCCTGCGTGGTACGCGACACGAACCGTGACCGCTCCACCGTGAGTTGCTCCATGAGCGCCACACCCCGATCCCTCCAGCCCGCCGGGCACGCAGCCTTGACCCTACGCCCTGCTGGCCGTCATACGAAGCGACGTCGCAGGTGATCAGAAGTGACCGTTTTCCAACACGGCGATGGATGTGCGTTGTTCGAAATGTCAAGGACCTTGTCCGTGAGGTGGTAGCCATTTGCTGCGTGCGCGCAGCGGGAGTGTGGGGCAGGGTTTCGCCCTTGCCCACCGTGGTAGGCGCAGAGGATGTCCGGGTGTGCGGGGAGGTGTCGGAGTGCAGCAGCAGATTCCCATCACGCGGTCCGTGCTCGACTTCACGGACCCGGAGGCCTCATACGATTTTCTCCGCCACACCTATGCCGACCTGCGTGTTTGTTCCAGCCGTCATGAAGGTGACTACCGGATGTCGGTCAGCAGCTGGGCCTGCAGCGAGTTCAGCATGGACGACATCCGGCACTCCACCCACCTGCTGGTGCAGACCGGCCCCTTCCCGCGGGAGACGTTCCTGTACCTGCGTGCCGGCCGGGTACGGGCGACAGCGGACGGCGGGGAGTACCGGTGGCTGCCCGGCGACTGGGGCGTCTATCCCTCCCGCACCCCTATCGGCTTCGACACCCACCCCATCGACGACAGGGTGGTCTCCCTGCCCGCGGGTGCCCTGGCCCGGGTCGCGGCCACCCTGGGCGACGACGACGGCGTCCGTTTCACCGGCTGGGCTCCGGTCTCCGCCGACAAGTGCCGCCTGTGGGACACCACCGTCGCCTACGTCCACTCCCAGCTCGCCGCCCAGGACAGCCCGCTCTGCGAGCCCCTCATCCGCGAGAACATGCTGGACACACTCGCCACGGTCGCGCTCACCGTCTTCCCCAACACCACCATGGCCCACGTCTACACGCCCGGCCCCGGCCACACCGGCGCCCGCGCACTACGCCAGGCCCTCGCCTTCATCGAGGACAACGCGCAGCGGCCGATCACCATCAGCGACATCGCCACCGCGGCCGGCACCACCGCCCGCGCCGTGCAGTACGACTTCGCCCGGCACCTGGACACCACCCCCACCCTCCACCTGCGGCGCATCCGGCTGGAACGCGCCCACCAGGAACTCTCAGCCACCGACCCCACCACCGGGACAACCGTCAAACAGGTCGCGGCGCGCTGGGGCTTCGCCAGCCCCGGCACCTTCGCGGCCCTCTACCGCAGCGTCTACGGCACCACCCCCAGCCACACCCTCCGCAGCTGAGCCGCAGGGCCGGCCACCTTCGCCACCGGATCCGAAAGAACCCAGACGAGCACAACGACGGCTACTGCGACGGCGTTCAAGACAGCCAGCCCCGACGAGGTGGGCGCCTTCATGACCCACGCCTGCGCAACGCGCCGCACATCCGGGTCGCCAAGCCCGACCGGTGAGAGCGTTCTGCTCCTGACGACAGCGGGCCACTACATCCTCCACAAGCACCGGCTCGGCCCGCCACCGCCATGGCAGCGGCGACGCGCGCACAGCATCGAGCACGGCACGGCCGCGCCCACCGTCCGGCGCGCCAGATTGGGCGTCAGGGCAGAAGTCCAACTCGCAGGGCAACGAGGGGCGTAGCGTCAGCGGCACAGGACTGGTGGGGGCGGGTGGTCTCTGTGGGTGGCGAGGGCACGGTCACGGTGGGGCGGACGGTTTTCGCGACACGGGACAACGGCGTCGCCAGGCAGTTCCTGGATGCGGCGTACGGTTCCAGTTTCCACTTGTCGGGAATGGCGGACGGGCAACGGCTGGAGCACCGGCGGGTCGATGCCGGCCTGTTCACCGTGGACCGGCTCGTCCTGCCCGGAACGCTGTCGTTCACATGCGAGCCGGTGGACCGGTTGATCGTCATCGACGTGCGGGCCGGAGGGCTGGAGATGAGCTGCGCGCACGCCTCACAACAGGCCGCCGCCGGAGGCATGGTGCTCAACCCGGCCGGCATGGCCTACGCAGCCCGGACCGTCGACGGCATCCAGTCCACCGTGTCGGTGGACCCGGCCGTGCTCAGGGACGTGACCGGCGTGCCGCGGGAGGAGCCGTACGCACCCCTGCGGTACCCGACCGGAGCGGTCAAACCGGCCGCGGCGCAGCAGTGGCGCTCCGGCGCCGACTTCGCCATTGCCCTGTTCGCCGACGAAGCCACCCGGCCGGCCCTGCTCGTCTCAAACGTGGCCCGGCTGCTGGCCGCGACCGCCTTGACCGTTTTTCCTCTGCAACCGGCCCCCGCGTCCCGGCCGGCCGACGGCGTCGATGCCACTCCCGACACGGTGCGCCGCGCGGTGGCGTTCATCGACTCCAACGCTGAGAAGGACATCAGCCTGGCGGACATCGCGGCAGCCGCGTACGTAACGCCGCGGGCAGTGCAGTACGCCTTCCGCCGCCACCTCGGCACCACTCCCATGGCCTACCTGCGCCGCACGCGTCTGGACGGCGCCCACCAGGACCTGCTGTCCGCCGACCCCAACGCCACGACCGTCGCGGCGATCGCCGCCCGGTGGGGTTTTTGGCATCCCGGGCGCTTCGCGGTCCTCTACCGCACCACCTACGGCCGCATCCCCAGTCACACCCTCCACAGCTAGAGCGTCAGGTCTGCCTTTCGGCCCCGGCATGAGGTGAGTCGGGCGAAGGCCCTCCGACGGACCGGCACAGCCGTGCCGGAAGAAGGCTGGTGACCACGAACTAGGGGACGACGTGCAAGAAGTTCCAAGAGCCTGTCTTGCAGGGACAGCGGCACCTTTCGCTTTTCGGATAGCCCCGGGCTGTGGACTTCGTCCTGGGCGCAGCCCAGCACGCCGACACCACGGCAGTCTGGAACAGCCACGGTCCGCAGCCGGCCCAGACCCCGCCGAGAGCACCCTGCGGACCGGGGTCCTGTCCCACCGCAAGCACCCCATCGACCGACTCCGGGTGCAGACCTCCCTCCATGACAGCGCAGACGGTGGCCGACGGGAACAGCCTCCTCGCACTGCTGCGGACCGGCCGGACGCGAGCACGGTTCGCCACCGGCTACGAAGTCCAGACCCGGTGGCGCCTGAGCCGGTCCCGCGCAATACCGGGAGCAGCGGGTCGGAGCAGGGAAGAGTGGTGGAAGTTGCCGGCAAGCCGGTGTCGGACACGTCGGGGTGAGGGTGGACCGGAGCGGGCGCGGGCACCAGACCACGGTCGATGACCCGGCGGGCGCACACGCTGAGCAACATCCGTTGGGAGCGGGTGTAGTGGCGCAGCAAGTGGAAGGCGTGATCGCGACTGACGCGCTGGCGTGCGGCGAATTCCTTTCGCCTGCTCGATCAGGATGCGGCTCTGCAGGGCGGTGTGGAGCTGGTTGTTGACGGTGAGCTGTTCGCGCAGGGTGCGGGCCTGGAGCAGGCCGATGGATGCCGCGTCCGCGAACGCCTGCGCCAGGAGCAGGTCCTCGGGGCTTAAGGGCTACTCGGCGGTGTGCAGGAGCAGCAAGCTGCCGACGCCTTCCTTACGCAACCGCCATCACGAGCACGGGGACTGCATGCCGCTGTATGCGGAGGTCTCAATGAACCCGGTTCGCGGGAGGCATCGCCGCCCCGCACTCGAACAGCCCACTGGAGCGACAACCGCTCTAAGGTTCGTGGATGTCGTCGCGTCGTTCCCAGCGGATGCACAGACGGCGGAAGCCGTACGGCCAGGCGATGGTGCGCTCGACGACGTACCGGAAAGTGCCCAGGCCGGTGCGGTGTGGTTCGCCTCGTTTCGCGATCACGGGGCGGATCCCCCGCGGCCAGAGCAGGCGGCGGTACGTGTCGCGCTCAGTCCTAGCCGCAGTCGGCCAGCAGCGCGACGGGGCACCGGCCCGGTCTGCCGACCCGGCCCGAGATGGCCGGGATCTTGTCGAGCAGGGGCAGGAGCTGGGTGACGTCGTTGCGGTCGCCGCCAGTCAGCGACACGGCGAGCGGGATGCCCTGGCGGTCGAGGATGAGCTGGTGGTTGCTGCCCGGACGTGCGAGGACTCGATCACCGCCCGGTCCCAGTCCAGCTGATTTGTCGAGCGCAGCTTCTCCAGCAGGACGACGTGGAGCTGGTCCCAGACGCCAGCCTCGTTCCAGGCGGCCAGCCGACGCCAGCAGGTCATGCCCGAGCCGAAGCCCCAATCCTGGTGCAGGTACTCCCACTGGATGCCGGTGTGCAGCACGAACAGGATCCCGCGCAGGGCCTGCCGGTCCGGCACCCGCGGTCTGCCCTGCACCAGCTTCGGTGCCGGTTCGGGCAGCAACGGTTCGATGAGCGAACACAGTTCACACGGCCCGTAGGCGCCTCACTCTCGGGCGGGAATGGGCTCTGTGACGACCCAAGGGCGACGCCGACCTGATGCTCCGGCTGAAGCCGGGCATCGGGTCGGCCGCTCTCAGGGGCGAACGCCGCAGCGGGACAGCAGGCACAGATTGAAGCCCTGGGTGTTGCTGGGGCCGGAGCTCTGCTCACCTGTGGAGGATCCGACCGAGCAGTCGGACAGCAGGCAGAGGTTGCCTCCCTGCACGCCGCGATAGGCGGTTGAGGACATCCCCTGCGCCGAGGGCGCGCCGCCGTACTGGTTCGACAGTGCGGAGTGTGTCTGTCGGCTGGTCGTCTCCTCGGGTGTGGCCGCTCCGGCGGATGTCGCGCCGGCTATCAACAGTGCGCCGGCGGCGGTGGACACAGCACCCCATCGCAGGACAGTGGCAGGCAAGTTCATGGACTCTCCAAGACCTCGTACGGCAGACGGTTCGTCATGAGGTCTCCGATGCCGTGGGGCCGGGCGGCTTGGTCGACGCGGGAACATTCTTCGGCGTACGGCTGTACGCGTCGGCGAACTGCAAAAGAAGAGCCTCCGCGGACGTGTCGTGCGTCACAGCACCAATCCGGCACCTCTGTGGCCCCGGACCATTCCTGTGAAGAACTTTCCGGGCCACACCGACGCTTTAGGGATCGACGGCACGCAGGTGCATCCCTGCGAGTAGCCGTTCGCAATCGTGACGCAGAACGAAAGGCCGGGGTGAGCGGACACCTGCATCAGCGCAGCTCGCAGCACGCACTCACCATGTGCCGCCAACCGCAGATCGGCTCGCTCAGCGCACCCGTACGTACCGAATTCGGACCCGTCACCGGCTTTCGGCGGCGGGACCTGCGCAGGACTTCCACAGAGGTGAAAACACGTGACCGACGCACCGCACACCGACCCTTCGACGGGGCATCTGCCCTTGACAGCGGCGCAGCGGGGGCTCTGGTTCGCCCAGCGGATCGACGTGGAGAACCCGTCGTTCAACGTGGCCGAGTACGCGGATGTCCACGGGCCGGTCGACCCCGCGATTCTGCGGGCCGCGGTCGGGCGGGTGGCGGTGGAGGCCGAAGCGCTGCGGGTGACGTTCGGCGACGACGACGGAGTTCCCTTCCAGCGGATCGGCTCCCGAGCGGACGCGGACATCGACGTTCCGCTGGTCGATCTGTCCGGGGCCGAGGACCCGCGAGGTGAGGCGTTGCGGCGCATGGAGTCGGCTCTTCGGCAGCCCGCCGACATCGTCACGGGCCCGTTGGTGAGCATGACCCTGTACCGGCTGGCGCCGGGGCGTCACCTCTTCCACCAGCAGGTGCACCACCTCGCGCTCGACGGATTCGGGGCCGCGCTCGCGCTCGCGCGGATCGCCGAGGTCTACACCGCACTGGTCTCCGACGCCGACCCGTCGCCCTGCCCGGGCGGCACCCTTCGGGCAGTCGTCGAGCAGGAGAGCGCGTACCGGGACTCGCCACAACTGCGTCTCGACCAGGAGTTCTGGGCGCGCTACCTGGCCGACGCGCCCACTCCGACCGGCCTCAGTGATGCCCGGCGGCGCCCCGGGCACTCGGCGCTGCGTGTCAGCCGGGACTTCGACGGCATCCGGACGGAGCGGCTGCGCGCGGCGGCCAAACGCGCCGGTGTCGGCTGGCCGACGTTCTTCATGGCGGCCATGGCCGTCTATCTCCACCGCAGTCGCGGACTGGGCGAGGTCGTGCTCGGTCTGCCGGTGACCGGCCGGCGTACCGCTCTGGCCCGCACGACACCGGCCATGCTCAGCAACGTCCTGCCGATGCGGCTGCGCATATCACCGGCGGACCGGGTGGCCGACGTGGCGAAGCGTGCCTCCGCGCAGGCGCGTGAGGTCCTGCGCCACCAGCGCTATCCGTCGGAGGACCTGCGCCGCGATCTCGGACTCATCGGTACGGACGTGCCGTTGACCGGACCGACCGTGAACATACTGGCCTTCGACGACACGCTCGCTTTCGGGCCGCACCGCGCGACCCTGCACAACCTGTCCATCGGCCCGGTCGAGGATCTGGCCGTCGCCGTGCATGCCTCGTACGCCGATGGTGGTCTGCGCGTCGATCTGCTGGGCAATCCGGGGCTGCACAGCCCTCGGGAACTGGCGGATCATCACGAACGCCTCTGCCGGTTGCTCGACGCCTTCGCGCAGGATCCCGACCGTGCGGTCGGCTCCCTGCAGTTCGTCGGCGCGGACGAACGCCGTGAGGTCCTTGGCCTCGCCGCGCAGAGTCCCCCTGACACCGCCCGGCAGGCGGTCGACCGCTCGCCCCTGCCCGAGCAACTCGCGGCGCAGGCCAGGACCTCCCCCGACGAGACCGCTGTCGTCTGCGGTGCGACGCGGCTGACCTTCGCTCAGCTCGACGTCAAGGTCGACGCCCTGGCGGGTGCGCTGGCAGTCGCGGGTGCCGGGCCCGGCACGCGGGTGGCCGTGGGGCTGCCCAGGTCCACCAACCTCGTGGTGGCGATGCTGGCGGTGATGCGCACCGGTGCCGCCTATCTGCCGCTGGACCCGTCGTATCCCGCGGACCGGCTCGCCTTCATGGTCGAGGACTCACGGCCCGTCGCGCTGGTCGCGACGGCGCACACCGTCGACGTCATGGATCCGCGGCGGGAGCTGCCCGTCGTCGATCCGGCGCTCGCCGAGCAGGAACCGGATGTCGGCGCGCTGTGCCGTCCGGGCGGCCGTGACGCCGCGTACGTCATCTACACCTCGGGATCCACCGGTCGGCCCAAGGGTGTCGTCGTGGAGCACCGTTCGCTCAGCAATCTGCTCGACCACCACCGCATGGAGGCGTACGCGCTGGCCGAGGGGACCCTGGGGCGCAGGTTGCGGGTCGCGCTGACCGCCGCCACGTCCTTCGACGCCTCGTGGGACCCGGTGCTGTGGATGGTCGCGGGCCACGAACTGCACATCGTGGAGGACGGTGTACGCCGTGACCCCGAGGCGCTGGTGGATTTCCTCGTGGCGCAGCGCATCGACGCCATCGAGACGACACCCGCCTACCTGCGCCACATGCTCGGCGCCGGTCTGCTCACCTCGCCCGACCACCGGCCGCGGGTCATCGCCCTGGGGGGCGAGGCGGTCGACGAAGACCTGTGGGACGAACTGGCGGGCCAGGCCGATCTGCTCGTCTTCAACTTCTACGGGCCCACGGAGACCACCGTCGACGCGGTGACCACCCGGATCACCGGCGGCAGCCCGGTCATCGGCCGGCCGATCGCGGGCGCCCGCGTCTACGTGCTCGACCCGTCCCTGCATCCGCTCCCCCACGGAGCCGTGGGTGAGCTGTACGTCTCCGGCGAGGGCGTGGCACGTGGGTACGCGGGCCGCCCGGGGCTCACGGCGGAGCGGTTCCTTCCGGACCCCTTCGGCCCGCCCGGCGACCGTATGTACCGCACAGGAGATCTTGCCCGCTGGAGCGACAGCGGGGCCCTGGAGTTCCTCGGCCGCAGCGACCGCCAGATCAAGGTCCGGGGCCATCGTGTGGAGACCGGGGAGATCGAGTCCGCGCTGCGGGCACTGCCCGGCGTCACCGGAGCGGCGGTCACGGTGGCCTCGTCCGACGACGGAGTGGAGCGGCTCGCCGCCTATCTCGTACGTGACGGTGCGCCCCGGGCCGATACCGATCTCACCGACGTCCGTGACGCGCTCGCGGGAACGCTGCCCGAGCACATGGTGCCCTCCGCCTACGCGGTGGTACCGGTGCTGCCACTGACCCCGAACGGAAAGCTGGATGCCGACCGGCTGCCGCGGGCGGAGCCTGTCTCCTCGCGCGGCGGCGATCCGCTCACCCCCGACGAGACGCGGATGTGCGAGGTCTTCGCCGCATGCCTGGATCTGCCCCGGGTCGGCCGGGACGACAGCTTCTTCCTGCTCGGCGGGCACTCACTGCTGGCGACACAGCTGGTGGGCCGGATTCGCCGCGCCTTCGGTGTGGAGCTCCCGATCCGCTCCCTGTTCGAGGCGCCGACCCCGGCGGGGCTCGTCGGCCGGCTGGCCACCGCTTCGGTCGCCAGGCCGCCGGTACGAGCGGTGCGCCCTCGTCCCGACCGGCTGCCGCTCTCCTACGGGCAGCAGCGGCTGTGGATCCTCCACGAGGTGGACGGGAAATCTGACGCCTATCACCTGCCGGTCGCTCTGCGGTTGTCGGGCCCTTTGGACACGGACGCACTGGCCATGGCGCTGTCCGACCTCACCGAACGTCATGAAAGTCTCCGGACAGTTTTCGCCGAGGACGAGGACGGTACTCATCAGCGGGTCCTGCCGCCGGCATCCGCCCGCCCGCCGCTCGTGGTGATGCCCGCGTCGGCAGCCGTGACCCCCGAGCCCGACCGTACCCCGTTCGACCTGAGCCGGGACCTGCCGCTGCGTGCCCAGTTGTTCCCCACCGCGCCCCAGGAGCACACACTCGTGCTCACGCTGCATCACATAGCTGTGGACGGCTGGTCGTTGGGACCGCTGATGCACGATCTGTCGGCCGCCTACGCCGCCCGCTCCGCCGGCACACCGCCGGACTGGCAGCCCCTCACTGTCCAGTACGCCGACTACGCCTTGTGGCAGCGAGCCCTGCTCGGAGATCCTCGTCACGCGGACAGTGTCGCCGGGCGCCAGCTCGCGCACTGGTCGACGGTCCTCGACGGCCTGCCGCAGGAGCTGACGTTCCCTCTGGACCGGCCGCGGCCGACCCACGGTTCGGGCCGCGGCGGGAAGGTGCCGGTCGCGATCGACGCGGCGACGCACCGCGCACTGGTGGGATTGGCGGCCGAGAGCGGTGCCAGCGGGTTCATGGTGCTGCACGCCGCGCTGGCCGCCCTGATGTCCCGGCTGGGTGCGGGTGAGGACATCGCGATCGGGACACCGGTGGCGGGCCGCGCCGATGAGAGCCTCGCCGATGTGGTGGGCTTCTTCGTCAACACCCTGGTGCTGAGGACCGATACGTCGCAGTCCCCCACCTTCCGCGAGCTCGTCGCGCGGGTCCGGCACGCCGACCTGGCGGCCTACGCCCACCAGGACCTGCCCTTCGAGCGCATCGTGGAGGAGATGACGCCGGAACGTTCCCTCTCCCGGCACCCTCTCTTCCAGGTCATGCTCAGTCTCAACAACACGCCTCCGCCCTCTCTTTCCCTCGACGGGCTCACCGTCCGCCACGAGACGGCGATCGGCGGCGCCGGGGCCAAGTTCGACCTCACCTGGGACATGACGGAGCGTCACGACAGTGACGGGGTGCCGACCGGCATCGAGGGTGAACTGGAATTCAGCCAGGACCTCTTCGACCGTGACACGGCCGTTCGCTTCGCCGAGCATTTCTCCCGGCTGGTCGGGGCCGTGCTCGCCGCTCCCGACCGTCCCGCGGCCGACGTCGAGTTCCTGACCCCGACGCAGCGAGCCGCGGCCCTGGACGCTCTGCCGTCGGCCTCCCCGGCACCCACGAGTTCTTCCTCGACCCACTTCCACCCCGCCCCCGGGACAATGGGCCCCGTGGACGAGGACATCACCGTCGTCGACATGTTCACCACCTGTGCCACCCTGCAACCGAACCGCACGGCCGTGGTCGCCGCGGACGGCCGGCTGACCTTCGGCGAGCTGCTGGAGCGCAGCGAGCAACTCGCCCGCGTCCTGGGCGATTTCGGCATCTCCGCCGGGGACCGCGTGGCGGTCGCGCTGCCTCGTGACACCTCCCACATCGTGGCGCTCATGGGTGTGCTGCGTTCCGGAGCGGCGTATGTACCGCTGGATCTCTCGCACCCCCTCGCCCGCAACCAACTGATCCTCGACTCGGCTGCTCCGCGACTGCTGCTGACGACGACGGCCGCCGACAGCGGCCTGCCCGGCACGACGGAGCGTCTCTTCCTCGACGATCCTCAGGTCTGGCTCCCCGCCCACGGCACTCCCGGCGCGGCCGGGCCGCGGCCGCACGACGTGGCCTATGTGCTCCACACGTCGGGATCCACCGGCCTGCCCAAGGGCGTGGCCGTGGAGCACCGCGCGCTGCTGAACCTGTTCACCGGCCATCGCGAGCGGTTGATGGGTCCGGCGGAGGCGGAGAACAACGGCCTGCCGCTGCGTGTCGCGCTCACCGCGGCCATGACCTTCGACGCGTCCTGGGACCCGCTGCTCTGGATGATCGCCGGGCACGAGCTCCATCTGGTGGACGACGCCACGCGCCGCGACGCCGAGGCGCTGACCACGCTGATCCACGACAGCTCCATCGACGTCGTCGAGACCACTCCGTCCTTCCTCGAACAGCTCAGGGCCTGTGGCCTGTTCGCTCCCGGCCGCCCCCGTCCGCGCGTACTCGCCCTCGGCGGCGAACCTCTCAACGAGGCGCTGTGGCGGGAGTTGGGCACTCTGCACGACGTCGCCGTCTGGAACCTCTACGGACCGACGGAGACCACGGTGGACAGCGTGATGGGGCGCGTCACCTACGGCACCCGCCCGCACCTGGGGAGCACCGTCGCGGGGATGTGGGCCCGCGTCCTCGACGCACGGCTGCTTCCCGTCGCCCCCGGCGCGACCGGCGAGCTCTACCTCAGCGGCCCCGGGCTCGCCCGCGGGTACGAGAACCGCTTCTCCGACACGGCGGGCCGTTTCCTCCCCGACCCCTACGGGCCGACAGGAACGCGCATGTACCGCACCGGTGACCTCGTACGGCGCCGGCAAGGGCTCCTCGAATACGTCGGTCGCGCCGACGGCCAGGTCAAGGTACGGGGTTTTCGCATCGAGACCGGAGAGGTCGAAACGGTGCTCGGCGGCCACCCGGACGTAGCGCAGTCAGCGGTCGCCGTACGGCCTGACCAGCACGGCGACGGACGTCTGACCTGCTGGGTCGTCGCCTGCGACGGGCAGAAGCCAACCCCCCGGACTCTGCGCGCCTTCATGGCCGACCGGCTCCCGGCCTACATGGTGCCCACCAGCATCATCCCCGTGGCCGCGCTGCCGCTGACCGCACACGGCAAGGTCGACTTCAACGCCCTGCCGCTCGAAGCACTGCCCGCGCAGACCGCGCAAGGTGACGAACCCGCGGGCCCTGGCCCGGACGGCGGCGCCAACGACGCCGGTGATCCGCCGCATTCCGCGCAGGAGGAGATCCTGTGCGCCCTGTTCGCCGAAAGCCTTGAGCAGCCGCGCGTCGGCCGCGACGACGACTTCTTCGAACTCGGCGGCCACTCGCTCCTCGCGACCCGCGTCATCAGCCGGATCCGTTCGGCCTTCGGCGTCGAGCTCCCGGTACGGGCCCTCTTCGAATCCACCACCCCGGCGGCACTGGCCGAGCGTCTGGACCTGGCCGGCACCGCACGACCGGTTCTGCGCCGCACCCACAGGCCCGACCGTCCTCCGCTGTCGCCGGCACAGCAACGGCTGTGGTTCCTGCACGAGATGGACCCCGACGCCTCCGCGTACCACATATGCGTCGCCGTACGGCTGCGGGGCACCGTGGACCGCCCCGCCCTGCACCGCGCCCTCGCGGACGTGGTGGCCCGGCACGAGAGCCTGCGCACGCTCATCGACTCCGACGGGGACGAGCCCCACCAGGCCGTGCTCGCCCCCGGTGACGCGCGTCCCGACATGACGGTCACCGACCTGCCCGAGGCGGATCTTCCCCAGGCCCTGCGGGACGCGGCACGCCGGCCCTTCGACCTAGCGCACGAGATCCCGCTGCGCGCGGACCTGTTCCAGGTCGCCGAGGACCGGCACACTCTGCTGATCACCGTGCACCACATCGCCGCCGACGGCTGGTCGATGGGTCCGCTGGCCCAGGACCTGGCCGGCGCCTACGCGGCGCGGTCGGCGGGACGCGCGCCCGACTGGGCCCCTCTCCCGGTCCAGTACACGGACTACACGCTCTGGCAGCGGGACCTGCTGGGCAGTTCCGACGATCCGGGATCCCTGGCGACCGAGCAACTCGCCTACTGGAAGGCCGAGATGGCGGGGGCGCCCGAGGAGACCGCGTTGCCCGTCGACCGGTCCCGGCCGGCCGTGTCCACCGGGCGGGGCGCCACCGTCGCCTTCCAGCTGCCGGCCGCCACGACCGCGGCGCTGTCCCGGCTGGCCAGGGAATCGTCCACCAGCACCTTCATGGTCCTGCACGCCGCACTCACCGCTCTTCTGCACCGCGTCGGCGCCGGGGATGACATCACCATCGGTACGCCGGTCGCCGGCCGTACCGATGACGCTCTCGACCCCGTCGTCGGCTTCTTCGTCAACACGCTCGCGCTGCGCGCCGACGCCGCCGGTGATCCGACCTTCGGTGAACTGCTCGCCCGGGTGCGCGACACCGACCTCGCCGCCTACGCCCATCAGGAACTTCCCTTCGAGCGCCTGGTGGAGGAGCTGCGGCCCGGCCGATCCCTCAGCCGTCATCCCCTGTTCCAGGTGATGCTCACCCTCAACAACACCCGTCAGCCCCGGCTCGATCTTCCCGGGCTCCAGGCCGAGATCGAAGGAGTCGACACCGCGGGTGCCAAGTTCGACCTCTCCTTCAGCTTCACCCAGCGTCAGGGTGCCGCTCCGGGGAACGACGTCATCGACGCCACCCTGGAGTTCAGTCAGGACCTCTTCGACACCGTCACCGCGCAGCGGATGACGGACTGGTTCCGCCGGCTGACGGCACAGGCCGTGACCACGCCCGCCACCCGGTTGTCCGATCTCGAACTGATCGGCACGGAGGAACGGTCACACCTGCTCGCCCTCGGCCACTCGGGGGCCGCCGCGAGCGGCGCCGCCACCGTCCTCGACCGTTTCGCCGAAACCGTCTCCCACTCCCGCAGCGGCGACATCGCGCTCACCGCGCCCGACGGCCGGGTGTCGTTCACGGAACTCGACACCCGCTCCGACCGGATCGCCGCACTGCTCAGGGCGTCCGGGGTGGGCCCCGGCGACCCCGTGGCCGTCCTGCTGCCCCGCTCCGTCGACTCCGTGGCGACGCTGCTCGGGGTGTTCAAGGCCGGCGCGATCTGCGCTCCGCTGGACGCCGGACTCCCGTCGGGTCGTATCGAGGCCGTGCTGGACGACATCAGCCCCGCCCTGGTCGTCACCGCCGACGCCACCCGGCAGCTGATCCCCGGGGCGTGGCCGCGCCTGATCCTCGACCACCCGGAGACCGCCCAGCTCCTCCGGTCACCCGCCTCCTGCGCTCCGACGACACCACCCGTGCCGGGCGCCGCCGCCTACCTGATCCACACCTCGGGTTCGACCGGCAGGCCCAAGGGCGTACGCGTCGGACACGCCTCGCTCGCCCGGCTCCTGGACCACCATCGCAGGCACACCTTCGCCGCGGCCGTACGAGCCGGCGGACGCAAGCGGCTGAAGGTGGCCCTCAGCGCCTCCCTGTCCTTCGACGCGTCCCTCGACCCGCTGCTCTGGATGATCGACGGGCATCACCTGCATCTGCTCGACGACCTCACCCGGCGCGACAGCGAAGCGTTCGTCGACGCGGTGCGCGCCCAGCGCCTGGACGTCCTGGAGTCGACCCCGACCCACATCCGCCAGCTCCTGGACGCGGGACTGCTCGCCCCGGGCGGCTCCCACCGGCCGGCCGTCGTGATCCTGGGTGGTGAAGCCGTCCCGGCCGCGCTGTGGACCACGCTGCGTGCGGTCCCTGACGTCCAGAGCTGGAACTTCTACGGCCCCACGGAAGCCACCGTGGACACCCTGATCGCAGCCGTCCACGACACCGACCGGCCCGTGCTCGGTTCCCCGGTCACCGGCACCCGCGTGGCCCTGCTCGACACACGGCTCCGCCCGGTACCCGTCGGCGTCACAGGTGACCTGTACCTGGCCGGCGAGAGTCTCGCCCACGGCTACCACAACAGGCCGGCGGAGACCGCGACCAGCTTCGTACCGGACCCGTACGGACCTGCTGGAGCGCGTATGTACCGCACCGGCGACCGCGCGGTGCGCACCTCCGACGGCTCGCTGGAATTCGCCGGCCGCTCCGACGGCCAGACGAAGATCCGGGGCTTCCGGGTGGAGCCCGACGAGGTCACCGCCGTTCTCGAAACACACCCCGACGTCCGCCGGGCCGCCGTACTGCCCCATCGGAGCGGCCCCGCCGGCACCCGACTCGCCGCGTACGTCGTCCTCCGCGACCACCCGGACCGGGCAGGAACCGCCGCCGAACGACTCGCGGTCGTACGCGAGCACGCCGCCCGGCAGCTGCCCGCCTACATGGTTCCCTCCGGATGGCTGTCCCTGGATCAACTGCCGCTGACCGCGAGCGGAAAGCTCGACCGGAAGTCCCTGCCGGATCCGGCGCCCCTGACCCGGACCGACACCGCGGGGCGCAGCCCGCGCAATCCCCGCGAAGACGTGCTGTGCACGCTGTTCGCCGAAGTCCTGGGCGTCGACCAGGTCCTCATCGACGACGACTTCTTCGACCTGGGCGGCCACTCCCTCCTCGCGACCCGGCTCATCGGGCGCATCCGCGCCACGCTCGGCATCGAGATCAGCATCCGAAGCCTCTTCGAGGCACCCACCGTGGCGCTCCTCGCGGAACGCCTCCTCGACCCGGCCCAGGACAACCCGCTGGCGACCCTCCTGCCGCTGCGCACCACCGGCAGCCGCCCGCCGCTCTTCTGCGTCCACCCCGCGGGCGGTCTCGCCTGGTCCTACGGCGGGCTGCTGCCCCACCTCGATCCCGACCAGCCGTTGTACGGACTGCAGACCCCGAACCTCGACGGCGGCGCCCCGTTCCCCGACAGCATCGAGGCCATGGCTGCCGTCTACGTCGACGAACTGCGCGCCGTCCAACCCCAGGGCCCCTACCATCTGTTCGGCTGGTCCTTCGGCGGCAACGTCGTCCAGGAGGTCGCCGTCCAACTCCAGGAGGCCGGCGAAGAGGTCGCCTTGCTGACCATCCTGGACGCCTTCCCGCTCGCCCCGCTGGACGACCTCGACAGCGCCGGCCGGGACACGGTCTTCCGTGCCCTGCTGTCCAACATGGGAGTCGGCGCGGACCGCCTCGACTCCGAGGGCCCCGTACAGGCCTCCTCGGTCCGCGAGGAGTTCCGGCGCGTCGGCAGCCCGCTCGGCTCGCTGGAGCCGGCCGTCATCGACGCGATGGTCGACAACTTCGCCGGTCAGTCCCGGCTCATGAGGAAGTACACGCCACGTACCTTCCACGGCCCGGCCCTGTTCTTCACGGCCGTCGAAGGACGCCCCGCCGACGCCTTCGGACTGGACCTGTGGGCGCCCTACATCGACGGACCCATCGAGAACCACGACGTGCCGTGCGCACATGCCCAGATGATGCAGCCCGCAGCCCGGGAGCAGATCGGAACGACCCTGGCCGCAGCCCTGCGCGCCGGGCACCTGCCCACCCAAGGAGACCCCTCGTGACCAACCCCTTCGACGACCCCCGGACCCAGCACCGCGTTGTCATCAACGACGAGGGCCAGCACGCTCTGTGGCCGTCCTTCGCCGAAGTGCCCGCCGGCTGGGAGGCCGTCTTCGGCCCCGCCGAGCAGACCTCCTGCCTGGAATACGTCGAACTGCACTGGACCGACCTGACTCCCAGGAGTGCCCGCGTCGCCGTGGCCTGACACCCCGTCCCCTCCCACCACGACGAAAGGCAGCGATGACTCAGCGGCACAACGAGCCCGCGATACGCGCCGAAGGGCTCACCAAGAGCTTCGGGGACAAGCAGGCTCTCACCGGCGTGGACCTGGAAGCAGCCCCCGGCACCGTGCTGGGGGTGCTCGGCCCCAACGGGGCGGGCAAGACCACGACCGTGCGGGTGCTGTCCACGCTGCTGCGGGCCGACAGCGGCCAGGCATGGGTGGCCGGACACGACGTGCACAGGGAACCGGAGAACGTCCGCCGCCATCTCGGGCTGTCGGGCCAGTACGCCGCCGTCGACGAGAAGCTCACCGGGCGGGAGAACCTCTACCTGGTGGCCCGGCTGTACGGGATGGGACGGCACGCGGCACGCCGCCGGGCGGCCCAACTGCTCGACAGCTTCAACCTCCAGGAGGCCGCGGACCGGCGCAGTGGAACCTACTCGGGCGGTATGCGCCGCCGTCTCGACCTCGCGGGCGCACTTGTCGCCCGCCCGGCCGTCGTGGTGCTCGACGAGCCCACCACGGGCCTCGACCCGCGCGGGCGCGCCGACACCTGGGCCTCCATCCAGGAACTCGTGGCGGCCGGCACCACCGTGCTGCTGACCACGCAATACCTCGAAGAGGCCGACCAGTTGGCCGACACCATCGCCGTCATCGAAGGCGGCCGGGTCATCGCCCGCGGCACCGCGGCCCAGCTCAAGGCCCGAGTGGGCGGCGAGCGCCTCTCCCTGACCGTGCCCGAACCACACCTTCGGACACCGGCCGCCGAGATACTGGGCGCCCTGGGGCCTCACGTCCCCGTCTTCGACGCCCGTACGGGCCGGTTCACCGTCACGACCGACCATGGTGCCGAGAGCCTCGAATACGCCCTCGGCTGCCTGCGGACGGCCTCCATCGCGGTGCGGGACGTCGGACTGGCACCGCCCACACTCGACGACGTCTTCCTGGCCCTGACCGGTCGACCGCAGACCGCCGGCGAAGGCGCCGCAGTACAGCCGATGGAAGGAGTCCGGTGAACGCCGTCGGCCGCCTGACCCGCGACTCGTCCATCGTGGCGTGGCGCAACCTGCTCAATCTGCGCCGCACCCCGGGTTCGGTGATCGCCGCGCTGGTGCAGCCCGTCATGTTCGTCCTGCTGCTGGCGTACGTCTTCGGAGGCAGCCTCGGCGGAGCCGACTACCGGACGTTCCTGATGGGGGGCATCTTCGCCCAAGCCGTCACGTTCAACGCCGCGTTCACCGCCCTGGGCCTCGCGAACGACATGGACAAGGGCATCGTGGACCGCTTCCGCTCCCTGCCCATGCCCCGGATGGCGGTGCTGCTGGGCAGAACCCTGTCGGACCTGATCATGAGCAGCGTGACGCTGATCGTCACCTCGCTGTGCGGCCTGCTGGTCGGCTGGCGCATACACGCCTCCGTCACCGACGCGCTCGTCGGCTATCTCCTCATCCTGCTCTTCGCCTTCGCCATGTCCTGGGTCGGAGCAGCGATCGGACTCCTCGCCCGCAGCGTCGAAGTAGCCCAGAGCGCAGGCCTCATCTGGCTCTTCCCCGTCACCTTCGTGTCGTCGGCATTCGTCTCCACCCACACCATGCCCGGACCACTGCGCACAGTGGCGGAATGGAACCCCGTCTCAGCAACAGCGACAGCCGTGCGCCAGCTCTTCGGAAACCCGCCACCCGACGGCACACCGGTCAGCACCGCATGGCCCGTGGCCCACGCGCTGCCTTACGCCCTCGGTTGTGCCTGCCTCATCACAACGGCTTTCATGCTGGTGTCTCTGACCAGGTTCCGCAGGATAACTCTGGCATGAGAACCACAGGCACCAGTGAGAGCGTTTCATCGTGGACTCGCAGGTCGAGGTACTGGTGTGAGTCCGTGGTGCAGTCCTCGTGCCGACAGGCAGAGTGATCGCCGTCGGGTGATCGTCTGTCACCGCTGGACTTCGCGGGTCGCCAGGACGAGCAAGGCTCGTAGCAGCGCGGTGGCGTGATGGACGTTCATGCGGACCTTGGTCAGAGTGCGCCAGGTCTTCCGGTACACGAAGCCGTGCTCGACGGCGGCGCGTTCGTGTCTGACCAGCCCATTTGCCTCCTTTTCAGCGTTGGTGAGGCGGTGGAAGCGGGTCGCCTTACGGCCGGTGATGATGACCGGAGCATCATCGGGGTCGGCGCCCTGGCCGACGACACCGAGGTCGGCCAGGGCGCCGAGACCAGCCTCACGCAGATGTCTGATGATGCGGTTGCGGCGGGCGGCGGTGATCCCGCTGGCCCGGCCAGGGCTGGCGAAGGAGATCCAGATCAAATGTGCCTTCACGTCGGTCAGCGCGAGGAAGAGCAGACCACGGGCCTTGTGCTTCCCGCTGTAGTTCTTGCGGTTGTCCGGCCCGGTGCAGCGGTGGGTGCGCACGAGAGTGCCGTCCAGCAGGACCACCGCACCGCCCAGGATCCAGCGGCGCACGGTGGAGGATGAGACGTCGTCGCCACTGGCATGGAGTACCCAGACCCGCTCTCGCCACGAAGTGAGGCCGGATCCGAGCACGTCGTACCCCGGCGGTGGGTGAAGCCGTCGATCAGGGGTCAGGCTGTGGCTGCGGCATCCGTTGCGGATCTCGCTCATCGGTTCGCGCTGTTCTTCGTCCCACCGGTGCTGGAGGAATAACATCAGACTGGCGACAGCAGGCATGAGTTCAACTCCCCCTCATCGCACGGATAATCTGATGTTCTCACCATGAGGCCGTAGGGATGCCTGGTCGAGGCCCGGGTACGTTCGGTGTACGAGCCTTGCCTCACGCCCGGACCCCGGCGTGGACACACCGCGCACCAGCCTGCGGATCCCGCGTCACGAGACACGAGGTCGCGCACCTGCCCACCTCATACGCCCGGCCGGGCTTCTGCCGGGTCCGTCAAAGCGCTGCGTGAGGAGATCACGCAGCTACGCGAGGCGCTGGAGAGGCGGCCGGTCATCGACATGTCCCGCGGCGTGCTGATGGCCCTGTGGTCGTGCTCCGAAGACGAGGCATGGGGGGGGTCCTGGTCGACGTGTCGCAGCACGCCAACACCAAGCTGTACGACATCGCCGAAGCCGTCCTCGCCAGCGCCCACAGCGAATCGCTGCCCGTGCCCCTGCAGGAGCACCTGGCCCCCGCCATCGCCCGGCTGCACGCACGATGACTCACGCTCAAAACTCCCGCGTCACAACGCCTGGCCTGTGCGGTGCCCGGCAGCACCGGCCGGTGACCGTCAGATCTGTGCATGCTCCCGGCGCCGACTTGCCCTCGCATCCTCAGGCTGCCGGTGTCTTCCCGCCGCGCGCCCCGGGGTCGACTGGGAGCAACCTCCAGCGCAGCCCTTACCGCATCACCCAGGCGCGACCGGGGACTGCCCTCTTCCGGGAGCTCCGGCGGCGTGGTCTGGCTGTGGTGGTCTCTCCCCGTTCTGGTCCACTTCGTGGGGAGCCGGACGGAGTCGCGGTCACTGGACAGTAACGGTCCAGCTGCGCTGCAGGCCAGACGCTCCTGCTGGAAATGCGGAGGTGGGCTGCCTTACAGCACCCGAAGTGGGCCAGAGCCTCTCTATCCAGGAGTCATTCGGCGGGCCGTGTAAAGGTCAACGCAGATGAAATGTGATGTCGCTTGGATGTGCGAAAGCCACTGATGGCGGTTGGAGCAATTCTGACGGTGCGGATGGCGGTGGCGGCGCGTACTGTAGTGCCAGCTCAGCCTGCACTCAGGCGTGGGTGGTGTGCCGGGAAGTCTGGTCGGCGATGAATCCGTCGCGCCCGAAAGGCTTTCCGTGCAGCTCAGGCTCCCTCCTCGTCATCGCGCTCAGGCCGTTGTCCGGCTGCGGGGGAAGCTGACTTCCCGCAGGGCGCCGCACGTGCGCAGAAGGCTCTTGAGAGCGTTCGCCCGGGCTCCCGGCACCGTGGAAGTAGACCTTGGCAAGGTCACCTACCTCGCACCGGAGACCAGCACACTGCTGTTGTCCGCCGCAGCGGCTGCGCGCCGTCGCGGTATCCGTCTCATCGTCACCCGCCCCTCGTCCCGCAGCCTGCGGGTGCTGGAGGAGCTGGGTATGCAGCGTCTTCTCGACGCACCTCTTCATCCCCGTCCGTAGCTCGTAAAGAGACAAGAAACTGGCGATGCCAACACCAACCGGACCCTCCTCCCCGCACCCGCTCACTGCCCAGGAGCTCGCGGCCCATGAGGTCCTCACCTCCTTCGACGCCTACGCCCGTGTCCGCGCGGCCCGCGACGGCGTCCTGCCTTCCTCCCGCGTCGGGCCGCGCGAGGAAGAACGCGCATTCGACGAGCTACAGCAGGCCATCGCCCGGCTCCGCACCACTTCACGACCCCGATAGGACCAGAGGGAACGCCATCCGGTACAGTAGCCGCCGCGCTGTTCAGCCGGTCGCTGCGCGTTCGGACCGGTCCGTGGTGTGGGAGAAGCGGTAGGACTCGGTTCCGGTCTGGATGATCGCGCCGTTAAGGGTGCGGCCTCGAACCACCTGGGCTTGGGTCACCTCCTGACCAGGCGAGCCGCCCACCAAGGTTCTGGCAGGAGCGGACAGTCGACCTCCGCGAAGCCCAACGCTACTGATCTTCTCGGCCCTGACGGTGAGCAGTCGCACCAGGACTCCCGGGGCCGCTGCCCCTGCCCAACCCCGGACAGCCGCCCGACATCGGGCTCACCGCCTTCTTTTCGCGTCACGCACTGTCACGCACTACCGGGTCCGGAAGTTTCCCCGACCGGTGCGGCTTCGGGGTACGGAGCCTTCAGCAGGAGGTCGGTCCCCGGGGGTCGGCGAGCACCTGCTCGGCGAGAACGGACAACAGTTACCGACGGTGGCGGGCTGTGTCGCGCAGGAGCCTGAAGGCGTCCTCGGGACCGGAGGGGGAGGCGGGCGGTGATAAACCCTTTCGCCTGCCGGATCCGGTGGTGGCTCTCCAGAGCCCGGTGGAACTGGCCGTTGGGGGCTACACCGTCCGCGATCGCCCTCTGCGGGAGCAGGCTGATGGCGGCCATGTTCGCCAAACTCTGCGCCAGATACACATCACGGGCGGACATCGGATGGTCACGGAAGAGGCTCAGCCCACCGATCGTCTCCTCCCGTAGCCGCATGGGCAGTGTGGTGATGCGCGCATGTCCCAGCGCCTGAAAGATCCGCTGCCGCAGCAGGCCAGCGGCGCTCGATGTCGTCCCAGTCGGCCACCACAACCGGCTGCCCTGTGAAGAAGCAGTCCAGCCAGAACCCCTGCTCGTGGCTGCGGTGCAGCAGGACGAGCAGTTCGGTGCTGTCACAAGGAGCTGTCCACCGCTGCTGATACGGCGGCCGCACTGTCGCTGAGTTCGCAGACGGAGCGATCCAGCAACTCGGGGCTCCACCTTCCATGGCGGTGCCACCACCCCCGTTGAGCAACGTCAGGGATAGGCCGATCGAGCGAAAGAGAACTCTCGGAGCGAGCCATCCGGCTTGCCGTACCGGATACGTGGTGAAGGTCGGCGCCAGGTGCGAGCCGCGTACCCGGAACCACCTCTCTGCGACGCCCTGATGCTCCAGTCCGCGGCCGCATAACGGGGCGGCACGGACCGGATGGTCCCCCTGTCAGGATCATTGCTGGCACCGTGCGCCACTTTGATCAGGAGCGGCACGGACGAGGGGATCCGTGTGGGCGGCGGCTTCGGCACCGCCGCCCACAGCGCCTCCATGCCCGGTCGCGTCGCCGGCCCAGCCCTGCTCGCGCGACCGGGGAATGGCCAACAGTGCCTACAGGCAGGCCCGTTGCTGCACCAGTCTCCTTGCACACCTCATGCAATAAAGGGGGTGATTCACCGTTCGGACTAGCGGATTCCGTCGTGTCGAAGGCGGAATCCGGGTGGCGGTCCAGCCCAGGAATGCAGCCCTGGCATGCGATTTCGCCGCCACGTACGGCTGGCCGACCGTCCGGCCGGAGGCAGAGATCCACCCCGCCGGACCCTTGGCATGCTTTCATGCCGCTTACGCATCAATTGCGTGGTGGTGTGTTCCGGGCCGACAGCCCCGTTGCTCTTCTGTCGCTCCGGACAGTGCGTGCTTTCTTTCGCCGCGGTGCCGACCGTCAATGCCATCCATCCCTCATATCTCCATCCGATCCGCCCACAGGGTGTCGGGTGGGGTGTGTCTGCCTCTGGAAGGAACTCTGTGAAGGCAACGACCGCCAGGCGCCGCTCACGACGCGTCCTGGACCACTCCCTGCTGGTACTCGGTACCGGTGCTCTGGCCGTCTCGGTGAGCGTCCTGACCTTGGCGCCCGGCGTCAGTCAGGCATCCAGCCACCGTGAGGCGCCGCTCATCGCCGGTGACCCGCGGGCGGACAACACCGACGTCTACGCGTTCACCAGCCCCGACAAGCCCGACAGCGTCACCCTCGTCGCGAACTGGATCCCGTTCGAGGAGCCCAACGGCGGTCCGAACTTCTACGCCTTCGCGGACGACGCCCGCTACAACATCAAGATCGACAACAACGGTGACGGAGTGTCGGATGTCACCTACACCTGGCGCTTCCGCAACCAGGTCCGTGACACGGCCAACCAGTTCCTCTACAACACCGGACAGGTCACCTCACTGACCGACCCGGACCTGAACTTCCGCCAGGTCTACGACCTGGTCCTCACCAAAAATGGCAGGAGCCGGGTCCTGAAGTCCAACGTGCCGGTGGCGCCGTCACGTGTGGGACCTGCCTCGATGCCCGACTACGGCGCGCTGCGCAACCAGGCGGTGAGCTCCCTCGCCGGCGGCGGCAAGACCTTCGCGGGGCAGGCCGACGACCCGTTCTTCGCGGACCTGCGGGTCTTCGACCTCCTGTACGGCGGCAACCTGTCCGAGCGAGGACAGGACACCCTGGCGGGCTACAACGTCAACTCCGTCGCCCTGCAGATCCCCAAGAAGGAGCTCGCTCTCAGGGGCAACAGCTCACGCAACCCGGTCATCGGCGTCTGGTCCACCACCGACCGCCAGGGCGTGCAGGTCGCCGACTCGCGCACCCGCCACGACAAGTGGCGGCAGGTCTCGCGCCTGGGGAACCCGCTGGTCAACGAGGTCGTCGTCCCGCTGAAGTACAAAGACGCCTTCAACACCCTCAACCCGGACCAGGACCGCACCGTCAAGCCGGTCGTGGACAAGGTCTTCGACCCCATCCTGCCCAAGCTGATCCAGAAGGTCTACGGGGTCCCGGCACCCGCCACTCCCCGCAACGACCTCGCCGAGATCTACCTGACCGGCATCTGCAAGGCATGCGGGCCCATCAAGGCCGACCTCAACGCCCACCGGCTGAACAAGGACGCAAGCCTCAAGCAGATCGTGCCTGCCGAGGAACTGCGCCTGAACATGGCCGTGCCTCCCACCGCCGACCCCCAGCGGTACGGGGTGCTCGCCGGAGACCTCGCGGGCTTCCCCAACGGGCGTCGCCTCACCGACGACGCCATCGACATCTCGCTCCAGGCCGTGGAGGGCGCGGCCCAGACCGGCACGCTCGTTCCGGCGCTGGCCGACGGCGACAAGGTCAACACCAACGACCGGCCGTTCAACACGTCGTTCCCCTACCTGGCTCTGCCCCACACCAAGTCCGTGAACAGCGGGCCCGGCGGGAACCAGGCGCAGCAGCAGTCCTCGCTCAGGACGTCCAGCGCCATCGGTGCCGGTGCCCTTGGCTCCCTCATGCTGGGGGCCGGCGGCTGGCGACTGCGCCGCCGCAACAGGACCAGCTGACGCCTGAGGTTCACAAGGCATAGCGCCGGTGCCCGCCCCTGCCTCGGGCCGGGCACCGGCTTCATCAGCAGGGAGCCCCCATGCACGACCAAGCCCCCACACCGGCCCCCGCGCGGGCCCGCCGCCGACTGCGCAGCGGCATCGTCACCCTGGCGCTGGGCGCGGCCCTGTTCACCGTCGGCGCCGTCGTCCTGCCCCCGGACGGGCACACCACCGCCGAAGCCAGTCGTCCGGCACCACCGGCCAGAGGCACGCTCGGCGCCCTTAAGGACCGCGTGCGTCACGTCCCTCGGGACGCCGGCGCGTGGGCCGCTCTGGGCATGGCCTACGTCCAGCAGGCCCGCAGCACCGCCGATCCGGGTACGTACGACCGCGCCGAGAAGGCCCTGCGGCGGTCCCTGACCGAGCAGCCCGACGACAACACCGACGCCCAGATCGGCATGGGCGCCCTCGCGGCGGCACGCCACGACTTCCCCACCGCACTCGACTGGGCCCGGCAAGCGACCACGAGCGCCCCGTACAACCCGGTCGCCTACGGAGTTCTCGCCGACGCCTACACCCAGCTCGGCCGGTACCCTGCCGCCTACCGGGCCGTTCAGCGCATGAACGACCTGCGCCCGGACGCACCCGCCCTGGCTCGCGCCTCGTACACGTTCGAACTGCGCGGCAAGATCGGCCAGGCGGTCGCACTCATGAGGCGTTCACTCAACGCCGCCTCGACCACCGGCGAACGGTCCTTCGCACACACCGTTCTGTCCACGCTCGCTCTGCAGAGCGGCGACGCCCGTGGGGCACGACGTGAGGCGCAGGCGGGTCTGCGCGAGGCACCGGACGACTCAGCCCTCCTCGAAGCCCGTGCGCGGGCCCATGCGGCCCTGGGAAAGCCCAGCCAGGCAGTCGCCGACTACCGGGCCGCGATCGCCGTCGCCCCTCTGCCGCACTACCTGCTCGGCCTGGGCGAACTCCAGCAGTCACTCGGCCATCCGCAGGAAGCCGAGGCACAGTACGCCGTCCTGCGAGGCCAGGAAGCCATTCGCCGATCCGAACACGCAGTGGCCGACACCGACGCGATCCTCTTCGAAGCCGACCACGGCCGCCCCTCGCAAGCGGTGACGATGGCTCAGGAGGCTCTGCGAACAAGGCCGTTCATCGCGGTTCACGACGCGCTGGCCTGGGCCCTGCACCGCGACGGCCGGCACCGCGAGGCACTCGGGCAGGCCGACCGGGCACTTGCTCTCGGTACCCGCAACGCACTGTTCCTGTACCACCGCGCGGTCATCCACCACTCTCTCGGCGACGACGCCGCGGCGCGCTCGGATCTCAAGGCGGCGCTGAGTACCGAGCCGCACTTCCATCCGCTGCACGCGGCCACGGCGCGTGCCCTGCTCCAACGGATCGACAACACTCCATGAACCACACCCTGCAGCGCGCCACGCTCATGGCGGCCTCGATCGCCCTGGCCACCGTCGGCGGGCTCTCCCCGGCCGACGCGGCGCCCGCACACCCCCTGGGCAACTTCACCGTCAACTACCACACCGGTCTGCGCCTGCACCCCGACCGGATCGACGCCACAGTGGTCGTCGACCGAGCGGAGATCGCGACGCTGCAGGAACGAGCCGATGTCGACGACGACCACGACGCCACCATCTCGCCCACCGAGTCGCGCGCGTACGCCGAGGCCGGCTGCTCCACTCTCGCCGACCAGCTCCACGCCGCCGTGCGGGAAGCCGGCGTCACCTGGCGGGCGGTGTCGTCGAAACTGACCTACGAACCCGGCGAGGCGGGTCTCGAAACCAGCCGCCTCACCTGCGCCTACACGACAGCCGCAGACCTCTCCCGCCCTGCGGACATCGGCATCCGCACCAACTACGCCACCCAGCGCATCGGCTGGCGCGAGATGACCGTGTCGGGCGACGGCGTCCGCGTCTCCGGTACCAGCCTGTCGAGCGTCTCCCGCACCGACGAACTCAGGCATTACCCCCGTGACCCGGCGGCCGGCCCGCTGGACCAACGAGCCGCCCGACTGCACACCGTACCGGGCACGAGCGCCCGGACGAGTCCGGGCGGAGCCGCCCTGCCCGGCGCGGGCTGGTTCGACCGAGTCCTGGGGAAGACGTCCGCTGTCTTCGACTCGCTCGTCGGCGCCCGCGAGCTCACCGTCCCCATCGGCCTGCTGGCCCTGCTACTGGCCCTGATCCTGGGAGCCTCGCACGCCGTGCTGCCAGGGCACGGGAAAACCATCATGGCCTCCTACCTCGCCGGTCGGCGCGGTACGCGACGCGACGCGGTAACGGTCGGTGCCACCGTCACCCTGACCCACACAGCAGGTGTGCTCGTACTGGGACTCGCTCTCCCCGTCGCCACCCACCTGGCCGGCGAGACCGTCCTGACCTGGCTGGGAGCGGCAAGCGGCCTGATCGTCACAGGCATCGGACTGTGGCTCCTCGCCTCCGCCCTGCGCAACAAACCTCATCACGGTCACCACCACCATCACGGCGAAGGCCATGACCACGGCCACCAGCACAGCCACCACGGTCACCACGGTCACGAGAACCATGACCCCACTTCCGTCAGTAGCAGCCTCGGAGGACTCCTCCCACGGCGCCGCACCCCTCAGCCGGGCAGAAGCGGCGCCGTAGCCACACTCGTCAGGCCGACGGACGCCGTATCTCTCGGCGCTGCCCACCACCACACCGAGCCCCGCCGCGCAGGCCGGGGTGGCCTCATCGCCATGGGCATCGCCGGCGGCCTCGTACCCAGCCCGTCAGCCCTCGTCGTCCTCCTCGGCGCTGTAGCGCTGGGCCGGACCGCCTTCGGGGTACTCCTGGTCATCGCCTACGGCCTGGGCATGGCCGGGACTCTCACCCTCGTCGGCCTCCTCCTGGTGGGACTGCGCGAACGCCTGGAAGCCCGCCTGAAATCGCCGTCCGGCAGTCACCTGCGCGCCGTTCGCGTCCTGGCCCGCCTCGGCCCCGTGGCCACCGCTCTCCTGGTCGTCATCGTAGGCCTCGGCCTCACCGCCCGAGCCGCCATCGCTGCCGCTTGAACCCTCGGGCGACTGCGTACTGCCTCGTAATAGGGGCCTCCCGAAACAGGGTCCAGGACGGCCATACAGCCAAGGAAATCTCCGGGCGCCGTGACAGGCAGGGCTTGGGCGAGTTCCGGGGTCGGGCGGGCCGTGACCGGTTGGGGTGCATAGCAGAGCAGGCACGGGCTTCGTGATCATTGGGGTGTCGAAGCTCAACGATCATGAGGTGGCCCGTGCCTGCCGCTGCATCTTCTCTCATCCCGCCGGTGCTGGTGAAGCTGGGTCCGCTGGATGCCAGTCAAGTCGCTGACCTGCGGCCCTTTCTGGAGCGGGTGCCTGACCCGCGGGCGAGGCGGGGCCGCTGGTACTCGCTGACCGCGATCCTCCTCGTCTGTGCCTGCGCGGCCGTCTCCGGAATGAGGAGCGTGGATGAGAACGCCGAGTGGGCGGCACGGGCCTCGGACACCGTGCTGACGGCCGTCGGAGTCCGCCGGCATCCGCTCAGGTGGCGCCGTGCCCCCTCGCGGACCACGATCGGCCGCGTGCTCGCGGCCGTCGACGGTGACACCTTGGACCAAGCGGTCGGCGCCTACCTCACCGCCCGGAACACCGCGGGAACAGTCCCGGGTAAACGACTGGTGATCGCCGTCGACGGCAAGTCACTGCGGGGATCGGCCCGCCTGTCCGCCAGCCGCAGACACCTGCTCTCCGCCGTCACTCACCACCGGGCCCTGACCCTCGCCCAGGCCGAGGTCGGAACCAAGACGAACGAGACCGCGCACTTCCGGCCCCTGCTCGAACCGCTGGACCTGACCGGCACCGTCGTCACCTTCGACGCCCTGCACTCGGTCAAGGCGAACGTCACCTGGCTGGTCGAGACGAAGAACGCCCACTACATCGCCATGATCAAGCGGAATCAGCCGACCGCCCACCGGCAGCTCGCCGCCCTGCCCTGGCCTGACATCGCCGTCCAGCACACCGCTTCCTCTGCCGGACACGGCCGCCAGGAGTCCCGCTCGATCAAGACCTGCGGCATCGCCGACGAACTCGGCGGGATCGCCTTCCCCCACGGCCGCCTCGCTCTCCGCGTCCACCGACGCCGCAAACAGACCGGCGAGCGCGAGAGCCGCGAGACCATCTACGCCGTCACCAGCCTCGACGCCCACCAGACCACCCGGCCGAACTCGCCGCCGCCGTCCGCGGCCACTGGGCCGTCGAGGCCCTGCACCACGTGAGAGACGTGACCTACGCCGAGGACGCCTCCACCCTCCACACCGGCACCGCACCCCGCGCCATGGCCACCTTCCGTAACCTCGCCATCGGCCTGCTCAAAACCCTCGGAGCCGTCAACATCGCCAAGACCACCCGCGCAATCCGCGATCAGCCCGACCGAACCCTCCCACTCCTGGGCATCACCAACAACCCGGACGCTCAGGGAACTTGATCACGCCCTGGCTCGGCTGGCGCCCGGACCCTGCTCCCGGTCGAGTTCAGGTCTCTCCGTCGACGGTACGAGGACATACCTCTGGGCCCGTGTTGCCGTTGACACGAGCCCTTCGGTAAGGCGGTATCGAGCGCCGCGACCGGGTCTAGGCCACAGCCGGGTATCTCGAACATGTGAGCTCGGACGCTCGTGGCCGAAAACTGGACACACTGTGCGCGAGGAACTCTGCGGCCAATACGGTCCCCAGCTGCGCTCCTGGAGTCGATGTGAGCCCGTCGTTGCCGCGCTCCGCCCGTGGGGCCATCGAGCGTTTCGGAAGAACCACGTGTGCGCTCAGCTCGGTTGGTCTGCCGCCGGTCCGACTCGTGCGCGGGGGTTGGAGGGGGCACCAAGCGCTGGTCTCCAGGTGCTGGTTTGTACAGCGGGGTGGGTTTGGGAGTCATGCTGCTCATTGGCGAGCAAAGTCCGTTATCACACTTAGCGCGTAAAGTTCCGCGGGTGACGAACGCCCTGCACCGCCACTCGATCGACTGCTCGCCCGAGCGCCCGGCCCCGTGCGACGACGCCCACGACGCCTACCGACAGCTCGCCGACTGGACCGCCGAGGGCGGTGTGTACAAGCTGGTCTCCGGCGCGTTCTCCTCCGAAGCCCGCCGTCACAACCGGGCCCTGGACCTGGAGAACCGCGTCGACGAGGGCTTCCGCACCACTTGGAAGGTCCGACGTTGCCGCTGGTGCCGCAGGTGAGCGCCCACAGCGTCAGGTCGTCCGGGGCCGTGTCGAGCGCCGACCCGCCATAGTCGGGCGGGCACCTTCACATCGGCTTGCGCGGAGAGAGCCACAGGTGCCACGGGGCGCGGCCTGCCGGACGAGCTCACCGAGCCGGCCGTCTCGACGAGGTACACCGTGTCAGGACAGCACAGTCCACCACCCGGCTCGTCTTGCACCACTGCGGGATTCACCCCGTCGGCACAGCAGCAAGGAGGAACGAGTCGTGCCGTATCTCTTGTTCGGTGCCCATCGGTTGCTGGCGAGCAAGTTCATCCACAGGGGGGGCAGGTGGGGACGGATTTGAACCCGGTCGAGCGGTTACAGTCCGCATCCTGGAGCCTTTTGATCAGTTTCGATCGTTGAGGGAGCGAGTGCCATCCGGTCTGTCAGTAATCGGTGAGATCCACGGTCACATCGCAGTGGGGATCGTCGGAGGGCTGATGCAGATGCTCGTTTGCCAGGAATGCCGGGGAAGCCAGAGCACCGAGCAGGCCGGGCCCGGTGTGGCTGCTCAGCACGTCCACGCCGTACGTACGGTCTCGTTCAGGAGATCGGAAATAGAGGCGTATCCGGTCCTCGCCTGTGATGACCGCTCCGATGAACAGCGGCTTCCACGCCACATGCGTGGTGACGAAGGAGCGAACGAGATCAAGGAGACGGCCGGTGGCCGCCTGCTCGGTGCCCGGCTCCGGAGAATTCACATCTTGGCCCATGCGGGACACTTGTTTCCCTGCTGGTTGTGGCAGTACGCCGTGATGACACCGATCTTCTGACCGCGACCGGCATCGTAGCGGCCGTCTGCAGTCTTGCGCGTGTACTGCACGACCACAGTGAACTTCACCTGCCGCGGCCTCGGCACACCCGTCTCGAACACAACGCCGTCGTACTCCAGGTGATCGTGGTGATCATCCCGGTCCACCCAAACACGCAAGGCTGCGTTGAGGGTGGGGCACTTCTTGATGTTGTGGCGGCGGGCGAAGTGATGCCAGCCCAGTTCCGAGTTGGTGACTCTCTGTAGGTGTCCCCGGCGCCAATACGGCGAGCTGTCATCATGCCGAGATGGCCCACGACATAGTGTTCTTCCTCGCTCCCGACGATGAGACTGCCGCTGCAACGTATTTGCAAAACCCTGGCCGGGCCTTTGAGTCTGTGACCTGCCGTTTCATTGAGCCAGACAGCGCCATCGCCGAGTGGGACATGTACTTCGAAGAGCCCTCGGCCGAGGTCCCGCCGCTTGAACAACTCCATGGGTGGTCGTGGCCCAAGTGGGTCACCGCCCCTTCGAACGATGGCGTTGAGGTGTTCGCTCTGCCGCAGCGGTTGACCCGGGCGTTGGCCAGCGCTAGCTCCGCCGAGCTGGAGGAGTTGGCAGGTCGCTGGATCATCCGGCTCAAATCTGCCGACGGGGACGATATGACCGACGATGATCTATTAGCGGTCCTGCAAAGAGTTGCCCAGCTCGCGACGTCGGCGGTGGGCACGGGTGGTGGCCTCTACAGCTGGAGCTTCTGACCGTCCGGTGGAACTTCTTCGGGCAGTGGAATCGCCGTCCTGGTAGCCGGCCAGGAAGCACTTGCTGCAGCCGCTCGGAGGGGCCTGGCGACTGCAGCAGAGATGAACTGCGCGTAGGCAGTCATGCTCGTGTCGGCGTACACGTGAACGTGGCCCAGGCAAGATTTCCGTGAGGCGGGAGTGTGCCACCGTGCGCCGATGACGGTCCGTCACGGGTAGCGGCGTCGGAGACCGGCCACGCGGATGACACGGTCATGCAGGAGCAGCACTCCGGCACGCCAGGCCATGATCCCCTTCTGGCGTTTCAGATCTGTGATCCGGATTTCATTGACGCCGGAGTTGAACGGGGTGGTGACTCCCTCGACGACTGCGTGCTGGTCTTCGCGGATGGCTCTGGCCCGGCTGGCCAAGGTTGAGAGACGGGAAACCGCAAGGTGTTCGACCCAGTCCGGCAGCGGGCCGGCGTCACGGAAGTCGAGCATCGCCGCGAACTGCCGCACCACGTCATGGGTTCGGCCCAGCTCCGGACTGTTCTGAAGCAGCCGCCGGCGTGGCCTCAGCGGTGCGCAGGCCGCGTCGGGACGGTGTGGCGGTGATCCACCGTGCGACCTGGCGGAGTGAGGATGGCCGCTCGCGCGGTGTGTCGATCTGCAGACCGTGAAGCAGCGGCGCGATGGCCATCTGCCAGAGCGGGGCAGGCTCAAGAGCCACATATAGACCTGAGCTGCATAAATACCCTCTTTATTATCGCGACCGCCCGGCACAGGCGTCGCACGGCAGGGTGGCTGACGACCGTCTACTGACCTTGCTGACGTGATGTCGTGGGGGTCGACAAGCTGTGGTTGTCGCAGTAGGCCGGTCACATGAGGTATCCGCAAGGGGGCGGGCTGACCGCGGAGCGACGGACGTTTCGCGAGCACATCCGGATGCAGGCGGCCGAGTTATTCGCCCTGGGACACGACAACGCCACCATCGCCAAGCAGTTACGTGTCAGCGTGCGGTCGGTACAGCGGTGGCATCAGGCATGGGAGCACGGCGGAACGCCGGCCCTGGTGTCGAAGGGGCAGGCGTCCAGGCCCAAGCTGAGTGAGGCACTGTTCGAGGTTCTCGAGCAGGAGCTGGCCAGGGGGCCGGTGGCGCACGGCTGGCCGGACCAGACCTGGACGCTGGCGCGGATCAAGACGCTGATCGGGCGCCGGTTCCACAAGAGCATGACGCTGTCGGCGATCGCGCAGATGCTGCACCGGCACGGCTTCAGTCACCAGGTCCCGGCCCGCCGCGCGAGCGAGCGCGACGAGGACGCAGTCACCGGGTGGGCGAAGGAGACATGGGCCCGGGTGGAAACGCCGTGGCGGCGCTTGGGGCCTGGTTGTGCTTCGAAGACGAGGCCGGGTTCTCGATGACGCCGCCCACAGCCCGCACCTGGGCCAGGCGCGGACACACACCCGTCATCCGAGTGCGGGGCCGCTCCCAGCGCCGTTTCTCCATCGCCGCTCTGGCCTGCTACAAGCAGGGCGAACGCTCACGCCTGATCTACCGGCCCAAACAACACGTCGACCACAAGCAGGGCGGCAGACGCAGCTTCACCTGGACCGACTACCGCGACCTGCTCATCGCCGCCCACCAGCAACTCGGCGCACCGATTGTGCTCGTGTGGGACAACCTGAACGTGCACAAAGACCGTCGGCTGCGGGAGTTCATCGACACCCACGACTGGGTCAACTGCTACTTCCTGCCGTCTTATGCACCCGATCTCAACCCCGTCGAGGGCATCTGGTCACTGCTGCGACGCAGCAGTCAGGCCAACACCGCTTTCACCGACCCTGACCACCTCATGAGCGCGCTTCGGCACGGTCTCCGCCAGATCCAGTACCGCAGCAACCTCGTCGATGGATGTCTCTCCGAAACCGGCCTCACCTTGACGACATCACGGCAACAACCTCAGTAACGGTGCGCGCGGGGGCCTAGTGTGTGAGGGCACCGTCCTCCATTCGAGTTGCAGGGAGCATCAGGTCGTGAAGGTCGAGATCCAGCCGGACGTACGCGAGACCGCCGCCCGTCTCGGAGCAGACGTCCCCTACGCGCTGAAGGCTGTGGCCGGCCAGCTGGCTGATGATCCCGACATTGGCCGGCCCTCGGGACTGCCTGGCATGCTGACGGTGACGGTGAACGGCGACATGTTCGACGACTGCCCCGACTTGTCCGTCGGCTACCTCCGCGAACCGGACCGGATCGAGATCCGCTTCTTGGAAGCGCTCCCCTCCCCCGAGATCTCCGCAGATGCTCCTGACCAGGAGCAGCACCAGGAGCAGAGGCGAGATGAGTACCCGCCTGACGGCGTTGTTGGCGCCGCGGCCACCGTACGGGAGGTCGCCGACGCCTGGCGGCGCATCACCGGCTGGCTGAAGCAGCACGCCCCCGACTCCTACGCAGCGCTCCGCGCCGGCGCCAGTCCAGCTTCCATCGCTGCACTGGAAGAGGATCTCGGCATCCCGATACCCGTTGAGCTGCGCACGCTGTGGATGCTGACCGGCGGCGACGACGGAGCCGACGGCTGGGGATGCCTCCCGGGCAACAGGGCACTGATGAACCTGGACGCCGTGGCCGCCCGCTACCGGCTCAAGACGGACGCCCAGACCCAGCAGGACGTCCTCAACGCCGGCCGTCCCGAGGAGGAGCGGATCACCGTGTGGGAGGCGACCCGGATTCCGGTGATCGCCCTGGGGCCGGCCGACCACACCATGGGCCTGTACCTGGACGCCGCTACCGGCTACCTGGGCTTCTTCTCCCGCGAGGTCGAAACCCCCGGCGACGTACTCGACACGCTGGTCACCTACCTGGAAGAGACCGCCGACATGCTGGAGGCCCCGGCCCTGGCCGCACGGGACAAGCCTGGCCTGATCGGCGGAACGCTGATCTGGCTCAGCAGCATCAACCCGGCACACGAGGAACGCTGGCAGCCCCTGTCCAGCTGACCACATACGAGAAGGACCAGCCCTGCGGGCTGGCCCCCCTTACGACTTCACGTATCCGGTGCTCGGACTACGTCAGCCGATCTTCTTCCATGTGCAGGTAGTTGCGGTCGACGTGCAGTGCTCGTATCCCGGCAGGGTCACAAAGAATCCGTCACCGTCCAGCAGCCGCCACGACGGGGCCGGATAGTCCTTGAACGCTTCCTCGTTCTGCACGCTGTCGATAGCAGCGCGTCCGCACCGCTCCGTGCCGCTCGGCCCGTTCGTCACGGCACGCGTGTCTGCGAGGAGACCGAAGTTCGCCGAGCCATCGCCCATCTTGTCTGTGAACAGCTGCGCACACTTGGTTCCCGAGGTCACCAGGTTCACGCCCTGCGGGTAGCCACCGGACTCGTGCGTCGAAGCCATCGCATACTCGTCGCAGTCGACCGATCCCACCGACGCATCGGAGGGGTGGATACTCCAGGCGGAGCCGGAACCGCAGATGACGTTCCTGCTGTTGGCTTTCGTCCACTTCGCGCCGGTACTGGTCGTCAGAGGAGTGTCCGGGCCCAGGTAGTGCAGCAGCGAGTCCCACCGCTTGGACCCTGCGTGGTCGGGCATCACCTGCTGCATGTACCAGTAGTAGCCCCCCGCAGCCGGGTATTTGTTGGTGTCCACGGTGTAGGTCGGCTTGAAGAACGGCAGTACACAGCCCGGCAGCGACCCGCCGACGAAGTCGTCACAGCGAGGCGCGAACTCCTGTACCTCCGGAATTCCGGAAGTACCGAAGTCGGCGGTGTCCGATGCGGTCGCGCTGGCATCCACGCTCGCGGTCACCGACCAGCCGAGATCGATGATCTCCTTGCCCGTTCCGTTCCAGGTGGTGGCGCGGGTGCCCCACCTGCCGTCGGTGTAGGCGTTCCAGTCGTCCGCGTCCCAGTAGGCGCTGTCGCCCGCCGCGTTGTCGAAGTCGTCGGCCCAGCGGATCACCGACGTATTGCACGACTCGCACGTCGACTGGGTGTTCCACTTCAGGGTGACGCCGTCGAGAGCGGCATCGATGCTCACCGGCATGATGCGGATCTGCTGGTCGAACTCCGCGAAGTTGGTGCCGCCGGCGGCTTTGTTCGGGTACGCCTTGATGCGCTGTTCGAAGTCGAAGACGGCGTGGCCGATCGTCGCCTCCTCCGGGTCGACGAACAGCAGCCTCGCCGACCCGATGCTCTTCAGGCACGCGTCGGTGCGGTTCATGTAGTCCGCGCCAACCGGCTCGTCGGAGCACCAGCTGACCAGGTCCGCCAACGGCGCGTCAGCCGCCACCTCAGCCGCCTCGGCGGACGACTTGCCCGCCTTGCGGGCCTTCGCCGCGGTCGCCTCCCGCAGCGCCTTCGTGCGCTGTTCCGCGCGCGCCTTCGACTCCGCGGTGGGCGGGGACAGCTCGATACACAGCTTGCGGCCCTCACCGTCCTGCTTGCCGCAGGTCCGCTCCTGGGTGGCTTCCCGCTTCACCGTCCCGTCGGCGTTGAACGTCGGCAAGGCCGGGCCCGGATCCGTCCGGGTGACCTCGATGTTCTCCTGCGCGGTCGTATTGATCGTCGACGACGTCTGCGCGGCAGGGAACTTCACGTACGGCTCGATGCGGAAGTCCGCCCACGGCGACCAGGTCGTCTCGTACAGACTGCCGTCATAGGCGGAGGTGCGGAACTTGTACAGCACCCCGGGCTTGAGAATGCCGTACGGCACCGTCACCTTCGCCGTGGCGCCGGAGGCCACATACGGCGACACCAGCACGTTGTTCGAACCCGCCCCGTCGAGGTCGACTTCCGTCCCCGGGGTGCCGTCCGCTTTCGCGGTATACACCTGGAACGTCTCGGTGGAAGTGTCACCGTCCGCGTCGGTCACCGTGTTCCGCAGCACCACCTCCGGTGCGATGACCCGCCAGACCGAGCCCGATTTAGCGAACTTCGGGCCGGCCGACGGAGCGGTGCCCGACACCGGCCGCGCACCCCCCGCAGCGATCGCGGCAAGGTCCTGCGGTCCGGCCGCCGCGACCTCCGCCGGAGAATCCTCCAAGCCCGGCACGGGCGGCGTGGGGGCCGCGGCCGCGGTGCCCATCCCCGCCACCAAGGCCAGCGCGGCACCGGCCGCAACATGTCTCCACGCCGACACACGTAAGAGTCTCAATGCGTCAATCTCCCCTGTGAGTTCGTGAGTTGTACACAACAGCCTGCGAACCCCACCACGCCCCGACACAAAGCAACATGATCGAAATCATGGTTTGCCGGGCGTCAACCTCTTCAGGCCACAGCGCCGCACCAGAGCCACAACGCACCACCAGCCGCGGCAGGAACCGGCGAACTGCGGCACGTGGGCCGCCGGTGCCACCCGTTCACCAGCGGTAGGGGACTTCGGCCACCCTTCGAGTGAGGTGCGACCACAGCGCACCCCCATCGGCGTGGAGAGAACAAAGGAGAATGTGCAGGATGCTCCACTACGGCGCGTCTTCGATATCGCCCCCGCCCGGACTGTCGAACATATGACCTAATCGCGGGCGTGGGTCTCGATCTGTCTCCCCCACGATCCAACCGGGCTGCACGCACACAGGCCCCGCCCGGCCAAGCTGTACTGGTAGGCCCTGAACGCCGGCCGCCACGCATAGAACCCCACCGTCAGACCCGCCCTGGACCGGCTGCCGAGAACGCGGACCCGCCGGACGATCAGGCAACGGCAGGGCAGCGGACGCCGTCAGCCCCGCTCGCCGCTGCGCCGATCACCTCGTCAACGGAGGATGCGAAGACGGCTGCACCCCATGGCCAGCTCGACGTGTGAGCGGTGACGGCCGCCCGGGCTCTCGCAGGGTGTGTCACAGACCCAGGGAGTCTCAGGCGGCGCGCCAGCCGCAGACGAGACGCGGTCGCCGCCGATGGGTTTGCGGAGCCGAGGAAGGAAATAGGGCCGCGCGGCCGTCGGCGCGGCACAGATAACCTGCGCCAATGAAGCGGATTCAGCGGGCCGCCGGCGTGATCGTCGGCTCAGCGGTGGGTGATGCCCTGGGTGGCCCCTTCGAGTTCGGTCCTCAGGGAGCGTTCTCCGCGCGGTTTCCCGCGCCCGGTACCGGTGGCGAGATGTGCGGAGGCGGTGGCTGGGACCCCGGCGAGGCGACCGACGACACGCAGATGGCTGTCCTGGTGGCGGAGTCGCTGCTGGAGCGTTGCGGACTGGATCTGCCGGACATCTTCGCCCGCTTCCAGCGGTGGGCGGCATCAGAGCCCAAGGACATCGGCTTGCAGACCGAAGACGTTCTGACCAACGGCATGCCCTGGGACCTCGCCGCCGCAATCCATTTCCAGGTCAACCAGCGAGCAGCGGGAAACGGCTCCCTGATGCGGGCATCGACCTCCGCGGTCCACTTCGCGGCCGCCGGCCAAGAGGCCACCATGGACGCGGCCCGCCGCATCGCAGCCCTCACCCACGGCGACCGCGCGGCCTGGGAAGGCACCGCGATCTACCACGAACTGATCCGCCTGGCATTCGAGGACACCGACCCCCTCACCGCGCTCCCGGACATCCTGACTCAGGTCCACCCCGACCACCGCGGCCGTTACGCCACCGTCCTCACGCCCGACTGGCACCCCGATCAGGCGACCGAGTTCAACGGTGCCGTCTGGCCCTGCCTGGGCTCCGCCGTCTGGGCCCTACGCACCACCGCCAGCTTCGAAGACGCGATACGCGCGGCGATCGACCTCGGCGGCGACACGGACACCGTCGCCGCGGTGACCGGAGGCCTAGCGGGGGCGCACTACGGCCTGGATGCTATCCCTGCCCACTGGACCCAGCCGCTTCACATTCCCCTCCCAGGATTCGACGGAAGAGTGCTGCACCTGCCAGATCTGCTCCGCCTTGCACACCTCCTCGGAGGCTGAACCGGGTGCTGCTCCGCGCTCTCCACGAACTCCGGCCCTCAGCCGCAGTCACCCGACCAATGGCTTCTCGCGGATAACGGGCCCACAGGCCCGTTAAAATTGCCGACGAGCTATTAGATTCCGGCAACCATCCGCCGGATCGGCGTCAGGCGTCTGGAGACGTGGCTACGCAACCGCAAGGTCACCTGCACTGTCCGGCTCGCCGAGACTGCCGTCCAGGCCGCCGAGCTCCAGGTCGAGTGCATAAGGATCCGAACAAGCGAAATCGCAACTGCTCCCCCTGTGGCAGGGTTCCGCCCGTAGTGAGACCCCGACAGCGTCACGAACCTGTGAACGTGTGTTCGCTCGTCGCTTTCAACCGGCGGCTTCAGCCCAGTAGTCCTTGAGCATCTGGCCTGGCCAACCGGGCTCGCGAACTTCGCCGCGCGGTCCCATCTCCGCGAAGAAGGGGGCAAGGTCGTAGATCGGTGTTCCGTCGACCGCGTCAAGGTCGCTCACGTGCAGGTCCAGGCTGTCGACCTTCAACAGCCGCGGGAAACTGGTCGCGAGCTGGTTAGGGCGCCGGTGATTCCTGTGTACGAACGTGCCCGAGGGCTCCCAACGGGAATCGCCTCGCGGGCTCCGCGCGTGCAGGGCAACGTCCTCCGGCGACGCCTGACTGAAGTGCCAGGTCACCACCAGAACGTCCTCCGGCGACGCCTGACTGAAGTGCCAGGTCACCACCAGATGGGAAAACTCTTCGAGGCCCTTACAACGGCTAACACAAAGAGGTGGATCGGTGCTGGTGGCCGTGTCCGGCACGGGAGATAAGTGTTCGATCCGGTGTGGGGATGTCGCCGTGGATCGTGTCGGATGAGCTGTGGGACCTCCTGGAGCCGCTGTTGCCGAAGCGTCAGCGCAGGTTCCGGTATCCCGGCCGCAAGCCGTTGCCGGACCGGGAAGTGCTGTGCGGGATCTTGTACGTGCTGCACACCGGGATCCAGTGGGAATACCTACCCCAGGAGCTGGGCTTCGGGTCGGGCATGACGTGCTGGCGACGGCTGAGGGACTGGAATGAGGCCGGTGTGTGGCAGCGGCTGCACGAGGTTCTGCTCGCCGAGCTGAACGCGGCCTCCCGGCTGGACTGGTCCCGCTGCGTAGTCGACTCCTCCCACGTCAGAGCCTTAAAAGGGGGCAGCACACGGGTCCCTCGCCGGTCGACAGGGGCAGGGCAGGCTCGAAGCACCACGTGATCACCGACGGGCACGGCACCCCGCTCGCGGTTCTGCTGACCGGAGGTCACCGTAACGACGTCACCCAGCTGCTGCCCCTGCTCGATGCGATCCCACCTGTCCGCGGCCGAGTCGGCCGACCACGCCGCAGACCTGACTCGCTCTTCGCGGACCGTGGCTACGACCATGACATCTACCGCGACCAGGTCCGCGCCCGCGGCATCGTGCCGGCCATCGCCCGTCGAGGCACACGACACGGCACCGGACTGGGCACCTATCGGTGGGTGGTCGAGCGTACCTTCGCCTGGCTCCACGGCTTCCGGCGTCTGCGCATCCGCTGGGAACGCAGGGCCGACATACACGAAGCGTTCCTCAAACTCGCCTGCTGCCTCATCACCCACCGACAACTCGGCTCATTGCGTTAGCCGTTGTTAACAACGTCGATTGGGAACTTCAAGTCAAGGCGGATGATGGATTCGATGCCGCCCCAGTAGTCGTCCGTGATCTCTGTGCGGCCGCCGATCACGGTGCCGATGGGCTCGATCTGCAACGTCATGGTGCTCCCTCTCATCCAGCCTGACTCGATTCTTCGAGGTGGTAGACGCTGTTGACGGCGTGGCCCGCGCCTTCATCCCTCAATATCGCGAACTAGAAGATCACCGCCCACAACCTTCAGGCCAGCCCGAACACCGACAGGATTGCCGTCAAGGCGCCGCTCGACGAACGCAGCGGGCGGTACCTGTGTGCGCCGGAGTCTCAAACCGCAGACGCCATCTGCAACCAGCCCGAGACCGTCGGCACGAATGCCCCACTCTCTAAGATTTCCATCGACGGGCATCCGTTCAAGGATGCAACCTCTTCACCATGACCGCGTATACCGGAGAGTCGGCGAACGGCCTCTGCTCGCCGACCTTTTCGTAGCCCCATGTTTCGTACAGATTTTGGACCTTTGGGTGAGTCACGTCGACCAGGAGCACGGCAAGATCCTCGCCGCACTCATTCAACAGGGCTTCGTGCAGACGATCCGAGATGCCTTGCTTCCGCCACTGCGGGCGCACCATGACCTCGGAGACGGCGTAGGTCTCGGTGTAGCCGTTGTTCGGCTCGAATTCGGTGGAGCGCCACCATTCACGCCCCGGCTGAAGCGGGGCGCCGTACGCGAAGCCGGCCGGCTCCTCTCCGTCAAAGGCTACGACGCAGGTGAAGCCGTCCATTTCTGACCAATGGTCAACGAACCAGGGGAACCGCTGGTTGAACTCGTCGTCCATTGCGTCGGCATACGCATCGGCGTGCACATCTATCAGCATCTGTTTGAAGCCTTCCGGAAGGCTTCCCTTGCCGTAATACCGCAGGTCGATCACCCTGGTCACGCTTGACTCCATTCATTTCTCATACGGTCTACCCAATCGCGGGCGTACGTCGTGGACGGCGCCAGCCGGAACAGGTCTCTGTGAAAGTCTCCGATCAAGGTGCGTAGTCGTCCAGGCAGCGGAGCACCATCCATGATTGTGAAAATGGCGGCTGCGGTTATCGTGGCCTGTTCTGGCTCTCCCTGCCAGAGTTGTGCCTGCGCGAGCTGACACGTGGCTAGGGCGCGGTTGCGCTGGAAATCAGACGGGATCTCCGCCAGGGCACGATGCGCCATCGCCTCTGCTTCGGCGGACCGCCCGTTGTTGTTGAGGATGATCGCGGCGAGATGATTGAGTTCTGCTGGTCCGTAGAACGCGGTCCACCGGGGTCTCTCGTCGTCGTCCGCCTTCCGAAGGGTTTCCTGTGCGGTGCCCAGGGCTCTCTTGGCGGCCCGCGGGTCCCCCAGGGTGGAGTGAGCCAGGGCGAGACGGACGCGGCCCATGGAAGCAAAGAACGGGTCGCGACGGGCGGCTTGGGAAGCGACAGCTGCCTGTGCTGCTGCGAGCTGTTCTGTTCCGCTCTTCCGCTGGTAGGCGAGCATGGCCATGTTGATCCACACGCGCATCGCCGTGGCCGGGTCCTGAGAGAGGCCGGCGAACGTGGTCGACTCGTACAGATGCCTCTGGGCTGTATCTAGGTCGCGCAGGTCAATGCAGGACCAGGCCGCGATGGTGGTGTACTCCGCCGCGAGTGCATACAGGGCGCGGCGCACACGCTCACTGGCGTTCCGCTGCTGGAGCTCCAAAACCTTGGCGCGGCCTTCAAGGGCCGCACTTGCCAAAGATATGTGACCACCTTGCCGGTCATCGGCCTTCACGAGGTCGTTCATGCCGGCCGCCGCGCGGGTTACGTCTGCCATGCCCACTGACCGACGCTGTCTAACGATGGGGGCAGCGGCGGCTGCCGTTCCGGTAGTAGAAAGCATGAAGTCGCGACGCCGCACTGGATCCTCCGGGGGGTGCTGCATGGAGCTGGGTGCGCTGAACCCCAAGTCAGCCACGCAGCAGCCGAACACACGCTCAAGTGCAGCGCAAGTGCGGCCGATTGGGCGTCGACTCGACCCGTTGAGCAGGTTACGGACTGTCCGCGAGGAGATCTCCCCCGGTCGGCCGGTGATCTCTAGTAGCGCGGCGTTGAGCTGAGCGGCCAACTCGTCCTGTGTGAGGCCGAGTTGATCCATCCGACTCTGAAGGATGAGATTCGCTCCCATGTACCGAACGTAGCGCCACCGTCACCACGTCACCTAAGCCTCGGGTAATAGGAACGTAAAGTCTTCCGGTTGAGGCAATGCACGAAACCAGAACCCTTCCTGTTGCCCGCTGCTGATGAGCCGTTGACTGGATATCAGCCGCCGCATCAGGTTCGACATGGCGGCATGGAGGAGATCCCAGCCCTGCCTCCCCCGTCAGAGACGGGACCCCACGTCGGAGGGAATGGCCTCGTGCCCATGACCGTCGCAAAACCGAACAAAATGTGGAAACAGAGGCCTCCCGTGAAGCTGCAGCTGACACGCATCCCACTCCCCGTCCACCCTGTGGGTGTACGCACGGGCCCTCACGCCTCGTTCCAGTACATCCCGCGCAGAGGCTTCGACGTAGCCATCGAGCGCAGTGCCGGCTCCAGGGACGGCTCCGTCGATCCTGCGGATGCGGTATGGGTGGGGAACCTGCGTCGCACTGTCCGGCGCGGACTCGACCGATCAGGACTACCTGATCTCGTCGAGAACGCCGAACTGCTCGTGTCCGAGCTGGTCACCAACGCGTTCAGACACGGACGCGGCGACATCCGCGTACGCATGCTCTTCGAGCACGGCCGGATGCGGCTCGAAGTGCGGGACGGCTCGCACGAATTCCCCGAACTGCGCACCGCTGGCGCCTTGGAGGAGGCCGGTCGCGGCCTGTTCATCGTCCGGGCTCTGGCCGATGACTGGGGCGTCAGCGCCGACGGCACCACGACCTGGTGCTCCCTCAACTTGTACCCGCTCAGCCGTACCCCATAGACGCCGTCGGGTTACAGCCGTCGGACCCTGCTCCCCGCACGGATCAGGTTCACGTCTGGCTGTGGCCCGGCGGCCCCATCCCCGTCTGTCTGCTTCGAGGAAGCAACCTTCATGACCAGACCACAACCCTCCCGCCCGGACCTCAGCGTGAGCTTCCTGCAATGCATGTGGCGGGTACAGGAGACCGAAGCCTGCACCCCTCGAACGGACGCTGCGATCCGTGTGATCAGTGGCATATACGCAGAGCACACGCACCTCCTGCGCAGCACGCTGGCGGAGCACGGCTGGCCGGGCTATCGCCTCGTGGGCGAGCAGGGGTCAAAGGCTGCCTGGCAGATCGCTACACACTGCGGGGACGGCGCGTTGCAGGCCCGTGCGCTCGAACTGCTCGGGCGGGCAGTACGCCAACAGGACGCCGACCCCCAGCATTACGCCCTGCTCGATGACCGCCTGTGTCTGTACCGGAACGAGCCGCAGCGGTACGGGACGCTCTACATCCCGACCGCGAGCGGCGACCTGACGATCTACCGCGTCCGGGATCCCCAGCGGCTCGACGACCGCCGTCACGCCGTGGGCCTGGAACCGCACGCCGAGTACGCGCAACGACTCAGAGCCGACGTGCTGCCCCTCGACGTGACAGCGCCCTCCGGCTGACCCCCTGAACGCCGCCGAGCCGCAGCCACACCACCCGCCCATCCCCGTGCGGGTTCCCGCCGGCTGCTGCTCGGCGGCTCCCCTCCCATCCCTTCTTGAGGACTCCACCCTCCATGGCTTTACCTACCCGCTGTCCGCAGAGATCCGGCACGCGTCCGTTTCCGCGGAGGTGCCACCGTGTCCACCCGTGACATGCCCCTGATCGACCACGCCGCCGGCCGTGATGAGGCGCTGTATCCGGTTTTCGAGGAACTCAAGCTCGGCCGCTACCGGCTCGTGAGGGAAGTACTGGCCGCCACGGGCCACGACTGGCAGCTGCGGACGTTCCGCAGCCAGGTCATCGCCCTGTACGCCGCCCGTACTCCGGCGATCGACTACTGGTACCGGGAAGAGCCCCACACCGCGGACGCCCTGCTGATGTGGGCCCGCGTCCTGACGCAGCGCGTGTTCGCTCTCCAGCTTCCCCACAGCGACCCCGCGGTGCTGGCCGCAGCCGAGCAGGCCCGCCACGCCTGCCACGCCGCCATCCGTGCGTGCCCGAAGTGCCCGGCGGCGCGGGTTTGCCTGCTCGCGCTGGCGCAGTTCGACGCCGATCCGCGCTACCGGCAGAACCAGCACGATCACTGGGCGCCGGGCGCTGACAACCTTCTTGAGGGTCCGTGGCCGCTGTTCTGGGCGGTGCGACAGCGGGACCCGGAGAACCGCGAGGCCTATCAGCGCCTGCTCCAGTTCTTCTACGCCCGCGGAGAGGGAGCCCACAACGTCGCGCTGTGGCTGGCGACGAGCGCGGGCGAGTGCTCGAACCTGCACATGGTGCCGCTGCACGCCTTCGCCGAGGACTACCGGCAACGACGCCGTCGGGGGGCCAGCGACTTCACGTACTGGACGAGCCAGCACATCCGGCGCTACGTGCAGCGGGCGAGAGACCACTGGTTCGCCTACCTCGACGAGGACACGCGCGCCTCGCCGGTCCTGTCGATGGATTTCAACCTGCTGGCGTGGACGATCGGCAAGAGCGGGGTGGGCGGGGCCGGCCCGGTGTTCGAGGCGATCGGCCCGTACGCCACCGCCACGCCGTGGCAGACCCTCGAATCCCGCTCCAACTGGGTCCAGGACTTCCTCAAAGCCCGGCATTCCGCCCTGGCCGAACACGTCAGGTACTGAACCAGTCTTCCCGAAGATCCTTTCCAGATCTCTCTACGACACCACGAGGACGCACACCCGTGTCTCACATAAGAACAGCACGCATCGACGATGACGCCGCGCTGATCGCTGAGGGCATCACGCCCACACTGGCCCGCAAGATGGGCGGGTTCGGCAACTACGCCGTGTCGTTCTCCGTCATCTGCATCCTGGCCGGCGGCATGACGTTATTCGGGTTCGGCCTGCACAACGGCGGCCCGGCCGTGATGGTGTGGGGCTGGGTCGGCATCTTCGCCATGACCCTGGTCCTGGGCTCCTGCCTCGCCGAAGTGACCTCCGTCTACCCCTCAGCCGGCGCGCTCTACCACATGGCCGACCGGCTCGGCGGGCGCGGCTGGGCCTGGCTGACGGGCTGGCTCAACCTCCTCGGGCTGGTCGCCGCCATCGCCGGGATCGACTACGGCGCGGCCTCCTTCATCGGCGCGTTCGCCAGCCTGCAGTGGGGTTTCGAGCCGACGCCCGAGAACACCATGGGCGTCTTCGTGTGCGTCCTGCTCCTGCACGGCCTGCTGAACTCCTTCGGTGTGGGCCTGGTCGACGTGCTGAGCAAGATTTCCGTGTGGTGGCAGTTCTCCGGCGTGTTCCTGATCGTCGTCCTGCTGTTCGCGGCCCCCGGCGAACGCCAGTCCCCGGCCTTCGTGTTCACCGAGTACTACAACGACTCGGGCATCACCAACCCGCTGTACGGGGCCGGGGTCGGCTGTCTGATGGCGGCGTACACGTTCTGCGGCTACGACGCGTCCGCCCACATGGCCGAGGAGACCACCCGGGCGCAGAAGTCCGCACCGTGGGGCATGGTCCACGCCATCCTGTGGTCGGGCATCGCCGGGTTCGTGCTGATCGTCGGCATGCTGTTCGCGATGGAGAGCTACTCCGGCACGCTGGAGACGGCCACCGGAGTACCGCCCGCGCAGATCTTCATCGACGTCCTGGGCGTCGGCGTGGCCAAGGCCCTGCTCGTGGTCGTCATCGTGGCACAGCTGTTCTGCGGCAACGCCGAGGTCGCCGCCGCCAGCCGGATGGCGTACGCGTTCTCCCGCAACCGGGCCCTGCCGGGCTGGAAGAGGTGGAGCAGGGCCCACGCCCGCACCCAGAACCCCACAGCCGCGGTGTGGCTGTGCGTGAGCCTCGCGTTCGTCCTGACCCTGCCGAGCCTGCACTCCCCCGCCGCATACGCAGCGGTCACCGCGATGAACGTCCTGGGCATCACGCCCGCCTACGCCATCCCCGTCTTCCTGCGCCTGAAGGCCGGCAACCGGTTCCAGCAGGGCCTGTGGAACCTGGGCCGATTCAGCAAGCCGCTGGGCATCCTCGCCGTCGCCTACGTGATCGTCCTCACCATCTTCTTCTGCCTGCCGCAGGCCTACCCGATGCAGGTCACCAACTTCAACTACGCCCCCGTCACCCTGGTCGTCGTGCTCCTGGGCGCCTGGATCTCGTGGATCACCGTGGGCCGGAAGAACTACGCCATGCCCCTGCCGGCCGCCACCGCCGCGGACTCCGCGATCGCCGGAGGCATGGTCTGATGCACGCCACCGACACACCGCACCGCACCGGCCTCATCTCCCTTGGCCAACTCCACACGGCCGTGGTCGACCTCCACATCCGCGCGGTGACGCCCGTCGTCCCGGACCTGCACGGCCTCCTCAGAGGCAAACGCCTCGACGCCAACCTCTTCCTCGACCAGGTCACAAAGCAAGGCGACACTGCGGGCGAGGCGTGCTCGTACCTCCTGGCCACCGACCGGCGCATGACCGTCACCACTACGAGCAAGCACGACATCAGCGGGTGGATCCAAGGCTTCCCGGACATGAGCCTCCAGCCCGACCTCGACACCATCCGCTTCATGCCCCACACCCCGGGCGTCGCCCTCGTGCACTGCGACGCCATCGACACCGACGGCAAACGCATCGGCATCGCTCCGCGCGAACTGCTGCGCCAGCAACTGAACCTCCTGGCGAAGCAGGGATACGAGATCCGTATCGGGTGGGAGAGCGAGTTCCTGCTCCACGACGGCCACCGGCCCGTCACCCGCCACAACGCCGACTACGCCCTCAACCTCCCGCCGCAACTGCACGACTTCTTCCACGACCTGGAACAAGCTCTCTTCAACGCCGAAACCCCCGGCGAAGCGTTCAAGGGCGAGGGCGCGCCCGGCCAACTGGAGGTGACCTTCCGCTACGGGGAGGCGATGCGGGCCTGCGACAACTACACGGTCTACCGGCAGACCCTCCAGCACGTCGCCGAACAGCGCGGCCTGCGCGTGAACTTCATGGCCGCACCGAGTGATGAGGTCGGCAATGGCCTGCACCTGCACCTGTCCCTGTGGAAGGACGGCGAGCCGGTGTTCGCCGCCCCGCACGACGGCACCCTGTCCCCGCCCCTGGAGTACGCGATCGGCGGGCTCCTCAAGAGCCTGCCCGACCTGGCGCCGCTGTGGGCACCAGTGCCCAACAGCTACAAGCGCTTCCGGCCGCACTCCTTCGCACCCCTCTACATGAACTGGGGCGACGACCACCGCGGATGCGCCGTCAGGATGACCGGCCACGGCCGCGGCCGGCACCTGGAGCTGCGGATGGCGGGCGCCGACGCCAACCCGTACCTGGTGGCCGCCGCCGCCATCGCCGGCATCCTGCGCGGCCACAGGGAAAAGCTCGCACCACCCCCGCCCTGCCCGGGAGACGCCTACTTCGACAACGGCTCACCGCGCCTGCACCGCGACCTCATCGAGAGCCTGCGCGCGTTCATGAGCAGCGACTTCGCACTCACCGCGTTCGGTACCAGCGTCCTGCACCACTACGGCGTCGCCGCCCAGCACGAGATCGACACACACCGCGAGCGGGTCACCGACGTCGAACGGCAGCGAGGTGACATCCGTGCCTGAAGCCCCCGAGCGTCCCGGCCGTGGGAGCCCCGAGCCGAGCACAGTGGAACAGATCAGGGAGGTCATGCACGCACGGCTGGCCGATGGGACGTACGCACCCGGAACCATGCTGCCCTCACTGCGCACGCTGGCCCCTGAGTTCGGCGTGTCCCACACGGCGGTCGACCTGGCGCTGCGCCCGCTCAAAGACAAGGGCATTCTCCGCGGGGACGGCTCGCGCGGAACCGTCGTCACGCGCCAGGTCAGCGCCGCCCAACAGCCGGTACCGCAGGACCAGGCCGACGACCCTTGCGGGGTGCGCCCCGGAGACGGAAACGCTTCCGGCAGCCAGGCCGAGGACGCCGAGGTCCCGCACGACGGAAAGCCCGCGAAGAGCGGACGCAACGCGACCGTCGAACGTGTGCGGGAAACGATCCGTGAGCGGCTGGTCAGCGGCCGGTACCCACCCGGTTCGTGTTTACCCAAGCAGAGCGAACTCGCCGCCGAGTTCGGGGTGCCCGAACAGCTCATACGTGAGGTCTTCCGGCCCCTCAAGACCGACGGGACGCTCCACTTCGTCAGTGGCTGGGGAACCTACGTGGCAGTCCCGGAAGAGACGTCACGCAGGGGGTCCCGTGTCACCGTCGAACAGGCCGTACGGCAGAGGATCACCGACGGCACGTACCCGCCCCTCACCTGGCTGCCCCCGTTGCGCGTCCATGCCGTCGAATTCGGATGCTCCCCTGCGACCGCCTACTGGGGCCTTGTTCCTCTCAGAGCCGACGGGCTCCTCGGCTCCGCCCGCGGCATGACGTACGTCATCAATCTGAACGAGCCGACCGCGATCCCTGATGCGCCGCCTCCACACCAGGGGCGGTTCGGAGCAGACCGCGCGGAGTCGGACCAGGGACCCCGGGACTTGGCAGTACCGAACGCGGATGCCGGGTTCCCGATCCACGCCTGCGGGACCGCTCCGGGCGCATCCCCAGACACCAGCCCACACGGTATGCAGGAGACACGCCCGTGACCACGATCGACGTTCTTGACGCAACCCCTCGCGCGATCCCCCTGCGCGCCGTGACGTACAACCTGCTCAACGGCGGCGTCGACGGCCGTCCGGAAGCACGCTCGGAAGGACGGTTCGACGCGCAGCTGGGCATCATCAAGTCCCTGGCCCCCGATGTCCTGGCGCTGCAGGAGTGCACCTTCTGGGACGAGGACGGCAACCGGCGCCTGGAGACCGTGGCCAGGGAGACGGACATGGCCGTCGTCGCCATGGTGCCCTCCCGCGTCGGTGACGGCCGCAACTTCACCGCGCTGCTCTACCGGCCGGAAACACTCCGCCTGGTCGACTGGCGGCAGCGCGGCCAGGGCGTCCTGCACCACGCGATGATCCAGGCCCACCTGCGGCCGGTCGACGCGCCCGACGGCAGCGCCGACTTCACCGCGCTGGCCACCCATCTCGCCTTCACCAACGGCGACACCCGGCTCGCCGAAGTACGCGGATGGGCCACCGACCTCGCCGGCACGTTCCCGGGCGCACCCTCCCGGGCCATGCTCCTGGGCGACCTCAACTGCGCCCGCCCGGCGGACGCTGACGTTTTCGACTGGGACCAGGTCCCGCGAAACCTGCACGCCCGCTACCGCCTCGTCCTGCCCAACGGGACGTTCGGTGACGCAGACCTGCGGGCCATGCAGGTCCTGCTGGCCTCCGGCTGGCAGGACCCCGAGTCCCTCACCACGATCCCCAGGACCCCCACCGTCGGCTACTACTACGCAGGCGAGAAAGGGGACGTGTGCCTGGACCACATCCTCGTGCACGGCTTCACCGCCCGCTCCTACCGGACCTACGACACACCCATGGCGCGCACCCTGTCCGATCACCTGCCGACCCTGCTCGACGCGGAGATTCACGCACCACGTGAGGGAGGTGACCGCCGTGGCTGAAGCCACTGAGCGGCCAGCCCGCAAGGCCACCGTCGGTCCGGTGCGAGCCGCCATCCGCCAACGACTGCTGGACGGGACGTACCGGCTGGGAACCGTTCTGCCCTCACAGCGGAGCCTGGCCGTCGAATTCAACGCATCGTCCACGCTGATCGCCAAGGCTCTCCGACCATTCAAAGACGCCGGCGTTCTGCGCGCACACCCGCCCAGCGGAACCGTCGTCGTGGGCCGGATCGACCCCACCACGCCGGTCCCACAGGAGGCCGCCGACCGCCGTGCACTTGAGGTGGCCAAACGCAAGGAGCTCACTGAGCGCACTCGACGTGTGATCCGCGAGCGCCTGGCCAACGGCCAATACGGACCCGGATCGCAGATCCCCACACGAAGCGCACTCTGCCGCGAGTTCGGCGTGCCTGCATCGGTCCTGCGCGCCGCGCTCAGGCCTCTCCACAATGACGGGACTCTCTACTCCGTCAGAGGCCTGGGCACATACGTGACAGAACAAAAGAGGGATCCGCGACCACCGTCGTACACACCGTCCGGCAACGGATCACAGACGACATCCACCCGCTCCTGACATGGATACCGACACGGCAAACCCTTGCCGACGAATCCGAAACGTCCGCGTCGAGCGCCTCCTACGGTCTCGCGACTCTGAGAGACGAAAAACTTCTCGGCACCGCACACGGCATGACCTACGCCCTCGATCCGGCGAACCCCCCGGCGCCGCCCGATACACCCAGACCCCCACCACCGGCGGCAGCGCCGGACAGCGGCAGAAAAAAGCCCTGGCTCCGACCCGGCGGCGCAAAAGGCCGCGCCGCCACAGACAGACGCCCAAGCCCCGGCCGGCGTCCGCGGATCCACAACGGGCGAAGGCCAAGACCACAGCCAGCACGGTATTCAGGAGATGCACGCGTGACCATGTTCGAAGTTCTTGACGAAACCGGCCGCAACACGAATCTGCGCGACCGGATTCGTGAGGTCCTGGAAAGGGTGGCCCCGCACGTCGCGGAGACCACCGGCCTCCCCCTGCCCGCACAGGCCCGCTACCGCCTGCTGCCCCCGAAAGCGTGGCGGGAGGAGTTCCGGCTGAACGCGCATCGCATTCTGGCCCGGGACATCGCCGAGCTGGACCCGACGCCGGCAGAGATAGACGCGACCCGGGTCGTGCTCAAGGGCGCGGGAGCTGCCGCGGTCCTGGTCTGGCCTCTGGTCCTCGGAAGCACGCACAAGGCCGCCGACGGTCAGCACGAGACCGTCATCGCCCCCACGACCTGGCGTCACGCCGGGCTGCTGGCCGACGATCCCGCCATCCACCAGGTGGTGGCCCATGAACTGGTCCACCACCTGCAGGCCAAAGCCCGCGCCGGCGAGGTCTGGAAGACCTTCTTCCCTGCCCGGCGCGGGCTGGAGAACATTCCGCGTGACAGCTTCACGTATGTCCTTGAGGGCCATGCGACCTGGGCCGACCAGCAGGTCACCGGCCGCCTGTTCGGTACACCGGCCGATCACCGGCAGGCGCGGAAGTCCTGGCGCTACCGGCTCCACGACAACCCCGTCATCCGCCGCCTTGGCCCCAGCCGGGAGGCATATGAGCAAGGGGCTGCCCTGATCGCGCGCGCGGTGCAAGCCCACGGCACGCACTCGGTGAACCGGATCTGGAAGGACGTCTCGCTGCTTCCCACGGCGGAAGAACTCGCCGACCCCGCAGCCTGGGCCCGCCGCCTGTGGCCCCAGGCCACGGACGGCGACGTCCGACTCAGGATCTTTCCACCCAGCAGGAGAAAGGGGATGACATGACGCCACGGGATCTCTGCGTCGTCAGCTACAACACCCTCAACGGCGGCCGTGACCGCGACGGCTCGCCGCACCGGCTGACCACCCAGCTGGAGATACTCAAGGAACTCGCACCGGACGTCCTGTGCCTGCAAGAGGCCAAGCGCTGGGACGAGAACGGCGGCGAACAGGTCAACGCGGTCGCCGCGGCACTGGACATGGAGCCCCGGCTCGCTCGCTCGGCCAGCCATGGCTGCCACCTCATCACCCTGGTCCGGCCGCCACGAGTGCGCTTCCTGCGCTTCTACCCGGACATCGCGGAAGGGAATTTCCACCACACGGTCTCCCGCGCCATCCTCCAGGTGGAAGGGGTGGAAACGCCGCTGCACGTCCTGCACACCCACCTCGACCCCTTCTCCCCAAGGGACCGGGTGGCCGAGGCCGGATGGCTCACGCCGTACGGCGACCGGGACGACACGCTCCTCGTCGGCGACCTCAACACGGAAGCCCCTCGCGACCCCGAGCCCACATCCTGGGACTGGCTCCCGCCCACGCAATATGCGAGCCACCGGATCCAGCATCCGGACGGCAACTACGGCGACCTCGACAAGGCCGCCATGAGCGCGCTGCTGACCGCCGGATTCATCGACCCCGCCGCCGACCTGGAGCTGCCTTTCGCCAGAACCGCCGGCCACTGGCACCCAGGCGACCGCGACCACCGGTCCGACTACATCCTCACCACGAACCACCTCTCCTGGCAGATGCAGTCCTACACCGTCATCGACACACCCCGCGCACGGGACGCCGCAGACCACCTCCCGGTGGTGGCCCACCTCCACAGAACCTTCTGACCATTTCCCGAAGGAAGCCAAGGACAACGGTGCGCCCCGACCATCCCGCATTCCTCCATCCCGGCGCTCGAACCCAGCATCGCCAAGCCCCAGGGACGTGTGCAGGTGGCCGTAGCCCGTACCCCTCAAGCACCCCGCGTCGCTCGTCGGCGGGCGACGCGGGGCCCCCGGCAGCCGACCGGCCGCCGGAACCGCCCAGAAATCCGACAACATCGGAGGGCAACATGGCAACACCAGCACCGACGATCCTCATCGATCGGCAGGCGTCCACGGTCACTCGTGACCCGCGGGATTACGTCGAGCCCGACGTGTGGGAGCGGGAGGTCACCTTGCTCATGCGGGACTACCCGTTCGACAAGGTGATGGCCGAGAGGCTGTTCTCCGCGGCCGTGTCGTACCTGATCACGGCCATGGAGAAATGGGGCCAGCGACTGGAGATGTGCGCGGGGCGGATCGTGGACATCGCGGTCCACGTGTTCATCCTGGACACCCCCAACTACCGGGCGTTCTGCGCCGCCAACTTCGACGGGAAGTTCCTGGAGCACATCCCGGAGATCGAGTTCAAGAACGACGGCAGTGTCGAGCGGACCGCCCACATCATCGCCGCCAACGGATTCCCGGTGGACTGGTCGCTGTGGGAGGCCGACTTCGCCAAGTGCGGGCCGTGCTCTCCCGGCAGTAACTGCCACTGATCTGATCCGATAGGCCCTTCGGGGCCATGCACGCCGGGGGCCGCCGTTGGCGGCCCCAGGTTCTTTTTGTGCGCATTCACACTATTTTCTGGCATTCCCATACGCCCCCGCAGGGACACGAGTACCTTGACGGCCCTGGAACCCGTCTCCCTCCGGAGGACCCTCGATGTCCAGCGCCACCCCTTCGACCGCACCCGAGTACTGGGACAGGTACAAGCCCTACCGCGGCGAGGGCGAGCAGCCGCCCCCGGCCGCAGCCCGCTTCGAGTGGACCGATGTTCCTGGACACGGGCCCGGCGCGGAGGTGCTGGGCAGTCCGGGCACTGCGCTGGACCTTGGTCCCGCGGAAGGGGAGAACGCCGCCGTCCTCGCACGGGCCGGCACCGCGGTGACCGCCGTGGACTTCTCGCTCACCCAAGTGGAACGCGCCCGGCGGTTATGGAGGGGCGCTGCCGGACTGGACTTCGTCCTCGCCGAAGCGTGCACCTTCCTCGACAACGATCCGCGCACGTGGGACGCGATCTACTCGACATGGGGAGCCGTCTGGTTCACCGACCCGGACGACCTGCTTCCCCGCGTCGCCCGGCGTCTGGCACCCAGCGGTGTGTTCGCCTTCTCCCACAGGGCGCCCGCCGTCAACGAGTACGGAGCGCAGGCGATGGGCGGGCCGTGGCTGGAGGGCCGCGAGGGCGAACTGACCGTACGACGGTGGCAGTACACCATCGAACAGTGGTCGGACATCCTAAAACGGACGGGATTCGCCGACATCAGTGCTCAGGTACTCCTTCACCCGGAACCCGGCAGGCAGGGCACGCTGCTCGTTCAGGCCCGGAGGGGTAACTGAACACGAGCCCTGACGGGCGGTACGCAACGAGGTCTCTGTGCTGAGCTCCCCCGGCGCGGAGACCCTCCGTCGTTACGGTGCGTGCATCGCTTCCGCCGGTCATTCCGTCCATAGAAGCGGCGAGCCAGGGGCACTCGGCCACGACCTGATGCGGGTCATCACAGGTAGGACTCCTGTTGGCGAAAGGCGGAACGCCGAAGCCGAAGCATTGCGAGCGCGGCTCAGCGAGCGCGGGTATCACTTCGGGCGACCGCTACGGCGTGAGACGGGGCCGCGGCGTGGGCCACCCCGCGGCCGGGCACCGATGCGGTCCAGGCGCCAGGGAACCAGACGGCGCTGTACTGCTCGATGACGTCGCGCAGCCCAGTGGTGACGGCCCCATCCCACGGCAGTCGACCTGGTGAGCGCGAAATTCGGAGAATCCCTGCGGACGCACGGGGTCAACTGCAGTCTGTCGGTCAATGCGCCCTTGTCCTGTGGAGGATCTCCGCAGGCGCGGGGTCGACTCGGCGGTAGCGCGCGTGCAGGTTCTGCGGGACGGAGGGTCCCCGCAGGCGCGGGGTCGACCAGGCAGGCTTGATGGCCTTCTGCCACAGCCACGGAGCATCCCCGCGAGCGCGAGGTCGACTTCAATCCGCGGAAGAGACGGACGGCTCCGTCCGGAGCATCCCCGCGGGCGCGGGGTCGACTCGTGGAGCGCGCCTGCGGTTCCCGGGTAGCCCGGAGCATCCCCGCAGGCGCGGGGTCAACGCGCAGCACTACGCCCGCGTGATGCACGTGATCGGAGCATCCCCGCAGGCGCGGGGTCGACCGGTCGCCGTGCCCACCGCCGGGACAAGGTCACGGAGCATCCCCGCTGGCGCGGGGTCGACGCGGTCGCCGACGCCGCGTCGGACGGCTGACTCGGAGCATCCCCGCAGGCGCGGGGTCGACGTGGCGGTATCGCTGGTGGTCACCTGCGGCTCCGGAGCATCCCCGCAGGCGCGGGGTCGACGACGTGGCGGCGCAGTTCGAAGCGCTCGGCGACGGAGCATCCCCGCAGGCGCGGGGTCGACACTTGCTGAGCTGGGACTTTACCGGGCCGGGTAGCTGTTTTCATTCACTTGTTTTCTCTCGGCATGAAGGAGCAATTCCCGACGACAGCGACGACGAGCAGTGGGCGCCCTGGGACTTCGGCCCGCATCAAAACGCACAAGCGTGGAACAAACGAAAGGTTATTCACACAAGTCAGCAGGTCGAACCGGTCTATCGCAGCAGCTCCCGGAACGCACCGGCCCCATCCAGGACAACTCAGCCTGCAGCCACGGCCAGTAGACGTCGCCATGAAGTAGCAACGTACAGGGCAGTGTTGGCCGCTGGTGCCACTTTCTGACCGGCAGCACGAACGGTTACCGCAGAGCCCGACCGCTGGCTGACACCAGGTGATCGCCCCGAACAAAGTACCGACCGGCTCGTCCTCGCCGGCATCGTCACCGGCAACCGCCTCACGCCCTCCACCCACTCGCACTGACCGAGGCCCTTCCCCGGTAGGACGCTGTACGAGGTGCCGGGCAGCTCACATCACCACGTGCGGTGGCCATCATTCAGTCGCCAGCCACCATTTCGCAGATCAAGTGCCAGCCCCAGGGCTGTCCGCGCGCAGAGCGTCCCGAGAATGATGCTTCGACTACGAGCGGCCCAGGCCGCGCCTCAGCGGCGGAGACCACGGTGGCACAGCCGTGGTGCGCAGCGGCCCCGGACCGGCCAGAGGCCGCTCGGTCGTGGTGGGGCGCAGGCGAGGGCTTTCGGGTTTTCGGCGCTCGGTGCGCTGCCTCCCTCTACAGTGCTGAGCACGGTATTCGGGGGCGAGTTCGGGGGCACGGGGCATGGCACGTGTGGTGGCGGTGCACGGGATCGGCAAGCAGACACTCGGGGAACAGTCGCTGCGTCGGCTGTGGTTACCGTCCCTCAACGACGGCCTCACCCGCGCCCGGTCCGGCGCGGTCAGCCTGCTGACGGAGCGGGACCTCGCGGTGGCGTTCTACGGCGACCTGTTCCGCCCCCGCAGCGAGTTCCTCGCCGCCGGTGATCCTCCCTACACGGCTGCGGATGTCGGCGAGGGGCTTGAGCAGGAGCTGCTGCTGGCCTGGTGGCAGGCGGCCGCCGACAGCGATGAGGCCGTGGTCCCGCCCGGCGCGGACACCCTGGTCGCCACGCCCCGGTCGGTGCAGGCCGCGCTGCGGGCCCTGTCCGGGTCGCGGTTCTTCGCCGGCGTCGCGCTGCGGTCCATGGTCTTCGACCTGAAGCAGGTCAGTCGCTACCTCACCGACCCCGACCTGCGCGCCGCAGCGCTGGCCCAGGTCACCGACCAGATCGGCGACGACACGCGAGTCGTGGTCGCGCACTCTCTGGGCTCGGTCGTCGCATACGAAGCCCTGTGCGCGCGTCCGGGCCATCAGGTGCGGGCGCTGGTCACGATCGGCTCGCCGCTGGGCATCGAGAACCTGATCCTGCACCGGCTCCAGCCGCCCCCGGTCACGCTCGGAGGGCGGCCGCGCGGGGTGTGGCCGGGCAGCGAGCGGCTAGTGTGGACGAACCTGGCCGACGGCGGGGACGTCGTCGCCCTGGTGAAGGACCTGCGCCCCTCCTTCGGGGACAGCGTGCGCTGCGCGGTGGTGCACAACGGCGCGACGGCGCACGAAGCGACCGCCTACCTGACGGACAAGCTGTGCGGACAGGCCATCGCGGACGGCCTCGCATGAGCGGCCCCAACGACGGCAGCACGCACGATCTCCGCCAGCCGCGCAGGTACCTGATCGCGACCGCGGTCGCCCACTACTCCAAGTGCGCCGACTGGGACCGGCCCGCGCTGGTTGAGGCACGCGAGCAGATCATCGCGCTGTTCACGCAGGAACTGGGTTATCACCACCACACGACGCTCGGCCTGGACCCGACCCGCGCCCAGCTCACCGACCACCTGAGGGCGTTCTGCAGGTCGGACGACCGCCGCGAGGACGACCTGGTCGTCATTTATATCTCCGGTCACGGCGAAGTCGTCGAGGACGGCCACGAGCACGTGCTGCTGATGGCCGACACCGAACCGGACGACGTCTCCTACACATCCCTGCCGACCGCGGACCTCGTGCGGGCGCTGCGCGGCACCAAGGTCCGACGGCTCCTGCTGATCCTGGACACCTGCTACTCCGGGCAAGGCGGCAACGAGCTCGCCGCCTCCGCTCTGGAGCGTCTGGGCGCGCAGTGGGCGCCGAGCGCGACCAGCCCGGGGCTGGTCGTGGTGTCCTCCGCGCAGCCCAACCAGCAGGCGAGGGCGGGGCTGTTCCCGCAGTTACTCAGTGAGGCGGTCGGAAACCGGGCCACCGCCGGCCACGCGCCGACCCACCTGTCGGTGTCCGCGGTGGTTGAGCAGATGAACAAGCATCCCGACCGGCCCGGCTACCAGCACATCAACCTTTCCCTGCTCGGGCTGACCGGTGAACCGCCCGATTTCTTCACCAACCCGCGGCACAACGTCCGCCTCACCGACGTGGACCTCGCACTGCAGGACGCCGCCGAGTTCGACGCTTACGCCCTGCAGCGGGAGACCGAGTTCTCCTCCCGCTTCCTGGTGCGCGCGATGGGCTACAGCGGGAACGCGGGCCAGGGCTGGTGGTTCTGCGGCCGCCACCGGGCCCTGGCCGAACTCGCCGCCTGGCTCAACCAGACCACCGACACCGCGCAGGACCTGCTCTTCGAGGCCGACGTTCCCGTGGGCGAGTGTGTGCGGGTGGTCACGGCGGGCCCGGGGTCGGGCAAGACGGCCGTGCTCGGCCTCGTCGGTGCCCTCACCATGCCCGACCGCCGCCGCACCGTTCCCCTCGATTCCCTCGGCCTGGATGCAGATCTCATTCCCGCCGAGAGCAGCATCGACGTCGTCATGTATGCCCAGAACCTCACCGACAGTCAGGTCCTGGCTGGTCTCGCGGCCGCCGCCGGTTTCCGGTGCACCACCGTCGGTGAATTCCTTGAAGGCGTGGACGACAAGTACCGGAGCCGCGGGCGGCCGTTCACCGTGCTGATCGACGCCCTGGACGAAGCCGCCACCCCCGCCACCTTGTGCTCACAGATCGTGCGGCCCCTCATCGAGCACGCCCGCGGACGCATCCGCCTCCTCCTGGGAACCCGCCCCTACCTGCTCGACTGCCTCGGCCTCAGCAACCGGCCAACACACCGCGACGGCCCGGTGATCGACCTCGACAGCCCCCGCTACACCGACCGCCAGGCGCTGCTGGCCTACACGATCCGCAACCTCGTCCAGAGCCACGCCACCTCCCCCTACCGCAGGCCGCCCTTCTCCGACCGGCCCGAACGGTTGCGGCCCATCGCCCACGCAGTCGCCGACGCCGCCGGCACCTCGTTCCTTGTCGCCCGCTTCGCCGCGTACACCCTCGCCTCCGCCGACATCGCGGTACCCGACCCGCACGACGCCCGCTGGCGCGCCAGCCTGCCCCGCCACGCCGGACAGGCCATGCGCGACGACCTCGCCCAACGCCTGGGCCCCGACGCCCAGCGCGCCACAGACCTCCTACGCCCCCTCGCCTACGCCGAAGGCCAGGGCCTGCCCTGGGAAGACATCTGGGCACCCCTCGCCACCGCCATCTCCGGCCGCCCCTACACCGACGCCGACCTGCTCTGGCTGCGCCGCAATGCCGGCTCCTACGTTGTCGAAGCCATCGAGAACGGCCGCTCTGCCTACCGCCTCTATCATCAGGCACTCACCGAACACCTCCGCGAGAACACCGACGAGGCCGCCGTCCACAGCGCGTTCGTCGACACCCTCACCGACCAGGCCCCCTACCGCGGCGATGCCACCCGCGACTGGTCCCGCGCCCACCCCTACACCCTCCACCACCTCGCCACCCACGCCGCCACCGCACACCGCATCGACGACATCCTCACCATCCCCGAATACCTCGTCCACGCCCACCCACCCAGCCTGGCGCCGCACCTTCACCACGCCACCAGCAGCCAGGCACGCCTCACCGCAGCCGTCTACCGCATGAACTACGACCGGCATTCCGCCGTCTCACCCAACCTGCGCCGCACCACCCTCACCCTGAACGCCGCCCGCGCCAAGGCAACAACACTTCTTCAGCAGCTCAACCAGTTTGCACAGCCCGGCGAATGGGTTCCTACATGGGCTACCGGCTACGACTTCACCCCCGCCCTACGCCATACCCTCCATGGACACGACAGCCCGGTGAACGCGGTGGCGTGCACCGTCCTCGACGACCACCCCATCGCCGTCATCGCGACCAACACCGGGTTCAGTCGCGGTGAGGTGTTCGTGTGGGATCTGGGCTCGGGCGAGCAGATCGCAGGCCCCTTCCGCCACGACGGCCCGGTCAGCGCGGTGGCGTGCACCGTTCTTGACGGCCGACCCGTCGCCGTCACCGGCACCGGGTTCAGTTCCGGTGAGGTGCTCGTGTGGGATCTGGGCTCGGGCGAGCAGATCGCAGGCCCCTTCCCCCACGACGGAACGGTCAGCGCGGTGGCGTGCACCGTCCTCGACGGCCGACCCGTCGCCGTCACCAGTACCGCGTACCGTCGCGGTGAGGTGCTCGTGTGGGATCTGGGCTCGGGCGAGCAGATCGCAGGCCCCTTCCGCCACGACGGAACGGTCAGCGCGGTGGCGTGCACCGTCCTCGACAGCGGACCCGTCGCCGTCACCAGCACCCGCACCCGCATCGGTGAGGTGTTCGTGTGGGATCTGGGCTCGGGTGAGCAGATCGCAGGCCCGTTCTTTCACGATGGACTGGTGAACGCGGTGGCGTGCACCGTCCTTGACGGCCGACCCGTCGCCGTCACCGGCACCAGCACCAGCTTTGGCATCGGTGAGGTGTTCGTGTGGGATCTGGGCTCGGGCGAGCAGATCGCAGGCCCCTTCCCCCACGACGGACTGGTGAACGCGGTGGCGTGCACCGTCCTTGACGGCCGACCCGTCGCCGTCACCAGCACCGGGTTCAGCCGCGGTGAGGTGCTCGTGTGGGATCTGAGCTCGGGCGAGCAGATCGCAGGCCCTTTCACTCACGCCCAACCGGTAACGACGGTGGCCTGTATCGTCGTTGACGAACTCCCCATCATCGTCAGTGGCTGCACCGACGGTGCCGCCCGGGCATGGCGCTTCTCCGCTACGCACGAGCGTGCAGGATCTCCGTCTTCCCTTCAACCGGTGAGTGCAATGGCGTGCACCGTTCTCGAAGGCCGATCCGTGGCCGTCATCGTCACCAGTACCGGGTTCAGCCGCGGTGAGGTGCTCATGTGGGATCTGAGCTCGGGCGAGCAGACCGCAGCCCTCTTCCGCCACGACGGACCGGTGAACGCGGTGGCGTGCACCGTTCTTGACGGCCGACCCGTCGCCGTCACCAGCACCGGGTTCCGTCGCGGTGAGGTGTTCGTGTGGGATCTGGGCTCGGGCGAGCAGATCGCAGGCCCCTTCCCCCACGACGGCCCGGTCAGCGCGGTGGCGTGCACCGTCCTCGACAGCCGCCCCATCGCCGTCACCGGCACCGGGTTCAGTTCCGGTGAGGTGTTCGTGTGGGATCTGGGCTCGGGCGAGCAGATCGCAGGCCCCTTCCCCCACGACGGCCCGGTCAGCGCGGTGGCGTGCACTGTCCTCGACAGCCGCCCCATCGCCGTCACCGCCGTCAGCGGTGAGGTGTTCGTGTGGGATCTGGGCTCGGGCGAGCAGATCGCAGGCCCCTTCCCCCACGACGGCCCGGTCAGCGCGGTGGCGTGCACCGTCCTCGAAAGCCGCCCCATCGCCGTCATCGGCACCGACACCGCAGTTCATATGTGGGATCTCCGGACACAGCGAATTGTGCAGCAGGTTGTTACGGCAGACCTTAGATGTCTGGGGGTTTGTCCCGACGGCCGTCTGGTTGTGGCATTGGGACGCGATATCGCAGTTCTGGAACGAGATGAGGGCCTTGCAAGGTGAGAAGGGTGCGGATCCTTTCGAGGGGCAGCTGAGCTGGGGAGACGCTGATCAGCAGTGTCGAGGCGGTGGCTTGCTTCTACCGTGGCAGGGTGGAGGTGGGGTGCCATGGTGTCTTTGCCGGAGGAGCTTGAGGCGCGGGAGGCTGCGGCTCGGCGGCGTGTCGAGGAACTGCAGGCCGAGGCCGCGGAGGTGGTCTCCCGGCTGGAGAAGGCTCGCGAGGACCTGTCCCGGCTGGAGATCACGCGGGAGACCGTCACGAAGGTACTGGCCGAGTTGTCGGCCACGGAGGCTGACGCCGAGTTGAACGTGCCGGCGGAGCTGCGGCAGGGCCCGGTCGGTGCGGCCGGCACGGCTCTAGGCCGGCCATTTCCGGGAAAGAATGAGGCTGGTCTGGTCGTAGTCACCGATGCTCTTCGACACGACCAGCCATCACCGCCCCCGGCCGGCCGGGGGCTTCGTGCGTCTTGGAGGAGTTCGCCGTGCCCGCCCACGAGGCACTGCCCCGCTTCACCACCGACCTGGAGTACCTCACCCCAGAACAACGCCGCCGATTCCGGCAGGCTGTCACCGCTTCGTCCACGACCTGTACGCCGATGGACGCTTCCGCGCGGGCCTTCGCCAAGCACCTCGGCGGGTTCCTCTGCACCGACGAACCCGCCTAGCCCATAGGCACCGGTCCTGCGGGACGCGTCACGTGGCAGTACGGGCCCGCACGTCGCTCCCGGCATCTTTCATGTGATCTGGCGCCGAATGGCCACCCACGACATCCTTACCGTCCCCTGGCCTGGGGTCAAAGGTCGGTGACAGTGATGTCGATGTCGACGCTGCCGTCGTCGGAGGACAGGGTGTACCTGCCGTTGCCGTTGAAGTTCTTGGAACCGCGGGCGAGGAAGTCGTCGCCGCTGAGTGCGTCGTACTCGTCGACGTAGGCGCCTATGCTCGCGATGTCGGACGAGGTGAACGGCAGGTTCATGGAAGGCGCGGCGCTCGCGCGGGCCGGAGTGGAGTTGCCCTGGTTCATTTGGGTCCAGACCCGGAAGGGCTGGCCGCTCTTGGTCTTCAGTTCGATCCACCCGTAGGGGTTGGGGTTGTTCTCGCCCGGGTTGTTGAAGGCGATCCTGATGTCTGCGCGCGCCTTGACCTGCGGGTAGGGCGGCGAGGCGGTGGCTGCGGCGTACTCGGTGCCTTTGAGGCCGGGCCAGAGGTCGGAGATGTTGCGGGCGCCGGTCAATGGTTTCCAGTTCTCGATGTCGAACTGCAGGACCTTGTCGGCCTTGACGAAGTAGCACTCCCGCCTGCTGTTGCCGCCCAGCGCGGAGGGCTCGACGACGTTGTAGACCACCGCGTCGATGCCCCGGTCGAAGCCGGCCTCTTTGAGCCCCGGCCACCGGTCGGCGATCGGGTAGGGGCCGCCGCTCACCTTGTCCGCACGGGGATCGTAGGTGATGTACTTGTCCCCCTTGAAGAAGATGTAGGTGTCCTCGAAGACCTGCGCGAAGTCGCCCCGGTGGTCGAGGAACGCGGCGTCGATGTCCCGGTCGAACCCGACGTCCTCCATGCCCGGCCAGTAGTGGGCGATGTCGAGCGGACCGTAGATGATCTTCTCGTTGGCGAAGTCGTACCGGACGTACTGGTCGCCGCGGAAGATGTAGACGTAGTCCTTCTCGGTCGGAAGCACCGGCACCGTCGAGATGACCGGCGGGTAGGAGAAGGGCACCATCGCGTCGACGCCCTGGGCGAACTGCGTGTCGGCCAGGCCCGGCCACCCGGCGGCGATGGAGCGCGGGCCGACGAACACGGTGTTGGAAGCGAGACCGTAGGACAGGTACTGGTCGCCCAGGAACATGTACGTGTCCCACTTGAGCTGGGAGCGGTTGAAAGCTGCCTGGATCGTCATTGATCCCTCCCTCGGAGCTCGGGGCGCAATGTCCGGCACAACCCGGTTGCTGTACCGCGCTGTCGCCCATCGGCCCGGAACCTAGGGGCACCGACAGACCAAGTCCAGAGAAGCCGGGGTGCCGATCGCGCCCCGGCGTCGACTGTGGGCCTTCTGCAGCCAGATGCGGCCACCGACTCGGGTGCGTCCGCCGATGCCCGCCGCACGACATGCCAGGTCACGCCAGGGCCACTGGACCCGGTGGAAACCTGAGGTACCGGCAGCCTGCACAATACATTTGTCTAGAATCGGCCGATACCACATCTTTCACAGCTGTATAGGCATACCCCTGCCGAGACGGACACCCGATAAGCCCGCACCGTGACAGAGCACAGAGTCGCGCACCATGCCCTGCTGAGAAGCTGTCCCGCTTCCTCGGCTGACCGTCACGCGGCGTGACGGTCAGCCGAGGAAGCGGGACAGCTTCTGACTCCGTCTGACCGGCGCCTTTGGACCCTTACGGCGACCGGTGTCTCCACTGCCCCGGCCCCAGGCCCCATCGTGCCCGGAAACCTGGGCACGGCCGCCTTCCGGTGGGAGGCTGGAAATCACTCCCTTCCAGATGCCGGGGGCGCCATGTTGAACTTGCGAAAGGCACTGGCCAAGAGCGGGATCGCCGCTGCTGCGGCCATACTCACCTGGAGCGTCGCGGCATGCGGAACTACTGAAAAGCCCCCCGGGCCGACGGACTTCCCGAGCGGTGGCGGAAAAGGCCCCAGTAAGTCCCTCCCGAGCGATGGTGGGAAGGGCACCAGTACGTCAGCATCAGGAGTCCCTTCCGACACTGGCGAGGTACCTCCGCCCCCAGAACCACCAACAAACACTCTTCCGAGCAAGAATCCGGAGCCAAACCCAACAGGTACTGAGCCATCGCCGACTTCTGCCCCTGAATGCAGCACCTCGCCCGCTCCCACCTCTTCAACGTCATGTCCCTCGCCCGCACCGGATGACTCCACATCCCCGGGACCTGATTCCTGAGGCAGCCGGATGGTCTCGTCACGCGCACCGGCCCCCGCGAGCGGTGCTCCAGGTCCGTCATCTCGTAGTCGACGCCGCTTGGTACGGCAGAGGACTGTGCGACGAGCAGCGCCAGCTGTACCTCCTCCTGCGGCCGGGCCTCGCCGAGTGCGCCGTGAGAGTCGCCGACGCCGCAGGCAACGTCCTCAGCCGGTGGCCGTGTGGAGTGGCAGCGGCGTTGAACTCGCCAACTCCGCTTTGGGCGCCGGCTCGTTCCTCGTGGGCCTGATGTTCTTCGCCGGGTTCGTCCACAGCAGCGTCTACTACGGGTACTTCCACCTGGAGAGCTCTGCCATCGGCTTTGACACGGTCGAACTCGCGCTGCGCAGCGTGCGGCTCGTGACCTTTCCCGTACTGATCACGCTGGCTGTGGCGGTGGTTCTGCCCCGCCTTCATGAACTGCTGCCGCTGCTTGGCGTTCCCGCCTACCTCACCCGGCGCGTGCGCCGTGCCGGACGGGCAGTGGCCCGGGCGTACCTTGCGTTCGTTGCCGCCGGGATCGGTCTGATGCTGGCATGGCGCACGATCCAGTCCTTCGCCTGGGCTGCTCCCCTGCTGGTGGCGTGCGGATTGGTCCTTGGGCAGACCAGCGCCGCAGCGCCCGCGGTGGCCAGGCCCAGACGTATGTGGGACCGTGCGCTTCCCGTGGCCGGTGCTGCACTGTTCCTCATGTGGGTCGTGGCCCTGTCGGCCGGGCAACTCGGCCGCCAGGACGCCGAACGGGACGCCGAACGGCTCGTCGAGCGTGTCGCCGTTCTCGTCCACAGCACCAAGCCGCTGAGCATCACCGGCCCGTCAGGACTGGTGATCGAGGACCTGGGCGAGGGACTGTACTACCGGTACCGCTACAGCGGGCTGCGCCTGCTGGTCGAGCGGGACCACCGCTACTACCTGCTGCCCCTGGGCTGGAATCACGACACCGACCCCACGTACGTCATCGACGACGACGAAACCATCCGGATCGAACTACGCCCCGGCACTCAGCCCCGCCGCTGACCTGCCGCGCACCGAAGTCGGTCATCGAGCCTGCACGCCAGAGCCCTCGTGCGGAATACGTCGACTGCGAAGCCGGTGCCGGCGGGCAGACCTTCATATCTGGATTGGTCACAAGTAGGAGAATGCGGCTCCCCCACCGGCAAGTCATAGACATGATCTGGGGATGGCCGGACTCGGGGGACGCCGCCAGCGGCGCAACTGGCAACTGACCGACGCCCTGTGCGCACTGCTGCTCATCGCGAGCGCCGCGTACACGGTCCGGCAGATCTCCCATGGCGGTCTGGAACCGTCCGACATCGTGAGCGTGCTGGGCTTTCTGCTGACCGCGGCCGGGTTCGTGGCCGGAATCAGGGCGCTGCGGAAGCCGCTGGAGGGCAACGACGCCGAACGTGCGCGGGGCCAGGCCCTGACCCTTGCCAGGCAGGTTGAAGCGGGCGAGAGCGCGGTCTGGCGGCAGTTGCTGGGTGACGACATCCGCCGCATCAACCTCACCTACATGCTGCACCCGGCCGCGGTCCGGCCGGCGGCGGCCCCGCCTGCCGGACGCCTGTCGGCCGACGGCCCGGGCCCGGCGACCGTGCCTGACATCGTCACCTACTACCGCGCCACCCGTCCCTCACGGCTGGTCATCACCGGCGCTCCAGGCGCCGGCAAGACCGTCCTGGCTCTGGAACTCCTGCTGGCCCTCACCGACAGCCGCACCGACGACGATCCGGTCCCGGTCCGAGTTCCGCTCTCCCAGTGGGACACCGACCGCCAGTCCCTGCCCGACCATCTCCAGCAGCGGCTGGTCGACGCCTACGACTGGCCCGCGGACCTGGCCGCCGACCTGATCCGCCACCACCTGGTGCTGCCGGTCCTGGACGGCCTGGATGAGATGGACCCCCTGCTCGCCGACGGCTCCCCCGACCCCGCCGCGCCCCGCGCTACCGCGGTCATCCGGGCCCTCAACCTGTACCAGCAGGGGCGGGACGCCGGACCGCTCATCCTGACCTGCCGCACCCGCCACTACGACACACTCGCCCCCGGCACCACCCTCCTGGACGCTGCCCGCATCGCCATCGCCCCCGTCACCACCAGCGACGCCTACACCTACCTGGCTGCCCGAGCACGCGACACGGCCCGCTGGCAGCCCCTGCTGGACCAACTGGCCGCCCACCCCGGCGGAGTTCTCGCGGCCGTGCTCTCCACTCCGTGGCGGCTGTGCCTGACCGCCACCGTCTACCACGGCGACGGCAACCCCGCCGAACTTCTCGCCCTCCCGAACGCCGACGCCCTGGACGAGCACCTCCTAGCCCGCTTCATCCCCGCCGCCACCCGCACCGCCCCCAACCCCCACGACTACACCCCCGAGGATGCCCACCGGTGGCTCCACCACCTCACCACCCACCTCGACCCCACCGGCACCCTCCAACCCGCAGCCCCCGCGCGCGCGGAAGCCACCGACCTCGTCCTGCACGAACTGTGGCCCTTCGCCGGACGCACCCGCGTCCGCGCCACCGACACCCTCATCAGCACCCTCACAGTCCTCATCACGCTCCCTCTCACCTGCATCCCCACCTCATTGCCATCAGGGCAACTCGCAGCTGCGGTCGTTGTGCTCGCCGTCGTGTTCGGAATGGCTGTTGCCCTCGGAGCCCCTACTCCCATGGGTCTGAACGACCTGTTCACAACCTTTCCGCCCCGCCGCAACATCGCGGCCGGACTCACGGGCGGGATCGTGCTCGGAATCACCGCCGGAATCAAGGCTGGCTTCACAGCCGGACTCACCATTGGAATCACGTTCGGGCTCATGGGCTGGGTCGTGCTCGGCTCTGGACCGCAGAAACCGGGCAGGCGCTGCAGAGCCCGGGATGTCATCAGGGACGACTGCTTGGCCGGGCTCACGTTCGCGCTCACGGTTGGGCTCACGCTTGGAGTCCTGTCCGGGTTCCGGTCCGGGCTCACGGGACTCGTGTTGGGGGTCGTGGGCGGCATGGCCGGACTCGCGGCCGGTTTTTCTACTTCACGCCGGTATGCAGTGTTCCTGCTCTGCTCGCGCCGCCGTCTGCCGCTCCAACTCGGCCTCTTCCTCGACTGGGCCGTCACCGCAGGACTCATGCGCTACAGCGGACCCGCCTACCAGTACCGCCACCGCGAACTCCAGCACTGGCTCCGTCGGCACCCCCACCCTCCCACCAGCACCTGACCGGCTGACCGCCTACGGCATCTGGGGTACCAGCAGCGTGGCTCCGACCGCCGTCCCAGTCACCTTCCTTTGACGAGTGCCACGCCGACCGCACCGCCGCGGCGGTGCGGTCGGCGTGGCACTCGTCATGACGGCGCAGGATCCGGCGGGACCAGGTTGGTCGGCTGGCACTGAACTGCCGCAGGCAACGCAGGACAGCCGCGGTCGGCGGGGTTCAGCAAGGAGGGTGGCCACCGGGGTGCGGCAGCCACCCTCCCGGGGGACGTACGGGCGGGCGGACCGTCGCTACACTCCCCCGCACGTTGCCTGCGCTGGGGCACCGTGGACATCCAGGGGGATCACCGTGCCGACTGCCACGTCCGTGAGCGAGGACGCGTTACGCACCATGCTCGCCGACCGCAGCGGCCTGCCCGCCGATACCCTTTGGGCTTCGGTCCATTTCGTGCCGCGCACTTTCGGGATGTCCTGGCCGCTGACCGGGGCCCGCGCCGAGGAAGTGCTGTCCGCCCTGCTCGACGAGCTGCGCCGCGTGCTGCCACCGCCCCTGCAGGACGAGCCGGACGGCCGCGGGCACCGCTACGTGTACCTGTCCGAGATCACCGACCGTTATGAACGCTGCGACACCCGCCGTATCCTCGACCGTATCCACGCGGCCGGACCTACTGCGGCCCGCCCGGCTTTCGGCGGCGAGGACTACCACCCGCGGTCCGAGGACGGGTGGGGCGCTCGCCCCTCAGCCGCCGCCGACCTCGAAGGCATACCGACCTGGGGCTGGTGGCGTGCGGTGCGTGCGGCCGGACCGCGACCGTACTACCGGATGCCCAACCCGTACGTCGGGGATGAGCCACCGCCGGTCGACCGCGCCCTCGATCTGCGCGGGCGCGCGGGAAACGATGCGGTCTACCGGGCGGCCCTGCTCACCGCCGTGCGCGAAGACCCCCGGCAGATCGACTGCTGGGCGCACCTGGGCAGTGACGCCTTCGAGCGCGCCGGGGGGACGATGTCGCCTTGTCCCAGGCTTTGGGCTTCTACCAGACGGCCGTCGCGGTCGCCGAACTGTCGTTGCCGCCGCTGTTCTGTCCTGGAGCGAGCTGGACAACCGGCCCTTTCACCGGGCCCTGCACGGCCTCGCACTGACGTGGTGGCGACTGGGTGAAACCAAGAAGGCGACAGCCGTCTTCAGTAACAGTCTGTGGACCAACCCCGACGACAACCAGGGCATCAGGTATCTGATCGGGCAGGCGAAGGCGGGCGTCGCGTGGACCACTGAGGAGTTGTAGCCCGCTCGGATTTTTCGTTGTGAGGCGTTCAGCGGCGAGTGACGGTGAAGCCGCTCTCGTTGACGGCGGCCGTCCACACGTCTCGGTCGAACCACTTCGTCATGTTCGGCTGCATGTCGGTGATGGCGTCCATCCGGGCGTTCCAGTCGTGCCCGGCCGGGCCGCGGTCACCGCACCCGCTGCAGCCGTCCTCGCCGTGGATGTGGCCGGCCATCCAGGCGTTGACCGCCACGTTGACGATGACCGCATACAGATCGCCGCCGCTCTGCGCCAGGGAATCCGGCACGCCGGCGAGGATCAGGGCCAGCTCGGGGTTACCGACCGGCGGCATCGGGGCCTGCCCGGCGCCTTTTTCGGTGCTGCTCTCCTGGTAGGACGACAGGCTCTGCGCGAGGTGGTCGGCCGTTGTGGCGGCGTCGAAGTAGCGCCAGGCAGAGCGCACCTGGATCCCGTGCCGCTCGGAGACGGTGGTGATCTGCTGCTCGATGGTGTCCGCCACAGTCGATGGCGAGAGGGTCACTTCGCGGCGGGCCAGTGCAGCGAGCGTCTGAGCAACAGCGTCCTTGAAACCTTTGGTGTTCCGCACGAACGCATCGTAGGGCTGCTGGTCGACCGACCTGGGTGCTTCGCCCGAACTGACCAGAGCGCTCGGGTTCCCTGGCCGGCGGTCTCTGGCGTGCTGCAAGCCGACACAAGTCGCCCTTGAGCGGGGCCGTGCGCTGCTCGCACCGCACACCGCGGGCCGGGCCGACAAGAGGTGAGAAGCGGTCCCCGGTGCCCGTCCTGTTCGTGCACGATGGGGTCGTGAGCATGAGTGCGGCGGGTTCTGCCGACGTCGAAGCAGGTTGGCAGGCAGTCCGTGACGACGGACGGGTGCGGACGGAGCTGCTGGAAGCGGCCTACGCGGAACCCTGCCTGCGGCAGCTTTTCCCCTGGACCGGGATGGGTGAACTTCACTTCAGCCGCTGCACCGGCGGGCGATGGACCTGGGACATCCCCTTCATCCAGCCTGCCGCCGGAGGGACCTACTGGGTCTCGGGCCCCCTTCGAACCCAGACGGTGGGTCCGGCCCTCACCGCCCAGGACGCCATCGTCATGGTGGTCCAACGCCTCCCCGCGGGGTGCGGTCCCGCTTTCCCTGGTACTCCCGAAGAACTCGCAGCTCACGAAGCCTCAGCACGGAAGCAGTAGACGAGCGACCAGTCGAAGAACTTTCCCATTGCGGGCCGTGCGCGTGAACAGGCGGGCCTCACTGCGACCAGACGCGGTCGCCCTGCGCTCACTCGCCGGTCAGAGAGGGATGATTGCCGTCGCTTTCCGGCTGTTTGCGGTCGGCGCCGGCGCGGAGCGCGCAGGGCGGGGATGCTCAGATCGGTACGCGTGTGTTCCGTCCGACGGGAACGAGCGAGCCGTGAACCTTGTCGACCACCGCCATGAGCGTGATATCGCCCGCGAGCTGGGAGGCCCGGCCCCCTACGACCCGGCCTGGCTGAACGGCCAGGGCCGTGCCCTGACCGTGGACGGCACTGCGGTGGCCCGGCTGTACGGGGCGGCCCGCGAGGGCTGCGACCACTGCCGCGAGGACTCGCTGGAAGAGCTGGGCCGGAATCCGGCCCAGGTGGCCGCGCTGGCCCTGTGGGCCTGCACGCGCGTGACGGACCTCTTCAACGGCCTGCCCGTGGAGATGCTGGAGAACGGCGACCCGGCCTTCCGTCGGCTGGCACAGGCCTACTCCGACAGCACCTTCCAACACGGCTCCGCGGTACGCGAGCTGACTGACCTGCACGAGGTCTGTCTGCGCCTGGACCCCAGCGCCCTGCAACCCGCCGCGGAACGGGCGCCGCAGGTGCTGCTCTCAGCCTTTGACCCGGCCCTGTTTGGCTCCCCGATCGGTGCCTACGCACCCGAGGATTGATGCGGGTGGCTGCGAAGCACTCAACGAGTGTCGTTTGTCGACGAGTTCGGATGTCATTCAATGCCTGCGGGCCTGCGAATGTAGGTGACTTTCGATGTCACGGGCGTGTCTCACGGCCGGGACATGACCCGACCGCTGGCGACCCTCGGACTCACGTGATCATTACCGGCCGAGCGCGAGAACGACAGAATCCTGCCTTAGCTCAGCAGGGGTCTACTTGTTCATATTTGACCTTACTGTTCGGGTCCAGAATTACACCAGAGGGCTCATCATCGCGATAAACATAGTACTCGTCGACGCCTTCGATCGGCTCAAGTCTTTTCGACGTGCGCACCCACGCAACCCCATTGCCGTCAATAAATAGCAGAGCATTGGAGATCATTGGCGCTCCAGAAGGAATATCCCTACGCAGCGGGTTTCCATGCCTATCCCACGCCTGACCGCCCGAAAGATTGGCGCTCCGTAGCGCAAACTGCGAACAAGGCGGCACGGCTCCCAAATGCGCCAAAATATGTATCCTGGGGACAGGCGCAAACCCGTCCGGGGGCATCTCGGATGGGAGTGCCACATCGACCTGCATCCTGACGTCTGATATTGGGTCCGGAGATCGGTTCATAACGATTACAGTTTGGCTCCAAGGGCCGCCATATCCGTCCCCTAGATAAAAAGTAACCTTAGACGCCTGCTCGCGTTCTCTCGCACGTGCGTCTTCACGGGACTGGGAAAGCTGGTCCTCCGAAACCAAGGCGCCGTAGTAGGTGGCAATTCCGGTGAAAATAATACCTCCAACGGCTGCTGCTGCCGCGATGACTGTCCCAAGCTGGACCCACCAATTCAGGCTGCGCCACCCTCTGGGCTCGGGCCCTTGAGCCCTCGCTCGCGGCCGGACACTGTCCGGGCGCGAGCGTTGCCGCGCCACCCTAAGCCTCACTTGTCGCCCTGGGTCAGTCCCCACTACTCTTCCCCCTTCGATGACGGGCGCGTGGCCCGCGTCCCCTTCTCCCATGTGCACCCAGCAAGTCCCCTCTGGGGGTTTTTGATTTCAAGGGGTCACATTAACTTTTCTCAATTCCCGTCCATCACAGCCCCCTCGCGGCCCTTGTTGCCGCCATCACAGCGATTCTGGTTAGTCACACAAAACAAATGCCGATTCAGTCAGGTCCCAAACTTCCGCTACCAATTGATCAATCCAGACATAGGGGCGAGGAGGGGTGGCCGACAGGACGCGGCGGTCTATAAATGCGCGCGGGTAACGGACGGCGGGGTGAGGGTCACGGGCAGGCCCTCGACGCCTCCCGGTTCTTCTCGATGAGCAGGTCGTCCGCCAGGTCCTCGTCCTCGGGCTTCAGTTCGACACTGAAGTAGTGGTGAACGGCCCGGTAGGCCCTCCTCACCGCGCGTTCCCGCTCCGCGCGCGGGGGCGTGAAGTTCACGAGGTCGAGGCCCTCGGTCTCCAGCACGATCGTCCGGTTCGCGTAGGGGGCCAGGACCTGCGACTCACCGGTGCCGAACAGTCCCAGCTGGGTCAACCGCCCCAACAGGCCGCCGAGATCGCGGACGCGGACGGGCGGGTCGATCGACAGGCGCAGCGCCAGCGTGCGCGGACGGGGCGGTCCGGCCGGGACCGCGGCGCTGGCCATGTCCGGCGGGCTGAGCGGCTCGGGCCGGCTGTCGAACTCGCGGAACGGCAGGTTGTTCCAGAGCCCACCGTCCACGTACGTGCCGCACGGCGGCCAGTCTCGGCGCATGTCCTGCACGACGTAGGGCTTGTAGATAAACGGCAGGCTCATCGAGATCCGCACGGCGTCGGACACCGGGAAGTCCGGCGTGTACTTGGCGGAGAACAGCTCGGTGCGACCGGTCGACAGGTTGGAGCCGGTCATGAGGAGTTCCTTGCCGAAGGCCTTGCGGTGCTCCCGGAAGGTGACCGAAGCAGACTTCGGGCGGTGTCCGACGCCTCGCATCCGCGTCACCAGCAACGTCTCCCAGGCGCGTCGCGCCGCCATCCCTGAGAACAGGCCCATGTCCCGGCCGAGAAAGGCGAGGTAGACCGGCCAGTTCTCGGCGAGGATCTTGAACGGCTGTTTGTCGCGCTTGCTCTCCAGGTCGAGGAGGTCCTTGGGAGCCGCCACCGCGAGCACCGCCATCAGCAGGAGCCGCAGCGGCGTCCCGGCGGCGGAGAGCGCCGTCCGCACCGCCTTCTCCTTCGTGGTCCACTCCGGGTACACGGCCACCCCGGGTGTGTCCGCCACCGGCCGCATCCGGGGCTCAGGTGGATCGAAGAACGCGTCGAAGTCCGTGGCACCCATGTACGTGGCGATCTGCTCGCTGTCCATGCCCGTGGACAGCATGAGCGCGGTGATGGCTCCTGCCGAGGCCCCGGCGAATCCCCTGACCTGCGGCATCACGTGCAGGTCCTCCAGGGCCCGGACGGCGCCGAGATACGCGTGCCCCTTGCCGCCGCCCCCCTCCATGGCCAGGTACCGGATGTCCTCGCGGCGCAGCGCGCCCTTCACGACGTAACCGGCTTCGGTGGCGGAGGGAACGTGGCCTCCGCGTTCGTCTTCGGCAGCACCGGGTCCGGATCGAGCCACACGAGCGTGGTCGGGAGCCGCACCTCCCATACGTCGCCGACCGGCACCCCCTCGTCCGGCGCCCCGGTCTGCGCCTGGATCTCCTTGGCCACCGATACGTACTCGGAGCTTTCGGGCGCGGGCGCTGCACCGCCGCCCCACGGCTTCCCGGTCCCCAGGAAGTAGAGCACCTGACGGTCCCGCCCCGGCCGGGCCGAAAGCACCACGCGCGCCGAGCCCGCGCGCAGGAACCGGGCGTAGTCGGGATCGGGGGAGTCGATGCCGCGCAGTTCGTCCCACCGGGCCTCCGCCGCCCACAGGTACGAGTACAGGACGTACGTGAGGTTCTCCCACTCGAAGGACTGCTCGATGAACTGGATCAGTCCGGCGCTCGCCCGCGTCTTCTCGATGTCGAGCCGCGGGCGGTGGTCGGCGTCGAACTCCAGCGCGCCGAAGCCCCGGTAGCGGGCGCCCAGCATCAACTCCACGACCTGGCGCTTGAGTTCCTCACGGACGACCCGCGCGTTCTCCGTCGGGCTGCGCCCCTCGATCCGGATGCCGGCCCGCACGTCCCGCTCGTCCCGCTCCTGGCGGTGGGCGCGCAGCAGCTCGAAGTAGGCGGCCCGCAGTTTCTCGTACGTTGCGGCGCGCCACTCCATGAGCGCCGCCTCCTGTCGCCAGCACACCACCCTGACCTGGACGGAGAGCAGTCCGTAGTTGGCGGCGAGCACGGTGATCGGCAGCTTGCCGGTGCGCCGGCCGGTGAGCTGTCCACCGATCGGCTTGGAGATCCAGCTGCGCTGGCCCCACGCGATCACCCGGTTCTTGACCGGGTCCTGGTCGGCGTCCGGGGGCGCGTTCGCGCTGTCCCCGATGGTGATCACGGCGGCCGGCGGGACGATGTCGCAGGAGGAGTTTCCCTGGGAGGTGTTCCAGGCGGGCTTCACCCAGTCGTCCTGATCCCAGGCCGACACCCAGCCCGCCCAATCGGCGGCGGCCTCGTACCCCGGAGGGACCACGACAGGGGAGCCCGCGACACTGCCGGTGCTGCTGGTCGAGCCCTCCAAGGGCGTGACCCAGACATCGTGCGAGGTCTTGTCGCTGGAGGGGTCGGCCTGCGGCACGTGGAGATAGCCGTGAGCAACGAGTTCGGGGGCCGGCGGCGCCGTGATCCCCATGGTGTGCCAGCGGGCGGCCAGCTTCAGGTAGTACCCCGGATCCGCCGGGTTCTCCGAGATGTCGGTGGGCAACAGCACCGGGGCGTCCGTGTCCTCGGGATCACCGGCGCGTGTGAACGGCTCCGGCTCCGGGGTGTCGTATCCGTCGTCGCTGCCGCGCCGCTCCCACCAGCGCACGTACGCGGCGGGCTCGGGCACCTCGAACTCCAGCAGGAACCGGTGCGGATACCGGTAGGTCCGCAACCTGATCACCTTGTCCACCCACCGGTACATGCCGCACACCGCGGTTTCCGCTGCCTGCAGCTGGTGGGTGTCCTTCGACTCGACGCGGGTGAGGGAGCGGGTCGTTCGCTGCTCGCTCACCCGCTCCTCGACCCGGTGCACGGCACGGTCCACCAGCTCGGTGGCCTGGCGCACGGCCTGACGGCCCGATTCCTCGGAGGAGAAGTCGAGGCTGCCGCCGAGATGGGTGGTCACCTGTGTCGGCCCGTACTGCCCCGAGGTGTCGACCTGTCCTTCCAGGTGCACCGAGGACGATGTCAGTTGAGCGCTCTCGGAGGAGAGTTCGAACCGGGCCGTCGACTGGCTGTCCAGCTCCTGTGTCTCGGCCCGCTCGGTGCCCATGGTCAGCGTGGTCTCGGTCTCGTCGAGCCGGGACAGCACGCGTTCCTTCAGCTCGTACGGGAGGGCGTTCTCGACGTGGGCGAGTTCGCCCGCCACGTAGCGGTTCCACTCCTGACGCACCACGTACAAATCGGCGAAACCGGGCTTGCGGACGAGCGCGGCGCGCAAAGGGCGGGGAAACAGCTTGTGGGGCAGCAGCACGAGCCGGTCGCGCAGCGCCCACAGCACGTCGTCCGCGAGTCTCAGCACGCCCCCGTTAAACAGGACCAGTTCCACGAGCCCCAACACCAGAATCGCGCGCTGCACCACGTGCTGGGTGGTCGGCTGGGCGTCGACGTGGGCCAACGCGACGAGCTGCTCGCCCAGAGCGGTGGCAGTGGCGTACAGGCCGTCGCCCACGGGAAACCCTGGCGGGTCGGAGGCCTCGTCGACCGGCTGCTGGACGGGGTCCCGGTCGAAGAACCGGTGGACGGCCGCGCGCACCTCGTCCGGCGTCGCGCGGTTGTCACCGCACAGCAGCCAGGAGTCCAGCTTCTCCAGCGCGTCGGCGGCCGGTACGCCGGTGTCCGCCACCGAGGTCATGGGCGGCGCCGCGGGGTCGATCCGCGGGACGACCTGTGCCGCCAGCGCCGCCACGGCGTCGTCCGCGGCCCTCGCCAACCGGTCGGGCAACGCCGAGCCCTCCAGCCAGGCCTCCAGGCGCAGCGAGGGCCGCGCCTGACGGTCAGGGCAGTGCCGTTGCGGCGCGCGGGCCACCTGGAACCGGGTCACTTCACTGGGCATGCCGAACGCCCCTTTGCCACTGACTGCCGTACACAGAAAGGGAATTGTGGCGTGACGCAGCCGTGCGGCACATGCGCAGAACGGCGGTTGATGGACACGCGTTGTGTCTGCTTGTGAGACCTGGGACACGAGTCACCTCGGGTCTGTGGTTTCCGGGCAACTTGAAGCCGGTGTCGACCCAGCTTTCCGCGCAGTCCCGCAGTGTCGATGGTGTTGCCGGGGCCGGATTGTTCTACCGATCCGCCGGGCCGTTGCCATCGGCCGGGTGAAGCAGGTCGTCTCCCTACGATCGTGGGATGTTTGAGTACCACGGATGGATCACGGTCAGGGGAACGGCAGCGGATGAGGACGATGAGCCTCGGCTGCAACAGATCGTCGATGGTCTTCGCCTTCGCATCGCCCGGATGGACAGCCCGTACTTGCTCGATCTCAGGTGGATGAACGGCGAGCCGTTTATCCACCTCGGCGGCTCTTCCAATCACCGCTCTTCGCCTGACGTTGCCGAACTGTTCGAGCATGTGGCGGTGGTCGCCCCTGGTTCCTACGGGCTCCTCCACCTTCGCGATGACGAGGAACCGGGTCACGAGAACGAGGTGCGCGTGCTGAGACTCGCCCGAGGGATGGTCACTCAGCACACGGAGGCACTGCTGTCCCCGTGCATCCCGACGGTGGAAGATCCCTCCCCAGGCTGACGCATCAGCGGCGCCCCTGGCAACGTTCATCAGCCGGTCCAGGGAGGATCCCCGCGGGCGCGGGGTCGACCCGGCGACGGTGGACGTGACACGGACGTAGTTCGGAGGATCCCCGCGGGCGCGGGGTCGACTGGCCGGCCGTGGGGCGGATATGGCGAGGTCGCGGAGAATCCCCGCGGGCGAGGGGTCGACTCCTGCGCGAGCTTGTGGACTGCCGCGTGTGTCGGAGGATCCGCGCGGGCTCAGGGTCGACGGCAAAAGCAGGTCTGACCTGCTGTTATCTCTCGGAGGATCCCCGCGGGCGCGTGGGTCGACGAGTCGGCGTCCGTGGCGGTGTCCGCCGCCGCCGGAGGATCCCTGCGGGCGCGGGGTCGACGAGCAGGCGACAAGCGGCTGATGCTGACCGCTCGGAGGATCCCCGCGGGCGCGGGGTCGACGCCGTGATGCCGCTGGATCGCGGCCCACGTCGAGGAGGATCCCCGCGGGCGCGGGGTCGACCTGAGCGAGGCCGGGTGGCACACCACCGAGGCGGGAGGATCCCCGCGGGCGCGGGGACGACGCCCCCTCCGCATGCCCGTACAGCTGCCCCAGGAGGATCCCCGCGGGCGCGGGGTCGACTCCCCTGCGGCGACCGACAAGGCGATGTGGAACGGAGGATCCCCGCGGGGGCGGGGTCGACTGTGCCGAAGACGGCGCGTACGCCGATCTCGTCGGAGGATCCCCGCGGGCGCGGGGTCGACGTTTTGTGGTGCTTTCGGTGCCCATGTGGCTCGCGGAGGATCCCCGCGGGCGCGGGGTCGACTCGAAGGGGTGAGGGAGCGGGGCGGCCGGCCTCGGAGGATCCCCGCGGGCGCGGGGTCGACACGGGGCGCCCGGCTACCAGCACCCTCTGAACAGCAGGATCCCCGCGGGCGCGGGGTCGACGGAGCCGCCGTTGTAGGTGGGGAGGGTGCGGCCGGAGGATCCCCGCGGGCGCGGGCGCGGGGTCGACCGGTCTCAACAGGCGAGAATCCCTCGCGTCGGCGGAGGATCCCCGCGGGCGCGGGGTCGACGTGTCCCGTACCGCAGAGCATCTGAAGCTCACCGGAGGATCCCCCGCGGGCGCGGGGTCGACAGCCGGGGGTCAGGGAGTACACAGACGTTCTCCGGAGGATCCCCGCGGGCGCGGGGTCGACTTTCCCACTCGACCGGAAACCTGGAAACCTTCAGGAGGATCCCCGCGGGCGCGGGGTCGACGTAGTCGGCGACCAGCTCCAGGAGTTCCTCGGCGGAGGATCCCCGCGGGCGCGGGGTCGACCGCGCCGACGCGGCGAAAGACCCCGGACTGATCGGAGGATCCCCGCGGGCGCGGGGTCGACGCTCTCGTCCCCTACGAGAACCTCCGCTCATACGGAGGATCCCCGCGGGCGCGGGGTCGACTGTGGCTGAGGTAGCGCCGACTGATCTGCGCTCGGAGGATCCCCGCGGGCGCGGGGTCGACAACGCGGTCATCGTCATCGGACGGATCCGTGCGGGAGGATCCCCGCGGGCGCGGGGTCGACTTCGTCACCGTGCCCGTGGTCAGGGGCACGCCCGGAGGATCCCCGCGGGCGCGGGGTCGACGAGCCCTGTGAGGGGATCGGTCCGTGAGTGGCCGGAGGATCCCCGCGGGCGCGGGGTCGACACTTCCTGAGCTGGGGCTTTATCGGGCGGGGCGGCTGTTTTCGTTTAGTTGTTTTTGGGGGCGGGCCGAAAGGATCAGTCCGTCGAAGTCGACGGGTTGCCAGCGGTCGCGGCCTGCGGTGCGTACGGCCCATCCCTGTTCGTTGGCGGCGGGTTCAATAAGGATGGCTTGGCCGTCGCCGATGCGGGTCGCCAGGAGTTCCCACAGGCGGTCGCGGATGCGGCGGCTTGGGTTGCCGACGAACACGCCGGCGCTGGCCTCGACCATCCAGCGGGTGAGGTGTCCTCGCAGTCCCTCTGGGGCGGCGATGAGGATGATGACGGTCATGGTGTGGGTTCGGTGTCGTCGATTTCGGGTCCGATGACCGCGATGTGGTTGTCGGTCATCCCGTGTGCTGACAGGTCTGCGTGGTTGGCGTAGTTGGTGCCGCCCGGGACGGCGCCGAGGTTTTCGTCCCACAAAAGGTTGGCCTCAGAGTCGTCGAAGTCCGTTCCTTCGGGGGTGAGCAGGTGCTTCACCTCGGTGACGATGCGGCCGAGGAGTTTGTCGCGAGCGATGAGGTCGCGAAGTCCCAGTCGTGCGTCGCGTTCCTCTGTGAGTCCTTGTGTGACGAGGTCGAAGGCGAGCGGAATGGTGTACTCGGCCTTGTACAGGTCTGCGATGTCCATGACGAAGGATGTGGCTTTGCCGGTGTGGACGAAGCCGAGTCCGGGGCTGGCGCCGAGTCCGATGATGACGGCGTGGCAGATGCCGTAGAGGGCGGCGTTGGCTGCGGACAGGAGGCGGTTGAGGTCGTCGCCTGCTGCGAAGGCGTCGCCGGCCTTGTAGTCGCGGCCGTTCCAGGGGACGCCGGTGCGATCCGCGTGGGCTCGGTAGAGCTTTCGGATGCGGGTGCCTTCACGGCCGCGAAGTTGTTGCATGGTGTGGGCGGAGACGTCTTCGCCGGGGAAGCGCATGTTGTACATGGCGCGGGCGACGGCGAGGCGTTCCTTGGGGCGGGTGACGAGCCAGGCTTGGCGGTGCAGGAGGCCGGCGCCGCGGCTGGGGCCGAGGCCGGCTGCGTACATGCGGACGCCTTGTTCGCCGACCCAGCACACAGTCGTGCCGGAGTCGGCCAGCAGACGGATCGCTCCGTGGGTGACGCGGGTGCCGGGGCCAAGGAGCATGACGGCGACCATGGCGGCGGGGACCCGGACGGTTTGTCGTTTGTTGATGATGACGACGGCGTTCTCGTCGCGGTCGAGATGGCTGCGCTCGACGTAGACGCTGGAGACGCGGTCGACGAGGCGGTGCAGGTCCTGGGGGTCTGCTTTCCACCAGATGTCAGGCACGGGTTCATGCCCCTTCGGGGAGCGGGGCGAGGGTGAGCAGTCCGCATCCGTATGCCTTGGAGGGGCCGATGCCGGTCAGGAGGCGTTCGGTGAGCAGGGCGGGGTCGGTGATGCGCAGGTGCCCTTCGAAGGTCACTGCGTTCATGACGACCTGGGCTTCCTTCGTACTGAGGGATCCTTTGCCGAAGGCCCGGCGTTGGCGGGTGGTGATGCGCACCTCGCGGGGCGGTTCGCCGTCGCTGTTGCGGGTGTCGTCCAGGTGGGGGGCGGTGGGGATGTCGAAGCCCCAGCGGGCGGTGCGGGTGAGGAACCAGTTGAGCTGGGCTGCGGCGGTGCGGTGGCCAAGGCGGAAACTGCGGCGCTCACCGGCGTCGATGCGTTGCTGTTGGCGCGGGGTGGGTTTGTCGGGCCGGCTGGTGTTCTGGACGGGGTTGGCGGTGAGGCGGAAGGCGAAGCTGCGGCCCGTTGCCAGTTGTTGCAGGAGGGGGGTGTAGTCGCGTACGGCGTAGTGCTCGCCGTCGGCGTCGGGCCAGCCTGCCTGTTCGACGAGGTGCGTCCAGTCGGGTTTGTCGGTGGTGAGGACGAACAGGTGGGGGCGGTGGGGGTTGTCCGCGTCCAGTCGCCACAAGGTGCGCTCTTCAGCGGGCAGGCCGGGGATACCTCCTTGGACGGCGGCGTGCAGGGCGCGTGGGCCGGCGAGGAGCTTGCGGCTTTCGGCGCGCAGCGGGTTGATGCGAATGCGGGAGAGATAGGGCATGTCGGTCACCAGCCCAGGAGGGCGAAGGGGTCGTGGCCGCCGCTGGTTGGGGGCCGTGTGGGGTCGGGTGTGAGGCCGGTGGGGGCTGAGAGGTAGGTGTGTGAGGTGCGGCGGGTGGTGTAGGTGCGGCGGGTGGGCGCGAAGGAGAGGGGCACGTCGTCGCGGACGTCGTCGCCTGCCGGGTCGTCGAGGGTGGCGGGCAGGTCGATGCGGGCGGCGTTGCCGTTCTGGCGTCCCCAGCGCTTGCGCACCGTAGAGGAGGCTTGCCAGGGTTCCGCGCGCAGAACGTCGTGGAGCGGGCCGGTGCGCTGTCCCAGGAGCAGGGGTTGTGCGGGTACGCAGGACCGGCGGCCCAGGGCGAGGGGGAAGGCGGGGTGGCGGACGGCGTGTTCGAGGGTGGTGATGAGTTCTTCAGGGCCTTCCACAGCGGCGAGGAAGACGGCGTCCTGGAGGTAGAAGCGCTGCGTGATGTGGGTGTGCTTGGCAGGTGAGGTGGGTTTTTGCAGGCCCTTGGCGGATACGGCGGCGGACAGGAGCGGCCGGCCCCGATGGTCGCTGACGGTGTGGTAGTCGCGCAGGAGGCTGCCGGGCTGGTCGATGCGGATGCCCAGGGCGAGCCCGGCAAGGTCGTCCACCGCGGCGTGCCGTGAGCGGCCGGCGGCGGCTGCGAGCAGACCCACGACTCCGGATTTGGTGGGTTCGGGCCGGGTTTCGCGCCGGTTGAAGGTACTGCGGTCGCCCCAGGACTGGAGCGGGCCGGCGAGCCGCAGCAGCAGGACGGAGGTGCGGCCGGAGGGTGTCACGCCTGTTCCCCCAGGGCGGTGGTGATGCGGGTACGCAAGGTGGCGCGCAGGTCGGCGAAGGCGACGGATTCCCCGAATGCCTGGGTGAGGGTCTCGACGGTGTCCTTGGTGCGGGTTTCGCGGGTGCTGAAGGTGTGGCTGGCCGCCGCGTAGAGAGGAGTGTCGCCCCAGACCTGGGTGGCGGTGAGGTGTTCCTCGGCGAGGCGACGGGCGGAGTTCGCCTGGATGCCGGCCGCGGCCGGAACGGGCTCTTCGAAGGCGGAGACCAGGTTGACGGGCTGGTCGGTGCGCACCACAACAGCAACGAGACTGGGCCGGGTCCGGTGGGCGAAGGAATTCCGGTAGCCGGTGGGGACGGACAGGGTGAAGCTGTCGACGAACCGGTCCAGGGCGTCGAGGGCGGCTTCGGTGTTGCCGCCGAGGTTGTCGGTGAGCTGGGCGAGCCCGACGGTGGCGTAGCGGTAGAGGGTGGCGGAGTTGAAGCCGATGGTGCCGATCATCCCGGCTCCGGTCTCCTCCTTCTCGTTCTTGTCGTCGACCGCGGTGAAGTAGTCGAATTCCAGCTGCGTCTCGTGGGTGGAGAGCGCGTGGGCGACCTGGACGGCGGCATCGACGTTGAGCTTGGGGATGTCGGCGACCATCCGGCCGAACAGGGCGACGCCCACCGGGTGCCCGGTGGTGAAGGTTTCCGCGACGGGCCATTCCTTGACCGCATCCGCCAGTGCCTTGTCGTCCAGGGCTGCAAGGTCGGTGGCCTCGTTGGTCACGAGGGCGGCTACGGCATCGAGCTGGGCGTTGCCGTAGAACAGGAGATAGGCCGTGTCGCTGGCCTTCTTGCCCTGGCTCAGGCCGAGCTGGGCGAGCAAGGCCGCAGCGATCCGGCCGGCGTCCTCACGTTCCAGAGCCGTGTTCTGCGTGATCCGGGTGGTGAGCTCACCGGTGAGACGCTTGGTGCGGGTGGCGCGATCGGCCTCGGGAGCTTGGTCGTCGAAGTGCTGACGGGTCGCCCGCTTCCACGCCTGGGAGGAGACCCGGGAGCGGCGGACGCCTCCGTAGATGGCTTCTTTGGGGTTGCCCTGGTCGTCCCGGTTGAGGTTGGCGGGCGGGACGGTCTGGACGACGTGCACGTCGATGTAGAGGCGCTGGGTCATCGAATGTTGCTCCAAGTCCTGTGAGTGGGTGGTGATCCGGGGCCGGCACCGGCGCGGGTGCGCGAACGAGCGCAGAAAGTGTGCGGCCGGGCGGCAGACGTCGTGCGTGCTGCTGGTCTCAGCGGCCGGATCGCGACGGTGTAGCCGGCTGGGTCCAGCCGTAGTAGTCCAGGCCCCAGCGGCGGCGCACGCGGGACCGGGCTTCGGGCCGGTTCCAATGGTGGAGATCGCCGACCAGGCGGTCGTAGTCGAGAGGCTGCTTGATGTCCTTGAGCTGGGTGACCAGACCGCGCAGACGCAGTTGCAGTGCCTGCATCGAAGTGGCGGAGAACGCCTGCTGGAAGCGCGAGTCGACTGCCTCATCACTGGTGCGCCCGTGACGCCGCAGCTCAAGCATGGCCCGGCCGAGGCTGACTCCGTCGCGGTGCATCGGCCGCTCCTGGCTCTGCTGGTGCAGCCCGTAGAGGGCAAGCGCCACGTGTTCGGCTTCCTGCTCGGCCGAGACCTCCCCGCGGCGGGCGGCGAAGTCATCGACCGGGCAGGTGTAGAACGGGAACATCTCCAGCACGGTGCCGGCGGGACGTCCCAGCCCACGGCGCAGAACCGCGAGGTCCTCGCCGGGCGGGCGCTGCATGGCCGCCGGGCCGTCCTTGCGCCGCCAGGTGCCGTCCGCGGCGATGTAACGGTGCCAGATTCTTTGCTTCGTGAGGTCTTCTTCGGTCATGTCCGTGTCCAGACGTGATGAGGGATGCGGTGTCGCGAAGGCATGGGAGGGCTCAGGTCGGGGCGTAAGAGACGTGGGCGTCCCAAGCAGCGCTTTGGCGCTTACTGGCCGACAGGGTGAGGGCTGCTGCGCCGGGCGGCCTCTGCCCGGTGGAGAATCTCCCCACGACGTTTGAGGAAGGACGCCTCGGCCAGCGGGACGCGGTGCGTGCGCTCGGGCTTGCCCTCCCCTTGGGAGACCTTCCTTCCCACGAACGCTTCAACCGGCACCGCCTGCAGAAGACGGTCCGCGACCTCCCAGCTGCGCCGCCACGCCAGCTGCTCCCAGGCGAGCTGTCCGGCCTCGATCCGTTCCAGGTCCTGCACACCGCGCATCCCGGCCAGCAACTGCCGAACCAGCGGGTCCAGGGCGTGCAGGACGAGTTCGCCGGGGCGCTGTCCCTTGTCCCAGGGGATGGGTTCGGCGCCCAGAGCCCGCCGCAGATCAGCCGAGAGGTGATTGACGGCCGTGGCCAACTGCTCTGCCTGTTCCGCCACTTCGAGCAGGGCGGAGCGGACGTCACTGTCCGCGTCGAGTGCGGCCAGCGGAAGGGGCAGCGCGTCGAACATCACGTCGTCGATGACGGCCGACTGGTTGCCGTACGCCATCCCGACAAGTTCCACGCGCAACGGGTACGCCTCCCCGAGATCGGGCGCCAGGGCACCGGCCTGGTCCAAGAGCCTGCTGGTGGCGAACCCGCTCGTTTTCTCTCCTGCTTCTCGAAACTGCCGTTCGGGCGCGAGGAGCGCGTCCAGCCCGCGCCACGCAGCCTTGCCTGGCTGAAGGCGCAACGGGCGGCGCGGCGCCGCGGCGGCGCCCTTGTTCTTGCTCGTGCTGCGGCTACCGGTGGGCTCCAGGCGCCACATGGTGTGCGGTTCGATCTCCGGCGCGTGCGGCATCCGGTCTCCCGCGGCGACCAGTACGCGCGCCACCCGCAGCCCTTCACCGCTGTTTTTCGGGACGAGCCGGATACGGCGGGATTGCCAGGTCCACAGGTCCAAGAGCCCATCGGGGACCCGCTCCTGCCACCGGGGAGTGCCTGCCGATCGAGGATCTGTGGGCTCACGCCTCCTCCACTGCGGCAGGTCGGCGGAGGTGGGCGGCGCTCCGACCGGAAGGTTCAGCAACAGCGTCTCGAACAGCGTCGCCCCGGCCAGCAGGGTGACACCCATCTGCCCGAGCGGGCCGGTCGGGTTGCCTGTGGTCTTGCCCGCTTTTGCCTTCGGGTCGCCCACGGCACCCGTTTTGATCGCCGCAGTGTCCCAGCACTGTGTATGCAACAGCCAGTGCGCCGCCTGCGCCGGAGTCAGCGAAAAGAGATCGCCTTCCGTGCGCGACGCGAACAGCGGCACATTGTTGCCGGTGGCGGCAGTCGCGACAATCAGGGCGGCGTTCTTCGTCTCGTCCTTCGCGCTACGCAGGCCACCGACCTGACCGAAGGGCTGCACCGGATCGAAAAGGTCGAACCGTTCACGGTGCGTGTCCAGATACGCCTCCAGCCTCGAACGCTGCTCCGGTGACCAGCGTCCGGTGGAGAACCAGCTCACCCACTCACGCTCGTCGGCCGGCCTGCCCAGAGCGTCGAGGATCACCGGCAGCAGAACCTGCCGCAACACGGCCGGCCTCTGGGTGGGGAGTTGCACCACGAGGTCGCCGAACTCGTGTGCCTCCAGCAACGCGGTACGCAGCGAGCGCTCTTGCGCTACTCCCCCTGCGGCCGGCGGTAAGAGCAGCCATGGATCGTCTGTCAGAAAAAAGCCATCAGTCATCGGTCCCCCCTTTGATGAAGCTTCTATGTTTAAGCTAGCAGCAGTGCCGAGGGGGGCACATGCTTTCTCCTCAAACAGGTGCGACAATCCGGCCGTTGACCCCAACCCTCGGGCCGTGACGGCCTGAGGCCCGGGGATGATCCCCTTCTGTGTTTGCACAGCGGATCGGGACCCGCCTCGACCCCGCGCCACGCGGGGCACCGGGCCGCCGGGCGCCAGCCCGGCGGCCCACCGCACCCACGCAAACCGCGCGACAGGCCCCGGAGTGTCTACTCCTGCCGGAGCCCGAACTCGTCGTCGTAGGACACCGTGAGGTCACCCAGCCGGGCCCTGCGTGAGGCGTCCAGCACCAGAGCACGGCTGTGACGCAACCACGGATGCCCGTGCCAGCCGGGCAGTGGCTGCAACTGCGCGGCCGCTTGCGTCAACTTCGGCGGCAGACGCACCACCGAGCCCAGCACCTCCTCCAGCACCTCCGGCGCCACCTCACCATTGACGCTCAAGGCCCGTCCCGCCAGCGTCCTGAAGACCGCATCGTCCTCCTCCCGGACCACCAGGACGACCTCGACGGATTCGTCACCATCACGCACCGCGGCCTGCAGTGAGTCCTCGTTGCTGCCCGCGGTGGAGCCGCCGTAGTGCAGACCTGCCAGCGTCCGCTTCTCGTGCTCACCGGGCGCGGTCAGCAAGAACTGCCGTGCGTTCTCGGCACGCGTTCGGTCCCTGCTCTCCTGCTCCCGGCATGCCTCTTCGCCGGCCTCCCGCCACATCTGGGGCAGCAGCGACGCATCCGCCCCATACACCCTGGCCACCACCTCAGGCACGTCGCCTGGAACCGACCACACCTCACCCGCGCCGGGCAGCACCGCCGCGGTGCGCAGCAGCAGATGGCGCCCGTAGATCATCTCGCTGGCGAACGCGAACGCCGGCTCACGGCCTTCACGCGGCTCGAACCCGGTGAGGAACACCTGCGGCACGCGCAGCCTGTCCGGACGCCAGGTGTCCTCGTGCCGGTGCAACCGGCCGATGCGCTGCAACAGCAGGTCGACGGGCGCCAGATCCGTGACGAGCAGGTCGGCATCGACGTCGAAGGACTGCTCGGCAAGCTGAGTCGCCACCAGGATCAACCGGCCATCCCTGGGCCGCGGTGTGCGCGGACCCAGCAGGCGCAGGCTCTCCTCCGTCAGATCGGCGCGCCGGGCCACGGTGAAGCGAGCGTGCAGAAGCCGCACTTCGTCCCTGCCGAACCGCCCGCGCAACTCCTCATAGAGGCTCTGTGCCCGCGCAACGGAGTTACGGATGACCAGCGCGGTTCCCCCGTCGGCGAGCTCGCTCGCCAGCAGGTCCCCTACCCGCGCATCCGCCTCGCCCTGCAGCCGTTCGCGCTCCTGACGCGAACGATGTGCACCGGGCACCGCCTCGGGCACGATCCGCACCCGCACGCCGAGGTCCTCGCGCCAACTGCCGGTCGCATCCATATGGATCTGCGGCTCCCCCGAGGCCGGCAGCCATGCGGCCGTGACGCTCGGGTACCCCGACGGCACAGGCACCTGGACCCGGAGCTCCTCCCGTGAGGCCGCACCGGCCAGGTACGCCTCGACCAGCGCCTGGCGCTGCGCGGGTGCCAGCGTCGCCGACAGGACGAGCACCGGCACCCCGGCCTGACCCAGCCAGCGCAGCGCCTCTTGCAGAAACTGGCTCATGTACACGTCGCACGCGTGCACCTCGTCCAGGATCACGACCTTGCCGGCCAGGCCCGCCATGCGCAGCATCACATGCCGTGTACGGGTAGCCGCGTACAGAAGCTGATCGATCGTGCCGACCACGAACGGGGCCAGCAGCCCGCGCTTCGATCCCAGAAACCACTCCGCGGGCGCCCGCCGCTCCGGCACATCACGCGCCTCGGACTCGACTCCGTACGGGTCGTCCTCCAGCCCGAACTCGTCCACCCCGCAAAATGCCTCGTCCGCATACGCGCCGGCGTCCTCAAGCAGAGCTTTCCACTCCCGGTTGAACGCCCTCTTGCCGTGCAGCAGCACCACCCGGGACGCCAGGTGCTCGTCGACCGCCTCCAGCCACCGACGTGTACGGGTGAACATGGGATCACTGGTTGCCTGGGTCGGCATTCCCACGAACACGCCATCCGCGCCGAACCTGGCAGCCAGGACTTCCGCCGCAGACTGAGCAGCCTCCGTCTTGCCCTCACCCATCGGCGCTTCGACCACCACGATCCCCGGACTGCCCATGCGGCGAACCGCCTCGCCTACCATGGCCTGCGAGGGCCGCGGCGCATACCCGAACCGGTCCCGGAACGCCTCCGGCCCCGGCACGGCCAAAGCACCCCAACCGCCCTGCAACCCCAGAGCCTGCCACGCCGACGCCGCCCGCTCACGGGAAGCATCCAGACTCACCAGCCGCAGATCGTCCACACCCACGAAGAACCGCTCATCACTGGCAATCCAGTCCGCCATCACCACCAAGCCGCTGAGCTGCAACTGAAGCGCCCTGGACGGAACCACCACGGGCTCCACTTCGCCGAGGCCCCCGAACCCGATCTCCTGGGTGAACACATCAAGCACAGCCTGCTGGACCTGACGCCACGTTCCCCTCCCCCGCAACTGCCCCTTCGCGTGACGCGGTTCCTGCACATCCCGCAGCGAAGGGAACGCACCATGGTGTCCAGCCACCAGCGGCCACACCCAGTCCAGTTGCCTCACATCCCAACCGGCCCCGGCCAGCACCTCCCGCGTTATCAACCCACCCGCCCAGTCGTGACGCCACCGCCTCTGCTGCTTGGCTCCCGCCACAGCAGCCGACTCCACCCATGTCAGCCCCGACCTGCGCACAGCCTCCGCTCCCTCGGGCCACAGACGCTGATGCGCCGGCGTCACCTTCCCGCAGTCGTGAGCTCCGCACAACCAGACGAACAACCGCCGCCCGCGCCCCGGCCCGCCCGCGACCTCATCCAGCGCCAAGCACGTCGAACGCGCAAGGAAGCCGTCCCACAACAGCTCCGCAACCGCCGCAGTATCCACAAGATGCGCAAGCAGAAGATTCGTTGCACCCCCTGCCCGCTCCCGCGACTTCCCCCACAGCGTCTCCAGAGCCCGCACCACAACCGGCCCGTAACGCTCGCTCAACTCCCGAACATCCACCGTGCCCCCGCCTGCTTTCAGAATTGGGCTCCAAACCCTAGAAACCGCCACTGACAAGACGACATGACCTGCGGAAACAATCAGAGAGCTGCGCGTGATGCGACGGAGTACCACTGCGGGCGTGGGGGCGACTCGTAGCGGAACCATCCGAACGACGTGGTGAGCGGAGCATCCCCGCAAGCGCGGGGTCGACCGCATGTACGACGGACGCCACTGGGACGCGTCCGGAGCATCCCCATAGGCGCGGGGTCGACGTGTGGTCGTGCAGGTACAGGTGCATGGGTCGCGGAGCATCCCCGCAAGCGCGGGGTCGACTTGACGAAGCTCGTCTGGCTCGGCTCCAACGTTGCCTGACACCACGCTTGAGGACCACATCAGCGATCGGCTGCACGCCAGTCCACGTGCGCGAATCAGCCGTCTGTTCCCTTCCGCCATTCATCGCGCACACGCCGCAGGGAACGGATCGCCCGTACTGTGCGGTTCGCCAAGTCGGGAATTTGATTCAGGGCGTAGCGGACGCCCATCACCGCACCGCCGAGTACGGCCATCACCGTCGTGAAGTGACCCACTGCATCCATCCGGAAAGACTCACCCTTCGCCCAAGGTGATCGTCCGGTGGCTAGGCATGCTCGGATCGACCACCAAAAATGATGATCAAGCCGAGATTGAGCCCGTACGCCGCTTCTCGCGGTATTCGATTGTGGCGAACTACGCCTTCCCGGGGCTGATCCCCTTGGGGGGCCCTCTCCGCAGGCAATACGGCAAGTCGTCGAGAGAGTCCCAATCCGGTAGCGTTCACCACCCCACCGCCCAGCACACCCAAAACACTTGTACCGTTATCAATCTGTGACTTACTGTTGGAGCCATCTCCGGCGTGCCCGGACACAGACCACAACGCCCCGCAGCCCCACCGCCTGCGGGGCGTTTCCTCGTTATGAGGTTCCGTCACCTAGGCGGCCGTGTCCTCGGTGTGCTCAGAGTCGGCCGTCTTGGGCAACGCGTAGACTTCAAGCGCCACGAATCGAGCGCTCTCGACGAAATCTCGCACAGCGGCGGGCGTCACTGCATCGAAACCGTGTATCGCCCGATTGCGTAGCTGGCGCAGATCCTGAGAGACCGAGAGCGCGCCTGAGGAAAGCCCCAGGTCGGTCAATCTTGCGATGCGCCTCTCGATGATCGGTGGCCGCATCACTCCTCTTACAGACTGAGGCACACCTCCGCGCTCCGCGAACGCCTTGTCGCAAATCGACTCCAGCACAATCCAAGCCGTGAGAAACGCCCTAATCGGTGAAGCGTCGGCCACATCCCACGCTTCTTGGAAGATGCCGAACCGAGACTGTCGCTCTCCCCCGGGGCCTGCCGCCGTCGGCTCGGCCGATCCGGATGCAGCCGCCAACTCCTCCGCCTTCGCACCGGAGCATCCCCGCGGGCGCGGGGTCGACTGCGGACACCCCGTCACCCCGCTGGTTGACCAGGGAGCATCCCCGCGGGTGCGGGGTCGACCGGATGGTGTGCATGCCGATCGTCCACACGCCCGGAGCATCCCCGCGGGTGCGGGGTCGACGTCCGGTCAGGGGTCCCGGAGGGCCGGCCCGGCGGAGCATCCCCGCGGGTGCGGGGTCGACGGAGTCCTCGAACAGCTCACCACAGTTGCCGGAGGAGCATCCCCGCGGGTGTGGGGTCGACAACTCGTGCTCCGGCATGTTCAGCGCGTTACCCGGAGCATCCCCGCGGGTGCAGGGTCGACGCCTTCTGTGTTTCGGCCGGCATCGCGGACAGCGGAGCATCCCCGCGGGCGCGGGGTCGACCTGGGCCTGCGCGATCTGCCGGGCCCCGTTACGGGAGCATCCCCGCGGGTGCGGGGTCGACCGCTTGCCGGAGTCGAACGCGGCTTGAGCCCCGGAGCATCCCCGCGGGCGCGGGGTCGACTAGCCCTCGCCACTGAGTGCGGCGTAGAACCGCGGAGCATCCCCGCGGGCGCGGGGTCGACTGGCTGGCCCTCGCGCAGTGGACCTCCATCGACGGAGCATCCCCGCGGGCGCGGGGTCGACGGACGTGATCGGCAGGTCCGTCTCGGGCAGGCTGGAGCATCCCCGCGGGCGCGGGGTCGACATCTTCTCCACCATCCGCGGGAAGATCAGCGACGGAGCATCCCCGCGGGCGCGGGGTCGACACTTGCTGAGCTGGGACTTTACCGGGCCGGGTAGCTGTTTTCATTCAGTTGCTTTCTCTCGGCATGAAGGAGCAACTCCCGGCGACAGCGATGACGAGCAGCGGGGGCCCTGGGACTTCAGCCCGCATCGACAAGCACAAGCGTGGAACAACGGAAAGGTTATTCACACAAGTCAGCAGGTTGAACGGGTTTATCGCAGGAGGCCTGCTGCAGTGAAGTCATGGCGGACGAGGTCGTCGTGCACCGGTGGGCCGGCCGTCTTGCCCTTGCCGCGCTTCGTGCCGAATACGCTCCACCAAAGGTTCTCCCCGCAGATGCGCCAGGCATCCCGGTCCGCCATCACGGCCCCGGCATCGTGTTCTTCGTCGGCAAGGAAGCGCTAGCCGAACTCCGGGTCGTTACGGTGCGCATCGAACAGCGCGTTCGCGCGGTAGGCCTCCCCCGGCATGGCATCGGCGCTTCACGGCGTGGCGGCGCGGCACTTGGTACCAGGACAGTGCGGCTGACGCTGAAAAACAACACGACATTTCCCTGCGCGTTCAGAGAGGATGGACAGAGGTATCGGCGGCCTGGCTAGGGTTCCGCCGCAATTCTCGCGTAAGGGGGAAGGAAATGCGTAAACATATGATCACCATCCTCATCACCACTGCGGCCGTGGTGATGAGCGTGGCTCCGGCGGCGTCGGCGCTTGCGCTGCCATGGGACAGCCACCGAGTTCAGCCCGCTGGTCATTGGGAAGGCGGCGTCGCACCCACCGGCCACCACGAGGGCAATCTCACGCCTGCCGGTCAGCACGACAACTGATGTTCTGTCGGGGATACCCGTCAGCAGCCAGGGCGTGGCCGTCGCGTAGCACGTAGCAGTCGCCGTCGTCGACACACTGGCTTACGGCGAGCGATCTCCGCCCGCGGCATCCGGCGAGCAGTTCCCGAACCTGGTTGCGCCCGCCCATTTTCCTTGTTCGGCTCGGACCGGGCCACGTAGCATGCAGCCATGGGGTCAAGTCTGGGCGAGGGTGATGGTTGCGAACTGCCCGCCACCGCTGTCTGCTGGCTCACCGACGATCCACAACCGGGTCTGGTCCTGGTGGAGTTCGCCGACGCTTACGACCGCCCTCACCAATTGGTCGGCAAAACCGCCTACTTCAACGGGGACCTACTGTCGACGTCGGATTACCCATGCCCGACCAGCATCCAATGCACAATCGAAGACGTCACTGACGACATCGCCACAGTGAGCACGTGGTGGCTGGAGGGCGGCCCCAACAACACACGTTTCATCTTCGACGTCTGGCTGGACACGCTCAAGCCGACCGCCGACATCTGACAGGCACCTTCGTCCAGAACTTCCGGTACTGGGTCAAGCACCGGAGCCCAACCGGCTGGCTCCACAGCCAGCTACCGCGGTCACACACACCGAAGGAATTCGTGGCACGAGGACGGGACCTCGCTAACGCGTCTGGCTCCAGCGATCGAATGCACGGAGGCATTGCCCTTCGTGGACGGCGGCGAGTGGGGCAGCGACATCCGCTTCTTCGGTTGGCCCGTGGACGCACCCGTCAGGGGCGCCGCCCGGGTGGATCTGCCCCGGACCGCGCCCCCTCCCCCGCCCCCCGAACCGGGTGGCAGGACCCGCTCGACGGTCAGGTCAACGGATTACTGCACCCCGACGACCACTGATGAGAGCTGATCTTGTTGTTCGCGTTGATCCTGCTGCCACCGTCCTCGACGAGGGTGTTGTCCCTCAGGTCGTCCACGTACAGCTCACCGCGGCGCAGACAGCCGATGTGGCCGTCGGCGCCCTTGTTCTCCCAGAACTACACGTTGTTGACACCGCCGGAGTAGGTGCCGGTGTTCAGCAACGAGGTCGCCTTGTCGTTGGACTGACTACGGAAGGGGCCGGTGGTGTCGTTCCAGTGAACGATACGGAGCTGGGCACTCCGGTGGTGCTCGCCCGCCCCCTGGAGGGCTTTCGCCTACTGTCGTCGGTAATCAGCGCCGGGCAGCTGGCCGGTGCCAAGAGCACCCCGGTCAACGCGACCTTCACACGCTCGCCCGGCGGCGGCCGCGGGGCAGTGGGCGGTGCTGCCCGGCGGCGGCCGCGGGGCAGTGGGCGGTGCTGCCCGGCGGCCCGCGCCCGGACGCCGACCGGCGCGACGTCGCGATGGCGGCCCGCCGCCTGGAGCGGCTGACCAAGGTCTGTGTCTGGTTTGTGGTGCATCGTGTGCGTGCGGGATCCGCCACCCCCAGGTGAAGGCCCCCGTTCGGGTCACGTCTTGAGCTTTGGCTCGGCGGGGCCCGCCGCTCCTCCCGGCTCCCCACAGGAGGCAACGCGGCTGCGCGGAGCCGGTATGACTGTTCCCCTCGCTTGGGTGACGCCGGCCCCCTTTCGCGTCGCAGTCGGATGTGAGGCCGGTATCAACGCAGCATGCTCACCTTCGCGTTGCGCAGCCTGACGGCTGCCGCTTTCCTCGCCCTGCCTCTGACTGCCCCGGCCGCCGCGGAGTCCGCCCGGCACGGTGCCCCGCTGCCCCTGGCGGCCGCGGTCGAATTGCTGCCGTCGGCCGTCGAGTCCCGTGAGGGGTACCAGCGCAACTCCTTCAAGCACTGGAACGTGGGCCAGAATCCGTCCGACGGCTGCAATACCCGCGCCGAGGTACTGATCGCCGAATCACGGGTAGAACCGATCGTCGAGGCAGGCTGCAAGATCGTGGCAGGCGAGTGGTACTCGTATTACGACGGGGTCACCCTCACCGCTCCCGGCGGTCTGGACATCGACCATATGGTTCCGCTCGCCGAAGCCTGGGACTCCGGCGCCTCCACCTGGACAGCCCAGCGCCGCGAGGCCTACGCCAACGACCAAGGCGCCGAGCACAGTCTGGAGGCGGTCTCCGCCCGCAGCAACCGCGCCAAGAGCGACAAGGACCCCGCCGACTGGCAACCGCCGCTCGCCGACGCCCGCTGCACCTACACCGCGCACTGGGTCGCCACCAAGCTGCGCTGGCAACTGACCGTCGACGACCGCGAACGCGCTGCCCTGTCCGAGCTCGCGGCAGGCTGCGGGCAGGAGACGGTCGACTACGAGACCGCGCCGTAGCAACTCCCCCAGTCCGCCCCGTGCACGCCTGCTCCCCCGCCGAGGCGGGCGTCCACCGGGCTCGGCCTGCCCACTCGGTCGGGTGAATCCGGCTCAGGCAGAGAATCCCGCCCGGGCCCGCACACGTCGTGGCAGGCGTGGATGCCATCCAGGAAACCCATCTGTCCGAGCCCGGTCTGCTCGTCCTCGACGTGGCCGGCCTCGACGACACCACCGTCTACGCGTTCCAGGACGCGATCGCCCGCACCTGGGCCGCGACCGTGGACCGCACGACCCGCGACCCGGGCCAGCCCGGGGTGCGCGTGCGCATGTACGTCGACCTCCGGCAGCCCCTCCCGTCGCCGGAGCAGGCGCTCACCAGTGGAAGGCAGGAGGCCTGGCCCGCCGCCACGGGGGGAGCGGCGGACCAGGCCTGAACTCCACTGTTCCACACCGGCCTTTGATGCCTCGTTGGTTCCGCAGCGGCCGGGGCTGGCTCTGAACGGCTTCGGGTGTGGATCCTCTGCCTACGCTGACATTGAGGCAAACCAGCCCCGTAAGAGCAGGTTGATCCTGATCAGCAGGGACTTGAGATGTTGTTGTGGCTGCCTGCGGGTCAGAGCACGGATCTTCGCCCTCGATGAGAATTCCGGATGTCAACGCCTGGCCCGGGGCCAGGACGTGATGGTCCTGCATCTGGGCGCGCGTGATCTGTCAGGGCCGAGTGATCGATCCGTCGAAACGTTTCGATGTCCGGGTCCAGTACCCGGCGGTACGGCCAGGTTCGCTGCTTCTCGTCCCCGTGATCCTCCTTCTCCTCTCCCCTGTCCGCGCCCTGCGAGACATACCGTTCCACCCGCATGTACCACCGTGCCGCCCGCCCGTGAAGGAGCCTGATGACGCCGACCTCGACCGTCGCGGACTGGGAGCCGCTGTGGGCAGGCGGCCGTCGCGACCGGCGACTCGACGGCCGTGAGAACCGGCTGATGGACGAATCCCTCGGCCCTAGCCGCGGACGCCCAGCCCTCGACATCGGCTGCGGCGACGGCGCTCTGGCCCGACGCCTCCACCACGAGCTCCGCGAGGAAGCCGGCCTCGACGACGTACAGGTGCTGGGCACGCTTCTGGACCGGGTGGGCGACGTCGCACGGCTGATGGCGTCCGTCCTGATCACCCGCTGGCCCGGCATTCCCCAGCAACGGGAGGGGACCCTCGGATCCTGGCGGTTCTGGTCTTTTTCCGCGCTGTCCCAGCCGCTGTTCGTGCCCAGCGCGCAGTGCCTGACCGTCTGGAACCCCGTCCTCCCGCTCGATCACCCCCGCGCCCTTTTCCAGCCGTATGCCTCCCCCGGCCGGTAGCCCGGCGCCGACCATCTCCGGCGACCGCGTTCATCAGAAAGGGTCTTTACCCGTGCCTGCATCCACTTCTGCGTCCCGGCCGTCCTTGCTGGGCGTCTTCGGCCATCCGGACGACGAGTCCCTCCTGGCCGGCGGCGTCCTCGCGCTGCGCGCCGCCGCAGGCGCCGCGACCGCCGTGGTCACCGCCACTTGGGCGCCCGACAGCCACCGGGCCGGTGAACTCGCCGACGCTCTGGATATCCTGGGGGCGGGCAGGCCGCGCATGCTGGGATTTGCCGACGCCCGCATCCCCGACTCCGCGCCCGGCCGCGCCCGGCTCTGCGACGCCCCGCTGGAGGAGGTGGCGGGGCTGATCGTCGAACACATCCGCGCCGTACGGCCGCAGGTCGTCGTCACCCACGACGCCTACGGCCAGTTGACCGGCCATCCGGACCACCGCCGCACTCACCAGGCGACCCTGCTGGCGTTCCACGCCGCGGGCCTGGAACACCTCTACCCGCAGGCCGGGGCTCCGTGGCAGCCCGATGCGTTGTACGCCGCGACGCATCCGCATTCGGGGGTGGACGAATTGGGAGCGCTGTTGACGCGGGTCGGCAAGAAGGTGCTCAGCGTGCCGGACGGACACGTCACCGAGACGGTTGACGTGAGCGGCTGCGTGGACCAGAAGCTGGCCGCGATCTTGGCGCACCGCAGCGAAGCCGCGCGGGAGCGGTCCCTTCCTGGAATTCTCTCCCGGCTTCCCGCAGCGGAGCGGGAGTCGATCATCGCGGCGGAGAACTTCGCCCTCCTCGGCAGGAGGCCGGCGCCGGGCGGGGCGGTCCTCCAGCCGTCGCGGTGAGCTGCTGCTGGGCTTGGTCGTGGCCCGGTTGACTTGGGGGTCGCGTCTGGCGATGCAGGAGGGGCGAGCAGGTAGCCGGCCCGGTGGTAGAGCGCGAGGGCGGCGGTGTTGCGCCGTCCGGTCTCCAGCATGATGCGGCGCGCCTGGCGAGGCGACTACACCACCGCGGCGGGCATCCTGCACCACGCCCTGACCCGCGCCCACAACCCCGCCGCCCGCTGCCTGCTCCAACTGCGCCTCGCCCGTACCCTCGCCGCGCGCGGCGACCGCAGCGAACGACGCAATGTGCTGCGTGCCCTGACCGCGGCCGAGAAACACCTCGCCGACGCGGGCGCCGACCGGCCCGCCTGGTGCGCCTGGGTGTCCGAGGCAGACCTCGCCGTCGACTCCGGGCAGGCCCTCCTGGACCTCGGCGACACCGGCCGCGCCCACCGCCTCATCACCGAAGGCGAACACCTGCTGCCTGCAGCCCGGGACAAAACCCGCGGGGTGTTCCTCACCTACCGGGCCGCGAGCCACCTCGACCTGAAGGAGCCCGAGGCCGCCGCAGCCGCAGCGGCCGAGGCCCTGGTGCTGGCCCGCCGCATCGGCGCACCCCGCTGCATCAGCCTCGTCAATGGCCTGCTCCCCCGCTTCCAGGCCTACGGGAAGGCTCCCGGCGTTCCGGAGTTCCTGCAACTCGCTGCCGCATAGCCACGATCAGAGCAGACCGGATCGATGACGCTCTCTTGCATACGCATCAGAGCCTGATGCTGTCGGGAGTCCTGTGGCCGGTGATGTAGGTGAGCACCACTGAATCCCTGGCCGTGGCCCAGGTCCTCAGCGTCAGGATCCGGGCCTGTCGGCGGTGCCCCCTGGCGATCTTGTGTGTAAGCGGAGCGGTTGTAGGGTGCCGGAGTCGTGATGCAGGGTGGAGGGTGCCGGATGAACGAGCACGGGCTGTATCCCCCGATCGAGCCCTACGAGAAGGGCCTTCTCGACGTCGGTGACGGCAACCACGTGTACTGGGAGGTGTGCGGCAATCCCCGTGGCAAGCCGGCGCTCGTCGTGCACGGAGGTCCGGGATCGGGTTGCGGCACGGGCGTGCGCCGGTATTTCGACCCGGAGCAGTACCGGATCGTGCTGTTCGACCAGCGAGGTTGCGGCCGTAGCGTCCCGCACGCCAGTGACCCGGCGACCGACATGCGGTCCAATACCACCTGGCATCTGGTCGATGACATGGAGCGGCTGCGGAAGCATCTGGGGATCGGCAGCTGGCTGCTTCACGGCGGCTCTTGGGGTTCCACGCTCATCCTGGCCTACGCGGAACGCCACCCCGAGCGCGTATCGGAGATCGTCATCTCCAGTGTGACCACCACCCGGCGCTCGGAGATCGACTGGCTCTACCGGGGCGTGGGACGGTTCTTCCCCGAGCAGTGGGAACGCTTCATCGCCGGTGCCGGCCTGTCTCCCGACGGCGACCTGGTCGGGGCTTACGCCCGCCTGATGGAGCATTCCGATGCCGCTGTCCGGGACAAGGCCACAGCTGACTGGTGTGCGTGGGAGGACACCGTCCTGTCCGGGGAGACCAAAGGCGCCTTCAGCGTGTACGGAGATCGCCCTCCGGCCTCACGGCTGGGCTTCGTGCGGATCTGCTCCCGTTACTTCTCCCACGGCGCGTGGCTGGAGGAGGGTGTTCTCCTTCGCGAAGCCGGACGGCTGGCCGGCATCCCTGGTGTGCTGGTGCACGGCCGGCTCGACATGGGCGGGCCTCCTGACACCGCGTGGGCGCTTCACCGGGCTTGGCCCGGTGTCGAGTTGATCGTGGTCGAGGACGCCGGGCATCTGGGCACCGTCACGACGCGCGGTCATGTGCTTCGCGCCCTCGACCACTTCGCCGAGGGACGTGTCACATAAGTCCGCGGTGGTGATGCGGCACTTGGCCGGCTTGAGACCTGGCGATCTCCTGGAGAGACTGACCACGGTCAGGACCGAGATGATCAGTCGCGTTGGACTTCGCGGGAGGTTGGCTGTCCGCTTCTGCGGGAGCTCCGGCGGGCAATTCGCCTTGTCATGATGATGATTGCATCCCACTTTACTCACATGCTCTGGAGCAAGTTGATGCCGGCTGTCTACGGCATGGTGGATGGAGCGTCCGTACCGCCAAAACCGGAGCTCTCAAGAGCGATGCGCAGGGCCTCGCAGGCGCGCATGGCCTCGGCCTCGTCGTGTAACCGCCGCTGCCAGTCGGGTGCAGATTCGCGCGTGCGCCGACCGCGGGCGGGTGGGTGTCGGTAGGCGCGGGCCGCGTAGATCTGCCGCGGGGTGGGGGTGTCACTCCACGTCTGTACCGGCAGCGAGGCGAGGAAGTCCTCCTCGTCCTCGCGCAGCACCGGCCGGTACACCGGTGCTGTCGCCGCCTGCTGGCGGCGGTCCTTCCGGGCTGCGGCGAGCTGTGCGTGCAGGGCGGGGCGCAGGTGTCGGGTGTAGTGCTGCCAGGCGGGATCGTGGCGGTGGAACCGTTCGCGGAGCATGGCCTGGTGGCGCTGTCCGTCGTCGTCGACGGGCGGGGCGGCCGCAGCCGGTTGCCCGGCGGGCGGGAGTTCACCGAGGCGTCGGCGGCGGGCGATCTCGTGGTGGAGGTAGGCGACCGGATCGCGCAGCTGCGGGGGAACGCCCCAGCAGGCCAGTTCGTCTGCGAGGTCCTGCCACGTCCAGCCGAGGCGGATCAGGGGGCGCAGGGCGTAGGCAGCACGCCGGGAGCAGGTTCCGTGCAGCCACCACACCTCGCGCTGCAGGCGTTCGGTGAGCGTGATCGCGTCGGCGCACTGGCTCGCGGTGAAGGATGCACGCTGTCGCGCGGGGCGCGCGCGGCACGTGTAGTCAAGATCTCTCTTACCCCCCTGCAGACGAGTGGAGCGTGAGGTGGGAGCAACAGAAGGGGTGCAACGCTCCCGGCCTCGACGGCGCCTCCGGGAGGCGCAGGTGGCGCGGCGGGCTGCGGCGATCGCGCGGGTGCGGCCTGCTGGGGTGTAGCCGATCAGACGGGCCCGGTAGCCGCGGCCGTGGATGCGGTGCCCCTGGGCGCGGTCCCAGTGGGGTGGGGCCAGGAGGGCGTAGAGGGTGGCGGTGCCGCGGTAGCCGTGGCCGGGCTGCCAGGCGGTGCCATGCCGGGCGCGGAGTGCGTTGCGGTTCGAGCCGTGCTCGACCCAGGCGATCAGGCCGAGTTCGCGCAGGTAGCGGGCGTGGTTGAGGACGGTGCGGCGGCTGACGCCGAGCTCGGCGGTGGTCGCCGTGATGTTGAACGCGATATGGCCGTCGCGGTTGCGGTGGGTGCGGGCGGCGAACGCGGCCGCCAGGCGCAGTGTGGTGGCTCCCGCCTGAGGGTGGAAGCGGACCATGTAGTGGGCGGCGGCGAGGAAGTCGTCGGCGCGGCGCAGCCGCCGGGAGCCGGTGGCCCGCACTTCCTGCTCGCCGCGGTTGACGATCAAAGCGAAGCGGGGCGCTGACATCGACGACTGCGAGCGGCAGTTGGGGGCGCGCGAGTTTGGTTGCGGCTCGGTGTGGCGGGTGGGAAGGGGGTCGGGCATCATGGCTCCTGTCACGGGTACGCCCGTGGCAGCACAAGACCGGTGACGGTCTGATGGTTTGTCAGAAATGTGTTCGGTTGGATCTAGGGGTTGCAGCCCCGGTCCAGCAGATGAAGTCCTGGCCACAGGCCCGGTGGGACCCGGGCGGGTGGCGTGAGGGGCGGAGCAGACGGCCGGCACGCCGTCGCCTCCGCCCCTGTCTGCTGTCTAGGTGTCGTCCGCCTCGGCAGGCGCCACCTCGTGGCGGAGCGGACCAGGCGCCGGGAAAGCCGTCTCACCGAGGACGGCGGGGACGTGCGGCAGCAGTACAGGGCCGCGCAGCCAGGCGGGTACCGGGTACAGCGCTGTGAAGCCGCGGTCGCTGTCGCCGTCACACGTGGTGTCACGCCGCGTCGGAGTCACTGCGAGTCCACCATCCGGAACTCGTGCGAGAGGATCCTCGGTTTGCCGCCGGTGGGCAGGTGGGCCAGGAGCATGCCCTGGAACTCATCGATCACGGCAATACGTCTGGCCGGGTTGAAGACGGCCTCTTCCTTGTTCGGGACGATCTTCGCACGGAGGAAGAACTCCTCCTTGAGCACATAGTGCTGGTCGTGCGCGGAGGGCACGACGGCCAGGGTGGAGCCGTCGCGCAACTTCAGCGCGTAGATCTGCTGGTGGCGGGCGTCGCGCTGTTTGAAGGACTTCGTCGCCACCCGGGCGTCCTTGTTCTGGTTGCGTTCCTTGTAGATCTTCAGAGCGGCCCTGGTGGAGGCGCTGGAGGCCAGGACCTGTCCGGCGCCGGTGCCGCCGGTGACGAAGTGGTCCTCGAAGGCGTCGGCGACCTGGTTGGGGGCCAGTTTTCCGCTGCGTGTCGTGGGGTTGACGGCCGTGGCCAGTCCCGCACGGTCGGTCGCGACCGGTGCGGGCAGCCGGGCGCTTTTCTTGTCGCCGAGCGCGACCGTGGCGACGTTGCGCCATCCCTTGTCGCCCGCTTGGTCGAAGATGAGCAGGCCCTTCCAGCCGGTGCGGTCGACCTTCACCTCGATGGCGAACCATCGCTCCCCCGCCGGGACGTAGACGACGGGCTCCACGTAGTAGAAGGGGGCGGCGTACTTCTTGCGCTCGGCAACGGTGCGGGTGCGCCAGGTCTTGTAGTCGGCGACCGACTGCTCCAGCAACTGGCCGCCCTCGACCGCGGCGAGCAGCCGTCTGGCCTGTGCAGAGGGTGATGTGCTGCGTCCTTGCATGGCGTTGGACCAGTTGTTGACGGAGACGTACCGGGCGAGGATCTCCTTGGCCTCGTCCCGGGTCACGGCGCCTTTCCGGGCGGGGGCGGGGGCCGTTGTGGTGGTGCGGGGTGTGTTGTGCGGATCATCGCGGTTGTCCGGCGGGCTGCAGCCGGCGGGCAGGGTGAGTGCCGCGGCGGTGGCGAGGGCGCAGGTGATGTGGTGGCGGGGCGGGGTTCTCATCAGGAATCCTCCGAACAGTGTGTGGTGCGGCGGTGGTTGTCAGGCGGCGAGCCGGATGGGCGGACCGGGTGCGGCCGATGCCGCTGGGCCGCAGCCGGGGTGCAGGGTGTGGAAGCCCTCCTGCGTGAGGTCGTCGAGCAGGTGGCGCAGCAGGGCGTGGCCGGGGGCGACATGCCGGTAGCCGGGGTGGGTGACCTGCTCGACGCTGTAGCAGGCGTGGCCGCGGGTCAGGCACAGCTGTGCGGCGACGGGAGTGGCGTCGATGTGCAGGTCGGCCACGAAGGCGCCGGCCGCGCCGATGGCGGGCACGACGCGGTGCCACGGCACGGCGGTGCCCGGGCCCCGGGGGCGGGCCTGTCCCGCCTGGTGCAGGGCGGTGAGGACCTTGAGCCCGGCGCGCAGGGCGCGTTGATGGTGGGAGCGCCGGTAGGTGATCGTGTGGGTGGTGGCCAGTTGGGTCCAGTGCCGGCAGCGGCGGGCATGGGCGCGCTGCTGGCTCGGGGCGAGGGCTTCAAAGGAGAAAGGCAGTGCCAGCGCAGCTGGTGGGGATGCTTGGGTGGTGAGGCTGTCGGGGCAGATGGCCTGTACGGCACGGCCGAACGCGGTGTCGGCGCGCAGGCCGGGCAGCATGACGTCGGCGCCGGTTTCCTGTAGGAGCAGCAGATGCAGGGCGAACGCCTCCGCGACGGCGTCGCGTTCGGCGTGCGGGCCGATCAGGTGCGTGTGCGTGGCGGGACGCGTGGACAGCGGCTCGACCCGTATGCGGCCCCGGTTGCGGTAGCGCGCGAGGGCGAGGGCGGCGATGATCCGGCTCGCGGCGGTCATGGCCGCGAGGACCATCGGGGTGGCGGTGGCGGGCAGCAGTCGCGCGGTGCCGCCCAGCCATCCCGGGGACTGGAACGGCGGCGCCTGACGATCGTGTGCATACAGGGCAGGCCAGTGCCGGGTGAGGATCGTCAGGGCGTCGGCGCCGAGGTGGGTGTGGACGGTGTGCGGCACCGTCCGGTCCGATCGGCCGGTCATGGTCACGGGGCTTTGGGGTACAGGGCGGCGGCGAAGTCCCGCGCGGCGGCTGCGGCTGCGGCGAGTGGTGTCTGCGGTTCGGCCTGGATGCGGCGCATGATGGCGGAGCCGACGACGACGGCGTCCACCCAGGCGGCGGCGGTGCGTACCTGGTCGGGGGTGGACAGGCCCGTTGCGGCCGCGACCGACAGCGAGGTCAGGGCGCGGACCTGGCTGGTGAGGTCCGGCAGGTGCGGGCCGACGGGCTCGGCGTTGCCGGTCAGCCCTGTGGTGGCGGGGGCGTAGATGAGGCCGGTGGCGTGGCCGACGATGCGTGCCAGCCGGTCGGGGGTGGTGGTCGGGGCCAGTAAAGGGATGGTGCCCAGACCGGTTGTGCGGGCGATGGCCCGCCAGGGGCCGGCATGGTCCAGGGGCAGATCGCGGATGAGGACGGCGTCGACGCCGACGTCCGCGGCGTGCTGGGCGAACCGGGCGGCGCCGTAGTCGTGGACGGGCTGCCAGTGCGAGCTGATCAGCACGGCCGCGCGGGTGCCCCTGCCGAGCTCCCGGGCGGCGGCGAACACGTCCGGCATCCGGAAACCGGCTTGCAGGGCGGTGCGTGCCGCCTGCCGTACGGCCAGCCCGTCGCGCACCATGTCCAGGTGCGGGATGCGCAGTTGGACGATGTCCGCGCTCTGCGCCAGCAGATGCAGCACCGAGCGGCAGGTCAGCCGGTCCGGGAAGCCCACCACCGCACTGAGGATGAGCGCGCACCGGTCCAGGCGCCGGGCGCCGCTCAGGGCCCGCTGCAGCCGTGAGGAACTGCTGCCGACGACCGGGCCGAAGCCGTCTACGCGGGCGGCGGGCACGTTCATCGGCTGCCACCCGACGTGTAGAGGCCGCCTGCTTCCAGGCGGCGGATATGCTGGTAGTCGGCCTCAACTGCCTGCGCACGCGGGCTGCTGAGGACCACCTCGCCCACCGCGGACCGGCTGCAGGTCGTCTGATTGACCGGCGCCCCGGGCGTCACCGTGTCGGTGAGATGCACCACGGTGGGCAGGGCACGCAGGGCGGCGAGACGGTCCGGATCCAGAGTGCCGCCGCGGCGGGCGTTGAGACGGACCCGCACCACATGCCCCCGGGCAGCGGCGTACACGGGTCCAGCCGCTGCAGGGGGCAGGACGGTGTCCAGCGCGCCGCCGAGCCGGTCGATGCCAGTCGCCGCCTGCAGCGCCTGGTCGGCGGGCGACGTTTCCGCGACCGCGGCCGCCGACAGCAGCAGCGGCCCCCGCTCGGGCTCATAGATCAGGTGACAGCGCGCCGGCCCGATGCGCACGCCGAGGACCTGCAGGACGCGCAGCGTGTACAGGGACAGAGCGCGGGCGAGCATGCCGTGCCGCGGCAGCAGATCAACGCGGGCCAGGATGCCGGCAGCGGTGTGCACGTGCGCCCACACATCGGTGACCGTGTGCACCGGCTCCTTGCCGGGGGCCGCCGCGGGACGGGTGAGACTGTGCACCGTGTACCGGCGGCCGGGCAGGTGATGACGCACAATCAGATGCCGGCTGCCGCTGTACAAGTGGGCGGAGCGCCGCATCTGCCGCCACGCGGCCGTGATCTCACCGCTGCTGCGGCACACCACCGGCACAGCCGGCACCCCGACAGCGGCCGGCAGCAACAGCACCGCGGACAGGGTACTGATCCGCCACCAGGCCAGCGCCGTGGACAGCTCCTCGGTGCGCCACGTGCAGGGCACGTTGATCTGCGCCTGCGCCAGGACGCGGGCCTGTTCACCGCGGTCGCAGCGGCGCAGCACGGTCGCGGGATCGGCAGGTAAGTGCAGCTCGGCCGCGAGGCGTTCGGCCAGGATGATGCCCCGCGGACTGCCCGCCAGGACCGCGCGCACGCCGAGCGCGCGCAGCCGGCGGCTGGTGCGGGCCAGGCCCCCGCAGTGCACGACCGTGTGTCTGTAGCCGGTCGTATCGGCCGCCAGACGTATCCCGGTGGGGCTGCTGGGGGTGGTGACAGCGATGGCGAGGGTGTCGCGGCGCGACAGCGCACGCCCGTAGTCGACGCTTGGGCAGGGATCGACGATGGCCACGGCCGCGGGCAGGCCGCGGTGGCGGGCCGGGCGGACGAGCACAGTGGAAACAGACATGACGGCCGACTCCAGAACGTGAGAGGCAGGGGCAGGGACACAGGTGCAGGGGGCAGGGGATGGGGTCAGGTGGTGCAGGCGGGCGTGTACGCGTGCTGGCTGATGTGGACCTCCAACAGGTCGGCAGCCTGGGCAAGGCGGGTCCGGCATTCATCCGCGCCGAGGCCCAGGACGACCCAGTGCGCAAGCCGGTCCGCGAGCGTGGCGTGCGGCGGCGCGGATACGCGCGCGCCGGGCGTGTGGGTGAGCACCATGCGTTCCAGGCCGGTCAGTTGCTCCCGGCCGGGCCGCACGGACAGCCGGTGGAGCATGCCGGAGGTGTTCGGGTAGGCGAATTCGATGGCGGCGGCCCGCTGCAGGACCGGCCGCAGCCGCGGCACCACACCGGTGGCCAGATCGGCAGCGATCTGTGGGAGCTCGATGCCCAGGGCCCGCTTCACCAGCAGGGGAAGCAGGTCTCCGCCCAGGCGGCCGTTGACCTCGACGATGCGCGGCCCGGCGTCGGGGGTGAGTTTCACCTCGATGCACAGCACGCCGAGGGTGATGCCGTGCGCGGCGACAGCGCCCTCGATGACCTGGATCAGACCCGGGTCGCTGAGCAGAGGATCGCGGGCGTCGACGAGGTGCCCGTACTCCTGCGTGGTGCCCGCCGGGGCGGGCAGTTTCCGGGTCACGGCCAGGATCCGCACCCGGTCCAAACCGAGTACGGCCGTCTCCACGCTGATCTCCGGACCGTCGAGGTATTCCTCGACCAGGACGCCGGCGGGCCCGTAGTGGTGCAGGCCCATCACCGACGCACGGCCGGCCTCGTCGAAGGCCTCCCGGACGGCGGCCGCACTGTCGGCGCGGATGACACCGGCGCTGCCCGCCATCGACCGCGGCTTGACGATCACCGGATAGCCCATCAGATCCGCGAACGCGGCAGCCGACTCGGGCGTGCTGGCCTGCATCGAGCGGGCGGAGGGCACCTGGTGCTCGGCCATCAAACGGCGCGAGACGGCTTTGTCACGGCAGGCGGCCATGGACTGCGGGCTGCTGCCCGGCAGACCCAGCTGCTGCGCGAGCACGGCGGCCGTCTGCACGTGGTGCTCCATGTAGGTCAGCACCCCGCCCAGCGGATGGTCGATGGCGTACCTGCCGACGGCGGCCGTCACCGCCGCGGTGTCGGTCAGGTCGGCGCGGATGATGCGGGTCAGGTACGGGCGGGCCCAGGCGGGCACGGTCCGGTCGACGGCGATGACCGGGTGCCTGGCGGCGATGGAACCAAGAGTGTCCTTGCGGTAGGCAGCACTGTCGCCGACGCCGATCAGAACGAGCGGAGCATCGATGGGCACAGCAAACCTCCAGGTGAGAGCAGGAAGCGAGAGGCTCAGCCGATCTTCTGCGCGGCGGCGACCAGCTGCGGGAGCGGCGGGGCCGTGGCGGGCGGTCGTGGACGGTGCACCAGGACGGACAGCGGCAGGCAGATGACAGCGCCGGTCAGACCGCACGCCATGAGGACCAGCGCAACGAACGGATGGGCCCCGGTGCTGAGCGCCCAACTCGCCAGGAGCGGTGCGCCGATCACGGCGACGGCCAGCGTCGAGCTCCAGACGCCCGCGTACAGGCCGCGGGAGTGGGCGGGCGCAATCAGGTTGACGACGTTGGAGGCCGCGACGAAAGCGACGATCTCGCCCGGGACAGCGGCTATCACGGCCGCGGCGTAGCCGGCGGGGTGGGAGGTGAGTCCCGCCGAGCCCATGCCGGCGCCCAGGATGACGGCGCTGACGGCCAGGAGGCCGACCATGGGCCGGTTGCCGGTGGCGCGGCGAGCCAGGTACGGGTTCAGCAGCGGGGAGAGGATCAGCACGGCGATCGCGCCGGCGACCTGGGAGAAGCCGTAGGCGCTGGCGGGAAGGTGGTCCTGGGCCATCATCACCGGCAGCACCGAGTACAAGGCGGCGACGGGGATGAGCGCGCACACGCTGACCAGCCACAGCAGCATCAGGCGCACGTCGGTGAACGCGGCCCGGTAGGTCCCGCTGACGGGTGGCGGGGTGCTGGTGCGGGCGGGCAGGAAACGCCAGGCGGCGGCCGCGAACAGGGCGCAGGCGGCGGCGTTGGTCAAAAACAGCGGAGTGGTGCCGACCGCCTCGGTCAGCAGGCCGCCGACGGCGCCGGTGCAGGCGGCGCCCAGGTTCACGGCGAAATACCTCCAGCCGGCGATTCTCGCGCGGGTGGGTTCGTCCGGCACGCTGTCCGCGATCAGCGCGGACACGATCGGGCGCGGCGCGTCGTAGCAGACGCCGGCAAGGAACGCGGACACCGCGAGCGCAGCCAGGCCGTGAGTCTGAGCGAGGACCGCGAAAACCCCGGTCGCGCCGGTCATGGCGCCTACGAGGGTGGCGCGGCGGCCGAGACGGTCGGCGGCGGCCCCGCACACGACCTGTCCGGTCAGCCAGCCGGCGCCGAAGAGCGCGAGCACGATGCTGGCCCAGGTGCCTTCGACGCCGCGGTCGGCGAGGTGGTAGGCGAGGAAGGGGTAGATGAAACCGGCGCTGCGGATCAGGAACGTGCCGATGAGCAGCACCCAGATCAAGGTCGGCCAGGGGGTGCGGGCGGCGGCCACCGCTGCAGGTGGTGGTGCGGTGTGGGCAGGGGAAGGCGTCACGACGGCTCCGGATGAGGCGCTTGGTCAGGGGGTGAGGGTGCCGCCGGGGGGCGGCGGCACCCTCAATGACCGAAGGGGCCTGCAGGGCATCAGATAGCAGCAGGCTCACGCCGGAAGGTGCACAGCGCGCTTCGGTCCCGGCCCGGCCGGTGTCAGGCTGTCCGGCCGGAAACCTGGAAGCTAGCTGGCCTGTTCAGGCTGCTCCACTGGACCGGTCGAAGGGGACCGGGGCCTCATGAGGGTTTCGGCGTGAAGGGCTGACGTAAGTGCCGGTGGGGCGGTCCTGCGGGGAATGCTGGCAGTGAGTGCGAGTGCAGTGCGCATGGCAACGACTCTCTGTGGGAGCGGAGAGCTCCGAGGCACAGAATTTGGCCGGATGACACGGGGCCTCTCGATCCCATGCGCGAACCGGTCTATCCTGAGCGCGGCGGCGTGCCGTTAACACGCCGACCGGAGCACCTCAGTGATGGATGGGTCCGTTCCTGGTGTGCGTGACTCGCAGGAGTCCTCAGATGGCCGTTCCCCAGCGGAACGGCCATCGCTCATTGGCATCGGCCGGGGGTGCCTGGCGGCCCAGGGGCGTGAGGTTCTGACTGTCGATCACTGGTTTCTTCTCCCCTTGCATGTGCCTGTGTTCGGTGGTGCCGCGACCGGTGCCTCATGGTCGTGCATGTGAGCACGCTGGCCACGGCAGGCGTCAGGCTGTCTGGACGCGACCGGTTCTTGACTTCCGAGTTGATCGGGTGACGTGTCGTCAGGGCGTCATCCTTACGGAAGAGAAACCTCTTATCAACGGGAAGCTAATCACCGGTAATAAACTTCCTACTGTTTGCAAATTATTTACGTGAAGTGGGCGCGCGCCGGCTGGAAACCGGTTATCTGCCCGGTTTTTTGTCGGCTTCGCTCACACTCTTTACTTAAAGGGCAGGGAAATGGTGACGAGTACACACTTTGGGCTACTAAGCGAAAGGCCGGAGCGGCGGATGCCTCGTTTCCAACTGCGCCTGGCGTAATCAGAGGCAGGCGCCTCGCTGTGCACGCGGTCGCGTCTCGTCCGGCGTACCTCGGCCGCTGCGGGCCCGTGCCTATGCCGTGGTCGCAGCCGTGCAGTGGTGGGACGGCTGCGACCACGGCCTGAACTACGCCTTGCGCGCTACACCCGCGTACACCGCTACCGGTTCGGTGATGCGCATGTCGGAGTCCGGCCGCCACTGGGTGACCAGGGTGAGTCCGGGGTCGCACAGGTCGAGTCCGTCGAAGAACGGCAGGATCTCCTCGCGATGCCTGGCCCTAACCGGCGTTCCGCCCGCCCGGTAGATCGCATCGATGCGGTCCCAGATGGCCGGGTCGAACTCCGAGGTGACGTGCGAAAGCATGAGATAGCTTCCTGCGACCATGGGTTCCAGGAGTTGCGCGACGAGGCCGTAGGGGTCTTCTTCGTCGAGGATGAAAGGCATGAGGGCGATCACGGAGAGGGCGATCGGCTGGTCGAAGTCCAGGTAGTCGCGGGCGAAAGAGAGGATCTTGCCCGGTTCCTTGACGTCCGCCTGGGCGTAGGCGGTTCGTCCCTCCGGGGCTCCGGCGAGCAGGGCTTCGGCATGCCGCAGGACGATGGGGTCGTTGTCGGCATAGACCACCCGAGCCCCGGGGATGACTGCCTGGACGACCTGGTGAAGGTTGGGTTCGGTGGGGATTCCTGTACCCACGTCCAGGAACTGTGCGACGCCGTGGCTGGCCAGGAAGCGGGAAGCCCGGTGCATGAACTCCCGATTGGCCCGGGCCGTCTCCTTGACCTGAGGCATTAACACCTGGATTTTTTCGGCAGCCTCCCAGTCGACTCGGTAATTGTCTTTTCCTCCGAGAAAAAAGTCGTACATGCGGGCCGAATGCGGCGCGCTAGTATCGATCTCGCTGGCGTCGAAGTTCAGTTCAGTCATGGTCCCCCCCTGACAGTGGTCGTTCTGCGTCAACGTGTGCGCGGTCCAGCCGCTGCGCAAAAAGGGTGTCATGTGAGGAGGAAGTCGGCAGAGCTGGCCTTGGCACCCGTGACGAACTCGACCACCGCTCGGGCTGACCAGACGACGGACGCCCCGTTCTCACCGTCGGACTGCTGCACTGCGACGCGCTGCTCGTCGAGCAGTTTCACGTCGCCGCGGGCACTCCCGCTGCTTCCGGTCCAGGGCGAAGGCCAGCCTCCTGGTCCCAGGTCGGTAGGGGCTTGGCGGGTGTGCCTCACGAGTAGAGCTCCTTGCGGGTGTCGGCCAGCAGTTGACGCGTGCTCTTCTTGGGCAGCGCCTGGGCACACATGCGGTCCAAGGTCTCCCGGTACAGTGCGACTTCGTCCCGGTCCTCGCTGTAGGCCGCGCGGCTGAGGGCGTCGGTGCAAACGATGTCGGGGAAGTCCGCCAGGGAGAAGCGGAAGAGAGTGAAGGGCCCGAACGCGCCCGGGTGCAGGCCTGCCGCGAACGGCAGCACCTGCAGGGTCACATTGGGGAGGTAGGAGACCTCCAGGAGTCGGTCCAGCTGGTTGCGCATCACCTCAAGCGCTGGGCTGGCCGGGCGCCGCAGCACCGTTTCGTCCATGACCACCCACAGGTGCGGTGGGCTCTCCCGGGTGAGCAGTGTTTGGCGTTCCATCCGCAGCTCGACGCGCCGCTCCAGCTCGTCCGGTGTCGGGCGCGGGCGGTTCAGACGCAGCACACTGCGCGCGTAGTCGCGTGTCTGAAGGAGTCCCGGGACCACGCTGGGTTCGTAGCCGCGGATCCGGCGGGCTGAGAACTCCAGGCTGACGTACACACCGAACCAGGTGGGCAAGACATCGCGGAAGTTCTGCCACCAGCCTGGTGCGTTGGCCTGATCAGCCAGGACGAGGAACTGCTCCGCCTCGGCCCGGGCTACTCCGTAGATCTCCAGCAGTGCTTTGACTGATGCCCATTTCAGGGTGACCTTGGCCTGTTCCATCCTCGTGACCGTGGTGTGCGCGATGCGCAGTCGCTTACCCGCCTCCTGAGCAGTCAGGCCAGCGGCCAGTCGCAGTTCCTGCAGGCGCCGGCCCAAGACCATCTGCAGCACTGTCGGAGCAGATCGCGGCTCACTCACGCTACCCGCCCCCTCCGTGACGCCCAGTAGTTCCGCAGTCTGCCACGAGTCCTCCGCCAGAAACAGACTGCAGATCCAGACTCTGCACAGTGCAAAGTGGGGGCTTGTCATATGCACGCGGGACGCGCATAGTTGCCTCCTAAACCGAGCCTGCGAACGTATGTCCCAGGCGCCGGAACGAATCGGCTGCGGCCCACCGCTCACGTTCTTACGCCGCCCGGAGGATGTGCGCACCACGGCTGCCGATTGAAGCCTCGCAATACGGCCCCTGACAGCCACCACCTGGACGACACCGCACTGATAACGGGTTGGAGGCCCCCAAGTGCCAGTCGCAAGACCGGATGTGCAGCAGATCCTCAGAGCACGACGGTACGCACTGGAACCGGACTCCGTCGGCCTGCCCTCCCGGGGATCACGACCGGGACCACGTGTGCAGGGGCTCACGCAAAACGAGGTCGATCAACTGACCAATGCCAGCAGCGGCTACTACTCGAAGGTCGAGGCGGGCCGCATACCGCTGACCGCCGACTACCTGCTCACCCTGGCCCGCGTGCTGCGCTTCAGCGAAGACGAATACACCTACAGCTATACGCAGACGTTCGGGGCCGAGCCCGGCCTGCCCCTGAACCCGGACGCCGGCCGCAGCGTTCCGCCAGTGTGGCAGCGAGCCCTCGACACCCAGGCGGAGATGGCTTACGTCAACGACCGCGCCTACAACCTCCGTATGCACAACAGCGCCTTCACCGCCATGTTCCCCAGCGGGCACCCGCCGGCCAACACCATGGAATGGATGCTGCTCTCCGACGAAGCCCGCGACTTCTGCCTGGAGAACTGGGAAACCGAATGGGGCCCCTACGTGATGCCCCAGTTCCGCACCGCGCTGGCCCTCCATCCGGACGACCCCGATCTTCAGCGGATCAACGAGCGGATCCTCCACGACAAACGAGCACTGCGTCTGCACGAGAAAGCCGGTCTGCCCTACACACACCCTGACGGTGACGAGCGCCCGTTGCGCCATGCCCGAAAAGGCCTGGGACGCGCAACAATGATCCTTTCTCAGCCGTTCAGCTCTCCCGGATCCCGCCTGATGATCGTCCTCTTCGATCCTGCCTGAAACCACCAGCCGGTTGAGACCACTCGAAGGACCGCCCTACATAGCGCCGCCCGCTGCACATCCTTGCGACACCGAGAACGTCTGTAGATGTACTCCGAGCAGCTTGTGGAGGGAGCACCGTGGCCTTCGTCAACCGGCCCGGCACAGCCGACGCGGCCCATCAGATCACCACGGCGCAGATCGTGGACGACATCATCACCCGCCACCCTGGCCACCCCCGGACCGCGGCCATCACGCGGATCGCGGGCACCGTCGGCGTGGACACTCGACGATTCACTCGGCCCCTCGCCGATATCGCGCGTACCGAGCCGTTCCAACGCCGCAACGAGCGCGCCTACGCCGACGTCTGCGAACTCGCAGAACGCGCTGCCCGCCGCGCGCTCACCTTCGCCGGTGTCCCCGTAGAGAGCATCGCCACCCTGATCACCAGCCATGCCACTGGCCTGGCCATCCCCGGCCTCGACATCCATCTCGTCAACGCGCTTGGTCTGCGGCAGACGATCACCCGCATCCCGCTCACCCAACTGGCCTGCGCCGGCGGCGCCTACATGCTCGGCCTCGCCGCCACTCTGGCAAGCCCCGGCCGTCATGTCCTGGTCGTTGGCGCCGAAGCACTCAGCTCCGTCTACCAACACACCGACACCGACCTGCCCGCAATGATCTACAAAATGCTGTTCGGTGACGGCGGAGCAGCCACCGTCGTCAGCACCGAACCACTGCAGCAGCCCGGCCTCGTCGTCGAAGACTCCTGGAACTACGTCCACAAAGACGGCCACCAGGACAGCAGCGACTACTACCGACTACGCGCCGACGAACACGGCTACCATTTCGACTCCAGCAAAGCAGCCGTCAGCGCCGTCTCGCAGGTCGTCCCACTGCTCCCCTGGCACTCGGGCGGATGGAAACCCGACTTCGCCGTCATCCACCCGGGAAGCTCGGCCATCCTCCAACGCGTCGCCGACGCCGGCGCATGTTCCCACGCCGCCCTCGACTACTCCCGCGCCTGCCTGCACCACCACGGCAACACCGGCGGAACCGCCGTTCTGCGCACTCTCGCCCGCGTCCATGACGATCCCCCGTCTGCGAACACAGCAGGTCTCCTGTTCGGCGTCGGCCCCGGCTTCTGCGCGGCAGCTCTACAGGTCTCCTGGCAGGGCAGTACGTGAGCACCAGGGACTCAGCTTTTACGTCCCCCTCTTACTGAGCATTGCAAAATGGGCTTGGCTGTCGACTGAGCCAACGGCAGACTTCTGCGGGTGTCGGATGATCTTGCGCCTCATAACCTGTTGGACCGCGTGGCCCCGTTGCTCCCTCCTCGTCCGCCGCGTCGGCGCCGATATCCGGGACGGCTGCTAGTACTCCAGTGGTACTTCACCATTCCCGCTAGTCAGAGGCCGTGAACGAACGCGGTTGCTACCCTCCGGACGTGACCCTGACCGACCTCAACAACGGCTTTCGTGACGATGAGCAGCGGCGACGCGTCCAGAGGGTCGTTCACGATCGCCTCGCAGACGACCGTGACCCGCAGGAATGCCGCTTCGTCATGCGGTTCTGGTGGCAGCTGGTCATGTCGTACCAAGAGGTGTCGATGGACCAGCTCAGCCTGAACGTCGGTAAGCCGAAACTGGACGTGATCGAGGCCCTGATCAGCGCCATCAGGTCGTCCCATGCCGACATCGACGCCTGGATCACCACCACACAGCAAGCCTTCCCAGTGATCCAAGACCGCGGCTTCGAGGCTGTTCAGAACAACAAACGTTAACGCGGCCGGATCTTTTTCAGCCGTCGCCAGCAGATGATGCTGCAAGCGAGGCTGAGGAAGGCTTCGTGGATGTCATCGCGTATCTCCCAGCGGATGCGTAGGCGGCGGAACCAGTGCAGGTGGGCGAACGCTCGCTCGACGACCCAGCGTTGGGTGCCCAGACCGGAGCCGTGCTCGGTGCCGCGGCGGGCGATCTGCGGCTTCACGCCGAGGTCCCAGACCAGGCGGCGGTACTTGTCATGGTCGTAGCCGCGGTCGGCCAGCACCACCTCAGGGCGGCGTCGGGGCCGGGCCGCGCTTGCCCCGCACGGGCGGTACGGCCCAGGAGCAGGATCAGCTGGGTGACGTCATTGCGATTGCCGCCGGTCAGGGTCGCAGCAAGCGGAATGCCCATGGCGTCGGCGATCAGATGATGCTTGCCGCCCGCCCTGCCCGGGTCGACGGGGCTTCGTCCCGTCTTGGCTCCCCCTTCAACGCCCGGATGTGGGAGCCGTCGACCGCCGCCCGGGAGAAGTCCAGGGCGTTCGCGCCGCGGAACTCGGCGAGGAGGACCTCGTGCAACCGGGGCCACACTGCGGCCTCGGTCCACTCGGACAGGCGGCGCCAGCAGGTCATGCCCGAGCCGAAGCCGAGTTCCTGCGGCAGGTGCTCCCAGTGTGCAGGACGAACAGGATGCCCTGGAACACGAGCCGGTCCGGATGCCGCTTGCGCCCCGGATGCCGGAGCCGACGCTCAACCTTCGGCAGCAAGGGCACGATCATCGCCCACAGCTCGTCATCGACTTCCCACTGCTTCGACCGAGCCACCCGCACCCCCAGATCACCAGTCTCAGAGTGATCCAACCACTTCGAAGATCATTTAGTTAGGAGTTCTACGCACTCGCGCCAACCACCGCTCTCACTGCCTGACAGACCGCATAACGAGTCAGTGGGTACTGCTAGAACTACTGCTGCGTGCGGTATCCCTGCCCCATCATCTGCAAGGAGCGATCCGGATGAAGTGTTTCGACAACCACCTGGAAGAGCTGTTCGGTCTTCCCGCTCTGCTCTTTCCCCAAACCGGTGAAGCTGCCGGGCCCGTGGAGCCCGGCGCCGTGGCCTGGCGGATCGGCTACCCGCGGTGGGAGGTCGACGAAGAGCTGTGGAACGAGACCTTCGACCGCTTCTGCGCCGAAATTGACGTCACGCAGGTCCGGGCCCTGATCGCCGGCAACTGGGAGGACATGGAGGACACCGACTCCTCGGAAGTCGTCGCAGCTCTGCTGGCGGCACGTGAGCAGTTACCCGCGCTGCGGGCGCTGTTCCTCGGCGACATCACTGAGGAAGAGTGCAAGTTCAGCCGGATCCACCAGAGCGATGTCTCTCCCCTGCTGGCCGCCTTTCCCGCGCTGGAGGAGTTCGGCATGCGCGCCGGGGTGCGCGACGATCAGGGGCAGACCGGCGGGACGCTGCAGTTTCCCGCCCTGCGCCACGACGCGCTGCGCAGGCTCGTCGTGCAGAGCTGCGAACTCCCAGTCGACATCGTCCGCGGCGTGGCAGCCAGTGACCTGCCCGCGCTGGAGCATCTCGAACTGTGGCTGGGCAGCGAGGAATACGGATTTCGCTGCGAGGTCACCGACCTGGAAGACATCCTCTCCGGCACCCGGCTGCCCCGGCTGCGACACCTGGCCCTGACCAACAGCGACCTGCAGGACGACATCGCCACCGCAGTCGCCTCCGCCCCGGTGATCGCCCAACTTGAGGTCCTCGACCTGTCCAAAGGCACCCTGGGCGACGAAGGCGCCGCAGCCCTCCTCTCCGGCCAGCCCCTCACCCACCTCAAACAACTCGACCTGCACCACAACTTCATCAGCAAACCATTCCGGCAACGCCTGCGCGAAACACTCGAACCCGCAGGCGTCCACGTGAACCTCGGAACCGAAAAATCCGACAAAGACGAAAGAAACATCCACGAAGACCGCTACATCTGCCTGGGCGCCCTCACCCACTGGTGACAACCCAGAACCACCCATCGATCAGCCTTCGAACGGCGCCACACTGCAGGCTTCCCCTGTGATGTGTCTTCACATGTCCGCCGACACCCCCACCCGTGAGAAACGATTTTGAGGTGTTCGAAAAGCACCGAACACGCCCCCCATGAGGCGGACAACTCCACACCCCCGACAGCAAAAGGCCCCAACAAAACCGTTGAACAACGCGGTGGAGGACCAGGCAGACGACGATACCGACGAATACTCCGTGGATGCGCGTCACGCCCAGAAGATGCACACCAGGTGATGGTCCCCCAACGACAAAATGAAAGCCTCCAAGGCCGGTGCCGCAGAGCCGGCCTCGCACCGCAACGACCGAGCGGAACCCACACCCCCAGCACAGACAACAACACCCGCCACCGCCACAACCACAGTCACCCCCGAACCCGGGATCGAACAGGGGCGAGCGGCGCAGAGACGCACCGGGCGCGGCCCGGGCAGGGTCGGCTAACTGAAGTCTGCGGGCTCACAGCAGAGGCCAACAGGGTCCCGCCGTTTGAACAGCGGAGCCCTCAGCGTTTCTACGGAAGCCGTACGGGCTCGGAACCGCCCCCGTTCCACCGGGTCTGCCCGACCCGAGCGACCCGGGCCCGTCAAGACGTCATCAACTAGCGTGCAGCACTCGATGCGTCTTTCGATGGCCCGGAGACGTCGTAGGTGTTGGCGATGCACGATGTCCGGTATGAGCGATGCATGGGCAGCCGTCATAGCCGCCGTCGCAGCAGGCGTCTTCGGTATCGCAGGCGCCTTCGCTGGCCTCTTCGTCGGACACCGCCAGACCGCAGGCGAGGCCCACGTCGAACACCGCCAATGGCTGCGCGACCAACGCCAGCAGGCGTACCTCCAGCTGTACAACGCTTGGGACGCGGCCATCAAGGACCTGCGTGCCTACCAGTTCGAGTGGCCCGACAGGGCGGACCGGGTGTTGGAGGAGCAGTCGCGATTCGGCGGCGGAAAGGAGTTACGGCTGATCGCGCAGGAGGAGTGCGACGAGGTGTGGGCGCGGCTGCTGCCCGCGGTAGACCGTACCGAGCTTCTAGGGCGTTTCTGACGGCTCTTGGACGGTGTCTCGGAGCCAGATGACGATCGCGGTGATGGTGAGGGTGCCGTTGAAGATGTAGTCGCGTTTGTCGTAGCGGCTGGCCACGGCCCGGAACTGTTTCCACTTGCTCACGCACCGCTCGACTGCGCTGCGCCGTCGGTACTGGGCCTTGTCGAGGGCGGGTGGGCGGCCACCGGCCCGGCCACGGTTGCGGCGGTTGGCCTGCTGGTCGTTCGGTTCGGCGATGGTCGCCTTGATGCCCCGACGGCGAAGGTAGGCACGGTTGCCGCGGCTGGAGTAAGCCTTGTCGCCGCGCACCCGGTCCGGGCGGCGGCGCGGGCGGCCCGGACCGCGCCGCCGGATGTGCACTGTCTCCAGCACGGGGACGAGCATGGGGCTGTCGCCCCGCTGGCCCGGTGAGGTGAGCCAGGTCAGCGGGCGGGCCCGGTCGTCAGCCAGCAGATGGACCTTGGTGGTCACCCCGCCCCGTGAGCGTCCCAGCGCCTCCCGCCCATCAGCCTCCACACGGGCTCCGCCCCCTTTTCGGGGAAGTCGCGCGGCGGCCGGTGCCGGGCCCCGGCCGCGTGCTGGTGAGCCCGGCAGGAGGTGGAGTCGATGTTCACCGCCCACTCCCGCTCCGCATCGAGGCGGCGGGCCAGGGCGCCGTCGGGATCACCGGCGTCCGCCTCGATCTGCAGCTCGGTCAGGATCCGCTGCCAAGTGCCGTCCGCCGACCAGCGGCGATGTCGTTCATAGACGGTCTGCCAGGGCCCGTACCGCTCCGGCAGGTCCGGCCAGGGCACCCCCGTACGGGCCCGGAACAGCACCCCGTTGACCACGGTCCGGTGATCGGACCACTGCCCGCCCGGCCGGCCGTTGTCCGGCAGCAAGGGCTCGATCATCCGCCACTGCGCATCGGTCAGTTCATGTCGCCGCACCATGCCCGGCACCTGCCCACCCCAGGACTTGGTCCACCGCATCCGACAAGAGCCATCAGAAACGACCTAGGCCCACCGGGCGTTGACGGGGCGGTGTCCGAGTTGCGGACAGCGTTCCTGGCTATGCAGAGCGCATTGGTGGGGCAGGGGCGGAGGGAGACGTCGACAGTGGAGTGGGCCGAGTGGGAGGCGCTCGTTTCGAAAGCGCAAGCGGCACGCTTCCTCCTCACGGCCGCGGCGGCGTCAGCGCTGCGGACACCTCCCACGCCGAAGGAGGAGAAGGGAACTGTTCTGAGAGGCCGTCGGGCGCGGCGATCGTCGAACTGAGCGCCTTAGCAGACCTCGATCAGCGGTCCCGTCACTGTGTTGTCCGTCAGCCCGGCCGAGGCGCGCTTGCCTGGATCACCCGAACGAGCTACTGACTGCCCCATGAACGCTGAACTCACGCTGGTGATCGGCGGCATCGTCACCTTCCTCGACTTCCACCAGCTCGCGCCCAGGACACAGCCCCATCCAGTTTCCCCAACCAGGTTCCCACGCTGTGGCCGCACTGACCAATCTGCTGCGCGACGGGCCATCAGGCCCCATCTGGCGCCCCGCCCAGACTTGAGTCCCCTCGGGTAGAAAGTGAGAACCTCCACCGCCTCTCGACGGCGGCCACTACGGGGTGTCCGGTGCGCGCGTCTGACTCCGGGAGGGTGCGGGGCCGGGAACGGGTTGGTGCTCGATGACGTCCCGGGCGACGCTACTCAACAGCAGTCGGCGGGAACGGGCGTAGTGACGCAGCAGGGCGAAGGCATCGTCCAGGCTGATGCCGTGGCGGGCGGAGAGAAGGCCCTTGGCCTGCTCGACGACGACGCGGCTGTCCAGGGCCCCGCGGAGCTGTTCGGTTACGGTGCGCGATTGATGGTGGGTGCGGGCGTGGAGCAGGCCGATGGTGGCCGCACGGGCCAGAGCCTGTGCGAGGTCGAGTTCGCCGTCGTTCAGCCGCCGGCCGGCGGTGTGCAGCAGGAGCAGGCTACCGACGGTGTCGTCGCGCAGCCGCAGAGGCACCGCCGTCGCACCGGTGCAGTCGGCGGCGTGCAGTTGCCGCAGGAACTGCGGCCAGCGGGCGGCCGCAGCATCCAAGTCCTCGGTGGTGACCGTCCGGCCGGTGCGGCAGGCGTCCCGGGTCGGGCCCTGTCCGCAGGCACCGTGCAGCACCTCCAGAAGACGGGGGCCACGATCATGCGGGGCGACGGCGTGCAGGCCGGAGTCGGAGGGCTCCAGGAAGACCGCGGCGCCAGCCACGTCGAGGAGTTCGGTGCAGCGCACCGTCATCTGCTGCAGAAAATCTGCGACGTCGAAGTCCTCCACGAGCGTGTCGGCCAGGTAGACGAACGTGCGGGCGATGTGCTGTTCCCGGCTCATAGGCAGCCTCCTTGTCCGCCGCGCCTCAGCGCGGCTGATGCCACCGGCCCCACCGGCCGATGCCATCACACGGTTTCCCCCCAATCCGCCCGGCAGATGACGGCACGAGCGGTATCCGCCAAAAACACGCCCCGGAGTGTAGACACCGGCAGCCGGTCCACCCCATTCCTGCGTGTTGCTGCCGTCTGTTCCTCTGCTTCAGGACGTGCCGGTCCTCCCCGTCGGCGACCAGCCGGCCTCCCGCCTGCCGGGCCAGGCACACCGGACGAGCACCGGCAGCGGGGCGGACGGCATCTCGCCGCGTGGCGTGGTCGTAGCCCTGGGGGGTGTCGGGGCGTCAAGCCTCTGCCTTGGGTGGGGTGGTGGTGGAAAACTGGTGAGTTATGGATATCCGTCGCAGGAACTGTGTCACCGTCACCGGCTGTGCGGACGGGCCGGTACTCCTGCTGGCGCACGGGTTCGGCTGCGATCAGAACATGTGGCGCCTGGTGGTTCCGGTCCTTGCCGAGAGCTGCCGGGTGGTGCTCTTCGACTACGTAGGCTCGGGCCGGGCGGACCCGTCGGCCTGGGACGAACGGCGTTACAGCTCGCTGGAGGGCTACGCGCAGGATGCGCTGGAGGTCTGCAAGGAACTCGACCTGCGGGAGGTGACGTTCGTGGGGCACTCGGTCAGCGCGATGGTGGGAGTGCTCGTGGCGGCGAGGGTCCCGCAGCGTCTGTCCCGGCTGGTGATGGTCACGCCCTCGCCCCGCTACATCGACGACGACGGCTACCGGGGCGGGTTCAGCGCCGAGGACATCGACGAGTTGCTGGAGTCGCTGGAGTCGAACTATCTGGGCTGGTCGGCGGCGATGGCCCCGGTCATCATGGGCAACGCGGACCGGCCGGAGCTCGGCGAGGAGCTGACGGCCTCGTTCTGCGCGACCGACCCGGACATGGCCCGCGTCTTCGCCCGCACGACGTTCTTGTCCGACAGCCGCAAGGATCTGGAGACGGTCGCGGTGCCGACGCTGATTCTGGAGTGCCGGCAGGACGTGATCGCTCCGCGGGAGGTCGGCGCCTACGTCCGCGATGCCATCCCGGGCAGCCGGCTGGTGACGCTGGAGGCGACGGGGCACTGTCCGCAGCTGAGCGCGCCGCAGGTCACGGCCGGGGCGATCACCGCGTTCATCGGGACTTGTTGATGATGTGCCGTACCGACCCTGCTCCCGAGCCGGGTCAGACACAAAACCCAGACGGCGCAGACACGGTGGTCACGTCCCTGCTGGAGGACAGTGCCGAGGAACTGTACGAGCAGGCTCCGTGCGGGTATCTGTCGACGCTGATGGACGGCACCATCGTAAAGATCAACACCACCCTGCTGGACTGGCTGGGCCTGGACCGCTCCCGGGTGGTGGGGCGGATGCGGTTCACCGATCTGCTCACGGTGGGCGGCAAGCTCTACCACGAGACGCACTTCGCGCCGCTGCTGCAGATGAAGGGCGAGATCAGCGGCATCGCCCTGGACATCAAAGCCGCTGGCGGGCGGATGCCGGTGCTGGTCACCTCGAAGGTCAAGACAGGCAAGGACGGCGAGCCACTACTGATCCGCACCACCGTCTTCGACGCCCGCGACCGCCGCGCCTATGAGAGGGAGCTGCTGCGCGGCCGCAAAGCGGCGGAGGAGGCGCGGCGTCGGTCCGACGCCGACCGCATCAGGCTCCAGGAGGCCCTCGCCGTCCTGCAGCAGAGTCTGCTCCCCGCCGAACTGCCCGCCGTGCCGGGCCTGGAAGCAGGCTCCTACTACCACACGGCCTCCCCCGATCTGCTGGGCGGAGACTTCTACGACCTGTTCCCCCTGAGGGCCGGCCGGTGGGCGTTCTTCCTCGGTGACGTGTGCGGCAAGGGCCCCCAGGCCGCCACGGTCACCTCGCTGGCCCGCTACACCCTGCGTGCCGCCGCCCTGCACGACCCCGACCCCATCACCGTGCTCACCACGTTGAACACGGTGCTGCACGAGCGATACCGAACCGGCGAGGGCCGCTACTGCACCGCCATATTCGGCGTCCTGGAACCCGCCGGCAGCCACGTCGGCGTGCACCTGGCGGCCGGCGGACACCCCGCCGCGCTCATCCAGCGCGCCAACGGCAGCGCCGACTGCCTCCGCACCCCGGGCGGACTGCTCATCGGCGCCGTGCCCCGGGCCCCGTTCACCACCGCCCGCACCCGCCTGCGGCCCGGCGACACGCTGCTGTTGTACACCGACGGACTGACCGAGGCCCGTACAGGACCAGGCCGCGAGCTCTACGGCGAGGACGCCCTGCGCGCCTTCATCACAGCCCAGCCGCCGACCGGCCCACAGGCACTGATCACCGCTCTGAAAGGGCTGCTCGCCTCCTTCGACAACGGACCCGACGACGACACCGCGCTGCTCGCCCTCGGCGTGCCGGCCCTGCCTCCCACGACTCCGGGCGACGAACCCGCGTGAGCGCACTGACGGTCAAAACCCGTGACGCCGCTACCGGTCCCGTGCGCGATCGGCGCTCTGCTGATGGCGGGCATGGGATCAGGGCAGGGGTGAGTGGTTCGCAGCACGGCGGTTGCGCGTCGCGTCACCGGTGCTGTCAGGGATACCAGGTGTCCCGCCATCCGGGGTGCAGTTCGTAGGGCAGGGCGAAGGCTTTCATGATCTGAAAGGCGCGGATTGAATCCACCGACCAGTGCGCGCCGCTGCTCTGTTCTCGTCTGATGCGCTGTTCGCAGTCCCGCACGATCCGACGGTGATCGGCGAGGCGGTCACAAATCTGGGCAGGGCAGGGGCATCCGCAGCAGCTGACGCGTCCGGCCCGTGGAGGGTCGGGGCAGTCGAGTTCGTGGAAGAGCGCGGTATCGCGCTGCTCTTCGTCCCACCGGTCCTGGAGGAATAGCATCAGACTGGCGACGACAGGCACGAGTTCACCTCCCCCTCATCGCACGGACATTCCGATGCTCCCACCACACGGCCGTGAGGATGCCCGGTCAAGGCCCGGGTACGTACGGTGTATGAGCCCGTCCTCACGCCCCGGACCCCGGCGTGGCGATACCGCACAACAGCCTGCGGATCACGCGTCACGAAGTCCCGCTCCCGCCCGCCCGGCCACGGTGTGGTGAGCGCTGACTCGGCCGACGCGGCCCTGGAGCGGATCGCCGAACTGCTGGGCTCTCACCGTGTCTGGGACCGTTTCACTCAGCCCGTCTGATCCCACACACTCCCCCGCTCGCGGGCAAGGAGCCGCAAGGCTCTGCACAATCTCTGCTCCCTTTGATGCCCCGTCTGCCCGAGCACGTACTCGAACATCCAACTCCGCGGAGGCGCGGTGCCCTGCACAGCTGTAACCCGAGGACTCCTCCCTGCCGGACTGCTGGCCCTGCCGGGCGTATACCGGCCGCAGGCGGACACCCATCTGCTCGCCACCGCCCTCGCCGCAGAAGACATCCACGCGGCGACGAAAGTCCTGGAAATCGGCACCGGCACCGGCGCCCTAGCACTCAGCGCCGCACGCAGAAAAGCACAGGTCACCGCAGTGGACGTCTCCAGGCGGGCGGTGGCCACCGCCCGCCTCAACGCCCTGCGCCACCGTCTGCCCCTGCAGATCCTGCACGGGGACTTCACCCACCGCACCATCGGGCGCCGGTTCGACCTCGTCCTCGCCAACCCGCCCTACGTCCCCTCGCCGAACAGCAGCCCGCCCTCCAGCGGGCCAGCACGCGCCTGGGACGCCGGCCGCGACGGCCGGCTCGTCATCGACAAAATCTGCGCAAGCGCCCCGGCCCTGCTACACCCCGGCGGCATCCTCCTGATCGTGCACTCCGTGATGAGCGGGCCCGAAACGACACTGAAGCGACTGGCGGAAGCAGGCCTGACCGCAGAGGCCACCACGACCGCATCCGTGCCCTGGGGGCCGATCCTGCGCTCGCGTCGCTCCTGGCTCCAACAGCAAGGTCTCGCCACCAACGGCGAACAGCAGGAAAAACTCGTGATCATCCGCGCCCGAGCGCACTGACCACAGCGTTCCGGTAGGCGGTGATGAGTATGTTGATGCCGCTGGAGTCCATGAAGGTCACACCGGACAGGTCGGCCACGGTCCGGGCCGGCGTGACATCGGCCAATGGTTTCAGCACATTCTCGATGTGCTCACGCGCAGCGTGGTCCAGGTCGCCTGCGCGGCGACACCTCCTGCATCGCCGAAACACGCCACCTCGCGGCCGACTTCCTCGCCCGGGCCCGCGCAAGACTCAACGTGCCCGTCACGGCCCGCGCCATCAACCTTATCCAACTGGTCGTGAGCGAACTCGTCACCAACGCCTGCGCGCACGCCCCCGGCCCCGCCGTCTTGGAACTGCGCGTCACCGACACCGCGGTCGAGGTGAGCGCGCAGGACAGCGTCCCCGTACCGCCCACTGCCCATGCGGTCGACCCGCGATGGGTGGGCCGGCACGGCGTGGAGATCGTCCAGGCCCTCGCCGAGCACTTCCACGTCCATCTCCGACCGTCCGGCAAACGCGTCACGGCCCGCATCGCCCTGACCGACTAGCCTGCCGACGACCGCCGCATCGCCGATCACTCCCGCACCCCGGATTGTGCGGGACGCCGCAGAGCGTGCCCGGGCGGCCATAACCAGAACCCATCGCTGAACCCGTACAAAGATGTGCTCTCGGCGCGCATCGCTCTCGCGCGATTCAGGTGTTCAAGCCGGCTTGCGCATCGGTGACGGTGTCGTAGACCCGCAGGACCTGGTCCGCCCCCGTGATCTGAAGAATCCGCCGCAGCCGGTCGGGCACACACGCCAGCACCACCACGGACGCGACGGCATTCGCCTGCCGCCAGACTCCGAGCAACATGTTCAGCCCGGACGAGTCACAGAACGAGACACGGGACAGATCCAGCACGATGAAGCGGTTCCCCTGCACGATCAACTGCCGCAACTGCGCCCGCAACGCCGGATCACTGGCATGATCCATCCCGCCACTGACCCTCGCAACCAGACAACGGCCCGAAACAGCCGTCTCAACCGAAGGATCAGCCACCACGTCCTCCCCCTTGCCTCTGCGCACCTACGCGATCACCCACGACCGCCCGCCCGCAGAAGTGGGCCACGCCATCACCACCCGACAGCTGCCCCCCGGTAAGGAGGTCGCAACGGCGGGGCACGCACTCGCGCACAGGCACTCGTACTCACACTGATACACGAACCGACCGGGTGACAGATCACGGCGGTCCGGCACGCCAGCACACCGGGCCCGCCGCACCAGCGACGATCACGAGGCCAGAGGCCACCAGCGCCTCTACTCCCCCAAAGGGCAGTTCATGCCCGTCCTCGCGCGCGCTTCACTCACCATCCTTCGCGTGACAGGAGCCGTCTTCGTGACCGTTCCCACCGCCCAGGCCGTCACCGCTCCGGCCGCCGACTGCCGCCTCGCCTCCACCCTCCACCACCTGGGCGACCTGGAACACTGCTGCAAGGACAGCCGCTCGGACACCTCCGACGACCGCGACCGCACCGGGAACGTCGGCGGCCTCGTCGGCGTCGTCCTCGACATCCTCTTCGACTGACCCGCCGCAGCGGACCTCCGGCGGACCCGTGCCGCCGCAGGCGAGCGCTCTGCCCGGCCACCGGGAGCCGGGCAGAGCGCTCAGCCGTCAGAGCAGACCCCGATCCGCCGGCAGCGGGACACGGGGTGCGAAGAAGACAGTGGCGAGGCCGAACCGAAGCTCGTGAACGGGCTAGTCAGAGGTGTATCCGGTCGAGTGAATGCCCGCCCGACCGGAGAACCTTCGCGTCCACAGATCCGCATTGTTGGGCATGAGGCCGATGAATGACGCGCACGTAGCGGAACCCGGGCTGGCCGTGGTGGAGATTGCAGCCTCGGACGACGCCACAGCCTTCGCGATCCAGAACCTGCTCGCCACACGGTGGGCGACGGCCGCGGCAGAGCGCACGACCCGAGCCCCCGGCGAACCCCGGCGTACGGCTGCGCTGCTTCCTTGATCTGCGCCAGGAACCCAATCCGCGCAGCGGCGACCACGGGCAGGACGGTGACGCCGCGACCATGCCCTGCCCCTGTGCGGACGGGGACAGAGTCGGCTGGCAGCAGTGACGTACAGCCGAGAAAGGCCGGCACTCCCCGCTCGCGGTGGCCGCGCGCGACCGGGCGATTACTGCCGTGCAGGCCGCCCCACTCAGCACCGCCGACCGATGCCTGGCGGTGGGAATCCTCGACCTGCGCGGCATGACCCTCGCCGGACGCCTGCACGAGAAGAAGGAGGGGAAGCGGGAGGCGGGGCAGCACATCCGGTCCGCCTGGCACGTGGCCGACTCCTTCACCCGCGATGTGGCCGCGCACGGGCTGACCTTCGGGCCGCAGAACACGTTCTCCCACGTCTTCGCCACACTGGTGGACTTGGGCCGGCCGCGCATCGCGCTGTCGCTCACCGACAACCTGGACGACGCGCTCGCAGGCCTGCCCCGACCCGGATCAACTACGTGCGCGCTCAACTCGACATCGGCGAGCGCGACGGCGCACTGGAGAACCTGTCCCCCGCGTTCGGCACGGCGCCGCAGATGGCCCGGATCCATCCCATGGGCCGGGAGGTCTTCCGCGTCCTGTAGTCCCTGGACCGCCGCAGCCCCCCGCTCGAACGGATCTCTCGGATCTCCGCAAGCAGCGTCAGCCCCCACAGCTTGTTCCCGTCGCGCGCACTGCTCCTGAGACGGTCAGCCCGTGCCGCGACAGATCCAGCAGAACGTTGCGGAACACCTTGTTGTCCTTGTGCCCGGGAACGGTCAGCCGGTGGATCTGCTCGGCCGTCGCGACCTTCAACACCCCGAGCGCGACGAGGACGTGGCCGCGCACCGCCGCCGTCGACCCGTACGGGTACGCCTTCATACCACCCGCCCCAGCCTCGCCCCTTCCCTCTGTCTGTCCGCGTTCCGTGACACGACGGCGCCTCGCCGCCGCGTGCGAGCGGACCGGCCGCGCCGGGCTGGGCCGGGCCGCCACGGCAGACCCCCGCCGGCCAGACCCTCTGATCACTACGCGTCCCGCCCACCCGCCACAGACAGCCCATCCCCATCAGCAGGTGCAGGCAAGGAGGGAAAAGAGAGGCGTCGCGAGTCGTGGTCGGAGCTGCACAAGGGGTCTGAGCTGCGTGAACCGTGTGCGGTCTGCCGAGGCTGCCGGTAGGGGAGTTGGTAAGGGGAACGGTAGGGGGATCGGAGACTTGTTTCCTCTCAGGGCCGGGGCCAGAGAGCTGTTGAACCTCCGCGTCCGGTAGACCTTTCCAGGGCCCCGCCGCGACTGCCTACTGGTAGCAGGGGTTTCCGCACAGCACGGTGAGCGTGCCGCTGCCGTTGGCTGCCGTGGCGGGAACGTGGTGGGTGGGGGTCTTGCTGGTCTCCCAGGGCATGGGGGCAGCCATAGCCTGAGGGGCGAGGGCGGTGAAGGCTGCGGTGGTCACGAACACGGCGGCTACCGCGCGCTTACGCAGACGCATGTGGACTCCTCGATCGATGATCCGCCAGTGAGGTGCAGCGGCCTGCATCGTGCTTGGTCAGGCCGTCACGACTGGCTGCCAGTCTCTCCGCGGTTCCGACAGACCCACAACACATTTCAGTGAGACCCAAATCCTTTGGCACCGATCACCCGCACCGCCGGTTTCTCCTCGCGACGCGATCGGCGAGCACAGGGTCGCCCATTGCCCCGGCCCAACCGCCCACGAACCACGGCCAGAGGGTCCCACGGTGTGCCCGCGGTACGACCATGGCCCCCGCCCGGGCGAGGAGTGACCCACATCCGGGCGGGTCGCGGCGGGCCACCGCCAGCAAGAACTCATGCTCTCGAAGATCGCAGTCACTGCTGCCACCCTGATGGCCCTCCCGCTCGCCGCTGCACCCTCCGCAGCACACGAAGCGCGAGCCGAGTCTCTGCCACTGACCCAAACCGTCCAACTCCTGCCGTCTGCAGCCGAGTCCCGTGACGGCTACCAGCGCACCAGCTTCAAGCACTGGGCCGACGCCGACCGCGACCCGTGCAACACCCGCTCCGAGGTACTCGTCGCAGAATCCCGTGTGGCCTCGCAATGAGGCTCCCGGCCTTCGGCCCCGGTATGGCTTGATCCCCCAGTCGATGATGATCGAAAAGGTGGTGTCGCCGGCCGCGTCCGCGGAAGCCTGGATGTGCTGGAGGGCGTGAGTGAAGACGCCGTCCAGGGCGTAGCGGCGGAAGCGGGTGTAGACCCGTCTGCCATGGTCCGTAGCGTTCCGGCAGGTCACGCCAGGAGATCCCGGTCCGGATCTTGTAGACCATTCCGTTGATGACCTGCCGGTCCGACACCCGAGGCCGGCCCGTCGCGGCCCGCGGTATCAGCGGAGCGAGTAACTCCCACTCCTGATCGGTGAGTTCATGGCGGCGTATCACCTAAACATGATCGACCACCCGATGATCTTTGAAGACGGACCCTAAGTTGGGCAGCGATCAAGTGGGTGCCGAAGCGACGCGCCACTCGGGATGACGGGCCGCCGTCTGAGCGATACTGGCCGGTCGTCGAGTCCCACCAGCCCGGTTGGCACGCAGTGCACGACATCAGTGACGTCGTGCACTGCTCGTTCCGCTCTCCGGCCGTCCGCGCGCTGCCCGTGCGGGCGGGGGGGTACCGGCGGGGTAAGGGGGTACCGACGTACCGGTCAGGCGGTGGGGCGAGGGGCGCGCAGATGGACGCGCTTCGCCAGTTCCTCCTCGTCGACCAGTTCGAGCATGGGCTTGCCCGGCGCACACAGCATGGTCACCACGAACCGGGTTCGCGCGTCCGCCAGCGCGTTGCCGTCCTGGTAGTGGATGACGTCGCCGCCGGGCTCCCAGAAGGTGCCGCCCGCCTCCACGACGCGCTCCGGCTCACCCTCCAGCTCGAAGCGGACCGCGCCCTCGATGACATACCCGAAAGCGGGACCCGAGTGCCGGTGCGGCGGGGTTCCCGGGTCGCCCGGGTTCCAGTCGACGTGGATCGTCATGGCCGAGGCGCCCTCCGGGACGGTGATCGGTGAAGCATCCTGGATCATCTTGGCGGCGGTCATCCAACCGGTCGCCCCTTCCTTGGCGTCTGTCCCGTGCACATGTCCCGCGTGGCTGTCTGACACTGTGTCGCACCTTCCTGGGGATTCGAACTGCTTGGGCCTACGCAGGAATGACCGGGCGCGCGGCTGATCTGTGACACGAAGAGTGCGGCCGGTTCCCACCTCGTCGCGTATTTGCCGGCCGGCGCCGGACAGTGTCACACCAGCTGTCCGATGACGGTCAGAGGAGCGGTGGGGTGGGTGTGTGCTTCCCCCTCCCCCGCCGTCACCGATTTCGCCATCACCATCGCGATGCCCTCACCATCGTGATCGCCGTCGACCGGAAGAGGCCGAAGAAGATGAGAGTCGCTGTTGCAGGTGCCACCGGGCTGATCGGGTCCAGGACGGTCGCCGGACTGCGGGACCACGGTGTGGAGGTCCGCCCCTTCTCGCGCGCCGACGGTGTGGACGTCGTCACGGGCGATGGACTCACCGTCGCCCTGCGCGGCGCCGACGTGGTCGACGTCACCGACGCGCCCTCCCGCGCGCAGGCCACGAGTGCGCGGTTCTTCGAGGAGGCGACCGCCAACCTCCTGAAGGCCGCCGCCACGGCAGGTGCCGAGCACTACGTGGCCTTGTCCCTGGTGGGCACCGACCGTGCGCAGGCCGGATACTTCCACGCGAAGGCGCTGCAGGAGGAGCGGATACGGCGCTCGCCGATCCCGTACTCCATCGTGCGTGCCACGCCGTTCTTCGAGTCCGTGGAGGCCCTTTCCCGCTCGACCGCCCACGCGGACGGTGTGCATGTGGCGCCCGTCCCGGTACGGCCCGTGTCGACGGACGACGTCGCCGCCTCGGTCGCCCATGTGGCCGTGGGGGTACCGCTGTTCGGTGTGCTTGAGGTCGCGGGCCCCGAGGAGCACCGTCTCGACGACCTCACCGCCAAGCTGCTGGCCGCCCGCGGTGCCCTGCGTGAGGTCGTGTCCGACCCGCGGGCCCCCTTCTTCGGCGCGCTGCTCGACGAGAGGACACTGCTTCCCCGGGCCGACGCGCGTCTTGGCCATGAGTCGGTCGACCGGTGGCTCGCCGGTCGGTGACGCCAACGGCGGTGTCTGTCAACGGTGTCCGTTCCCGGCATCCGCCTCCGGTGTCCGTCGCGATGGACACCGGAGACGGACGCAGGAGACGGACACCGGGAACGGCCACCGGAGGCGCACACCCGGAGGCCGGGAACGCGTCAGCCGAGCGCCGCCGTGACGGCGGCAGGACCGGCGCCTTCGCGGCTACGGGTGGTCTGTCGCCGTCGCGTCTTTCGCCGCGTCCGCGCCCGCGCCGACGTGGGCACGAACGAGTGCGATCACCGTGTCGGCGGTGCGGTCCAGGTGGCTGCGCCCGTCCGGCAGCCGGGTCGTCGGGCTGATGTAGCTGCGGGGACCGACATGCGTGGCGGGGTCGAGCCGGTGCACGGTGACCTTCCCGGCGCGGACGGCCCGGTTCCAGCCGCTGCGCCGGAACAGCGTCCGGCGCTGCGGGAAGATCCAGGACCTGACCCGTTCCACCCGGTCGCTCGCACTGGTGAGCCGGTGCACGTGCTCGGCACGGGTGAGGTCGTTGGCGCCGTTGTGGAACCCGCCGAACATGATGAGCAGGAGCGGGGCGCGCAGCAGGTCGTACAGCATGTCGACCGCGCCGGTGGCGAGTTGGGCGCCGCCGCTGTAGCTCAGCAGCACCACGGGGATGCCGCTGCCGGGCCGGTATCCGGCGAGTTGGAGCTGCGTCGCGATCTGGGTCCCGACGGCCCGGTTGTACAGGGGCCGGTAGCGGTGGTCGGCGGCGACGAAGATCTGCATGACGTTGTGCAGGAACAGCAGCAGTCCCACGCGGCGGCGCAGCCACGCCCACACCGGGCGGTCGGCGAGCGGATCGGCCAGGGGCGAGTAGGGCTGCACCTGGCCCAGCACCCGTAGTTCCGGCGCTCCCGCGAGCACGGCCTTCACCAGCTGGCCGCCGTCCCGGCTGTCACGGACGCGGCGCTTGCCGATGCCGTCCAGATACACCAGGTAGGCCGTCGGGGGCAGGTCGGGGGCCGCACCCCGGGCATAGGGCACACCGTCCGGGAGCGCGGTGGTCGGGGTCCGCCAGCCGGCCCCGTAGGCGAGGATCTCGTAGCGGGCCAGCAGCCCTTCGGCGAGGAGGGCGGGGCCCAACGCGACGGCCCAGAGCAGGAAGTCGTTCACGCGGTCACCTCCAAAGTCGCGGCCGGGCTCCTGCGGACGACCAGTCGGCGGACGCCCTCGGCGGCGAGCCCGAGCGTCACCCCGGCGACGGCGACACAGCCGGCGGCGGACCACCAGCCGAGCCCGGTCGCGGTGGCCAGCGGGCCGGTGAGAGCGGCACCGACGCCCACACAGAGCAGGGCGTGGAACAGCGGTCCGAGGAGGGGGAAGGCCAGCACGGCGGCGAACATCAGCGGGGCGAGCCGGTCGGGTGTCCACACCGGTTCGCCGTCCGGTGGCGTGGACAGCGGCAGCACCGCCAGGGTCCACGCGGTCAGCGGCCACAGCGCGAACATGGCGCCCTCGACGACGGCTCCGGCCAGCAACAGCCCGACCGCCCGCTTCCTCGGGACACCGGGCCGCCGGACCATGAGCGGCGTCAGGCGCCCGGCAGCCTCCGAGAACCCGGCCAGCAGCAGCATGACGACAACGACGGGTGACATCCTCAGCCTCGCTGTGCCGGGTCGACGGGAGTCAGGGCGCGCGCCGGGACGGCCGCGTGCAGGTAGCGCTCCACCTCGTCGGCGGCCCGCCGGTATCCGCCCGCCTCGCGCTGAGCGGTGCGCAGGGTGGTCGCCGCCGTCAGGAACCGGGCGTCGTCGAGCAGACGCCACGCAAGGGCGCGTACCGACTCCTCCGTGACGTCCTCGGTACGGATCGACAGGCCGGCACCCAGTTCGACGACGCGTCCGGCAACCATCGGCTGGTCGGCGCCCTGTGGCACCACGAGCATCGGGACTCCGGCGTACATGGCCTCGTTGACACTGTTCATCCCTCCATGGGTGACGAACAACGACGCGCGGGCCAGCACCTCCGGCTGCGGCACGGAGCGGCGGGCCAGCACGTTCACCGGCAGGGGCCCCAACGCGGCAGGATCCGTCCGGCCGGTGGAGACGACCACCGTGCCGCCCAGCGGGGCGAGGGCGGTGGAGAAGGTACGCAGCAACTGCGGGTCGGCGTTGAACACCGTGCCCAGGGACGCGTACAACAGCGGGTCCTGGAGTCGGTCGGCCGGGAACGAAGGGTCGGCCGGGCGGGCCCCGACGCTCGGGCCGACGAACCGGTAGGACCCGTCGAAGGCGTCGGCGGCCGGCTGGAACGCCCTCGACGTGTACACCAGGTTGAGCGGCTGACGGAGGTTGCCCAGGTCGAGCAGGGGCAGCCCGCGGGTGTCGAAGCGGCGGCGCAGGCGCCGGCGCGAGCTCAGGTAGCCTCCGGCGCTGCCGGGCCGGGCCGCCGCCGCGCTCAGGAGTTCCCAGGATCCGCTGGTCGGGCTGCGGACCTGGCGGTTGAAGGCGAACGTGGTGAAGGACGACACGGCCGGCACCCCGAGTTCACGGGCGGCGACCGCACCCCACGGACAGGCACTGTCGTGGACGATCGCATCGGGCCTGATCCGGCGCAGGTCGGTGAGAACGGCGGGCAGCAGGCGGACGGCGGTGCGGGCAAGCCCCTCCATCAGCGTGACCGGCGTCGGAGGATCGGGCAGGGCCGGGTCGCCGCCGGGGTAGAGGCGCACGTCCGCACCGGCGGCCTCGATCTCCTCCTGGAACACGGGCGAGGTGTGGTAAGTGACGGTGTGTCCGCGCCGGACGAGTTCGGCCACGACCGGCAGCGTGGGATTGACGTGCCCGTGCATACCGATGTTCAGGAACGCGATGGTGCTCACAGGAGGACCCCCGATCGGATGGTGTGCGCTGACCTTTGCGATGACCGTTCCGACGTCACCTCCGACGTCACGTGCGACATCTCTTGCGACGTCGCTTCCGATGCCATGTCCACCGGCTCTTTCGGCGCCATGTCCGCCGTCCCTTTCGGTGTCTCGTTCGGGCCTGGCTCCGCCCGGTACAGGCCCGGTCCGTCGATGCGCAGTGCGTCGACGAAGCGGCCCGCGGTCAGGGATGCCGCGTCGATCAGCCGCTGCGAGTGCCCGAAGTCCCACGGGGCGGGCCAGTCCTCGGTCCCCGTCGGCAGGACGACGGTCGGCAGGTGCCGGGACACCTCCCACAGGTCACGCTCGATCTGGTGACGCAGCATCAGAACCGCGGCCCGGGCCGCTATCGCACCCGCACGCAGGCGGGGGACGGTCGGCGGCGGTGGCGCGCTCTCCGGGCCGGTCGGCACCACGACGACGCTGGCCGCGCCGGCCTCCAGTGCCGCCAGCACCGGGACGTACGCGATCACTCCGCCGTCGACGAACGTGCGGCCCCCACGGTCGACCGGAGGCAGAACTCCGGGAATGGCCGCGCTGGCCAGCAGTGCGGATTCGAGGTCGCCGTGATCCAGGAGCGCCGGAGCACCGGTGAGCAGGTCCGTGGCCACCGCGGTGAACGGGACCGCAAGGTCCTCGATCCGCATCGGCAGCCCGGCCCGTGCGATCAACCGGCGCAGACCGCGGTCGGTGAAGAGGCTGACCCGTGAGGACAGATAGCCGAGCCGGTACACGTCCCGGCGGCGCAGTTCCGTCCAGATGAGGTCCAGCCACTGCGCGGCCCGGTCGGGGTGGGCTGCCGCGATGGCCCCGTTCAGCGCGCCAACCGAAGTTCCGATGATCATGTCCGGGACGAATCCGCGCTCCTCCAGTGCGTGCCCGACCCCTACGTGTGCCGCGCCGAGGACGCCACCGGCGCCCACCACCGCGGCCACCGGGCGGGGCAGGGCGTGCAGCCCCGTGGGGCCGGTGGATGCGGGTCCCCGGGGCCGTCGGCGGGGCGGGGCGGATTCCTGTGGGCGAGCAAGCCTCATCATGCACCTTCCGTCCACGGCGACGCGTCGTGCTCCTTCACCGACCAGACCGGATGACACCACTGTCTGTGACACCGAAAACCACTGTTCGCGGCCGGGCCCGTGGCGAGCGGAGCTGTCCGCGCACCGTTCCGGAGGCCGCTGTAGCATGAGCGATCTCCCGTTCAGAAGGGGCACGGATGCACACCGGGGATGACGTCAACTCGCTTGAGCGGGCGACGGAGCAGTTCGTCGCGGTGCGTCCGCAGCTCTTCGGCATCGCCTACCGCGTACTGGGCAGCGCCGCGGAGGCCGAGGACGTGTGCCAGGAGACCTGGGTCCGGTGGCAGAACACCGACCGCTCGGAGATCGTCGAACCGGCGGCCTTCCTCACCACCATCGCCACCCGTCTCGCCATCAACACGGCCCAGTCCGCCCGGGTACGGCGCGAGGCGTACGTCGGTCCGTGGCTTCCGGAGCCCATCGACACCAGCCCGGACCCGCAGGTCGGGGCGGAGCGTGCCGAGGCGGTCGAGATGGCGGTTCTCCTCCTGCTCGAAAAACTGAACCCGGTGGAACGCACCGCCTACGTGCTCCGGGAGGCGTTCGACTACCCCTACCGGCAGGTCGCCGACATCCTGGAGACCAGTGAGGCCAACACCCGCCAGCTGGTGAGCCGCGCCCGTAAGCACCTGGCCGCCGAACGACGGGAGCAGGTCGACCGGACGGAGCACCGGCGGCTGCTGACGGTGTTTCTCACCGCGGCCCGGACGGGCGATCTCAGAGCGCTTGAGGACGTGCTCGCGGCGGACGTCGTCAGCTACACCGACGGGGCCGGCATGCGGGGCGCGTCGCGGATCCCGGTCATCGGGATCGTGCACGTCTCCCGCTACCTCGCTGCTTTCGCACCGCGGTTCTGGCCGGAGTCGGACGTCCGCTGGGTCGAGGCCAACGGCCGCCCGGCCGTTCTCGTCCTGTCCGGCAGGAATGCCGTCGCACTGCTCTCCGTCGACGTCTCGGCGGAGGGCATCGACCGGCTCATGTGGGTGATGAGCCCCGCCAAGCTCGCGGCCTTCGTGGCGTCGCAGGAGGTCTGAGCCCGTCACGTACGGGCACACCGTGTCACAAACCTCCGGACCTGACGGTCGTACTGGGCGACGACCCCAGTGATCGGAGCAATCGTGGCTACCACCGAAAAACGTCTTTCCACCATGGTGCTGGTGATCGGTACGGGCGGTGCCGGACTGCGGGCGGCGATCGAGCTGGCCGAGTCGGGCACGGACGTCCTGGCCGTCGGCAAGCGTCCCAAGGAGGACGCGCACACGGCCCTGGCCGCCGGGGGCATCAACGCCGCCCTGGCGACCATGGACCCCGAGGACAGCTGGCAGCAGCACGCGGCGGACACGCTCAAGGAGAGCTACCTGCTGGCCGATCCCCGTACCGCCGAGATCGTCACCCGGGGCGCGGCCCTGGGCATCGACGACCTGGAGCGCTACGGCATGGCCTTCGCGAGGGAGGAGGACGGCCGGATCTCCCAGCGGTTCTTCGGCGCGCACAAGTTCCGGCGCACCGCCTTCGCCGGTGACTACACGGGCCTGGAGATCCAGCGCACGCTGATCAGGCGGGCCGACCAACTGAAGATCCCCATGCTCGACAGCGTGTACATCACCAGGCTGCTGGTGCACGACGGCGCCGTGTTCGGGGCTTACGGCTTCGACCTCACCGACGGGCAGCGCTACGTCATCCACGCGGACGCCGTCATACTCGCGGCGGGTGGCCACACCCGTATCTGGCGGCGGACGTCCTCGCGGCGCGACGAGAACACCGGCGACTCGTTCCGGCTGGCCGTGGAGGCCGGTGCCCGGCTGCGCGACCCAGAGCTGGTGCAGTTCCACCCGTCGGGGATCATCGAGCCGGAGAACGCGGCCGGCACGCTCGTCAGCGAGGCCGCGCGGGGCGAGGGCGGCATCCTGCGCAACGCACTCGGCGAGCGGTTCATGAGCCGCTACGACCCCGTGCGCATGGAGCTCTCCACCCGCGACCGCGTCGCCCTCGCCTCGTACACCGAGATCAGCGAAGGGCGTGGCACGCCCAAGGGCGGCGTGTGGCTGGACGTGTCGCATCTGTCCCGGCGGACCATCATGGAGCGGCTGCCCCGGGTCTACCAGACGCTGCTTGACCTGCAGATGCTGGACATCACCCGCGATCCGATCGAGATCGCGCCCACCGCGCACTACTCGATGGGCGGGGTCTGGGTCAGGCACGACGACCACAGCACCGACGTGCGCGGCCTGTACGCCATCGGGGAGGCGTCGAGCGGCCTGCACGGCGCCAACCGGCTCGGTGGCAACAGCCTCATCGAACTGCTCGTCTTCGGACGCATCACGGGACAGGCGGCGGCCGCCTACTCCCAGGGACTGACCGCGCAGCCGCGCTCGGCGGCAGCGCTGGCGCGGGCGCGCGCCGAGATCGACGACCTGCTCGCCGCGGACGGGCCGGAGAACGTCCGCGCCCTGCAGCGCGCCGTCCGCAACACCATGACCGAGCACGCGGGCGTCGTACGCGACGAGGCGGGGCTGACCGCGGGGCTGGCCGAACTCGACGCGATCGACAAGCGGATGGAGGACGTCGGCGTCCATCCCGACATCGCCGGCTTCCAGGACCTCGCGCACGCCTTCGACCTCAAGTCCGCGGCCCTCGCGGCCCGGGCCACCCTTGAGGCGGCGCTCGAACGCCGGGAGACCCGCGGCTGCCACAACCGCAGCGACTACCCGGACATGGATCCCGCGCTGCGGGTGAATCTCGTGTGGTCGCCGGAAACGGGCATCACCCGCGAGAGCATCGCGCCCGTGCCGGACGAGATCGCCGCTCTCATGGAGGACGTGTCCACCGACGGAAAACTCGTGGAATAGCGCGCCGGTTTCGCCGTTCCCCTTCTTTCCTGTCAAAAGTCACGTGACTCTGTCACAAGTCCCGTGGCTGTCCTGTCTTTACTGGTGCAGACGCCAACAGGCTGCTGCGAGAACTTCGAAGGGATTCACCATGAAGGTCGTAGTAATCGGCGGAACGGGCCTTATCGGTTCCAAGCTGGTCGCCAGGCTCTCCGAACACGGTCACGAGGCGGTGGCGGCCGCTCCCAACACCGGCGTCAACACCCTGACCGGCGAGGGCCTGGCCGAGGCGCTGCAGGGCGCCTCCGTCGTGGTCGACGTCTCGAACTCCCCCTCGTTCGCGGACGACGACGTCATGGAGTTCTTCCGCACCTCCACCACCAATCTCCTCAAGGCGGAGACCGACGCCGGGGTGACCCACCATGTCGCGCTTTCCGTGGTCGGCACGGAGCGGCTCCAAGAGAGCGGCTATTTCCGTGCCAAGCAGGCCCAGGAGAAGCTGATCGAGGACTCTGGAATTCCGTACTCCATCGTCCACGCGACACAGTTCTTCGAATTCATGAAGGGGATCACCGCCTCGGCGACCGAGGGCGACACCGTGCGTCTCGCGCCCGTGAAGATCCAGCCGATCGCCTCCGACGACGTGGCCGCCGCCGTGGGCCGCACCGCTGCCGGCGAGCCCCTCAACGGTGTGCTGGAGGTCGCCGGGCCCGACGCGTTCCAGCTGGACGAGCTCGTCCGCAAGGCGCTCGCCGCCAAGAACGACCCGCGCACGGTCGTCGCGGACCCGAAGGCGCCGTACTTCGGTGCCGTGCTCCAGGAGACGACCCTCCTTCCGGGCGCCGACGCGCGGATCGCCGAGACCCGCTTCACGGACTGGGTCGCACAGCAGCGATAGCAAGGACCGGACGAAGGGCGGTCCCCCTGTTCGTAGGGGGGCCGCCCTTCGTTGTCCGCCGGACGCCCGTCGTTGTTTCGCAGGGCGGCCTTCGTTGTCGGCGGCACGGCGAAGGGGCAGGACGGTTACGTCCTGCCCCTCTCGTACTACGTGTCCGCGCGACGGGCTGCCGGTTCAAGAAGAGGGCTGGTCACCGTCGTGCGCGTGTCCGCCGGTGATCTCCGTGTACTCACGGGCGGTGGGTTTGCGGATCTGCGCGCCCTCGCCGTGGAGGGCCCGGCTGATCCCGGTCCGCAGGCGCCGGGCCCGCTCGGGCGCGGGCACGGGTGTGCCGTTGACGGCCTTTGCCGACGGCGCCGCAGCGAGCGGCGCGTACTGCTCGTGCGCCGTGAGCCTGTGCAGTTCCTCCTGGCTGAGCGGCTCGTGGACTTCCACGAACTCGCCGTTCGGCAGGCGCTTGACGACGCCCGTCTCACGGCCGTGCAGTACCTTGTCGCGGTCGCGCCGCTGGAGACCGAGGGCCCACCGTTTCGTCACGAAGTAGACGATGAGGGGGACGACGAAGAGGCCGACGCGGACCGCCCACGTCACGTCGTTGACCGAGACGTGCAGCCGGATGGCGATGATGTCGTTCGCGGCGCCGATCAGCGCGACCAGGTACACGCTCAGCCAGGCCGCCCCCAGCGCGGTGCGTACGGGCCTGTTGCGCGGTCTGTCGAGCAGGTGCTGTTCACGGTCGTCGCCGGTCGCCCAGGCCTCGATGAACGGATAGGCGCCCATGGCGAGGAAGAGGCCGACGCCCACGAGCAGCGGAACGAGGTTGTCGAGGGCGAGGGTGTGACCCCAGAAGTCGAGCTCCCACCCGGGCATGACACGCAGGAGGCCGTCGGCCACGCCCATGTACCAGTCTGGTTGCGAGCCCGCCGAGACCTGGTCGGGCCGGTAGGGCCCGTAGTCCCAGACGGGGTTGATCTGCACGAGCGCCGCGATGAAGAAGATGAAGCCCGAGACCATGAAGAAGTACCCGGCGGACTTCACGGCGTACACCTTGAGCGCAATGCCCACGACGTTCTCGTTCGTGCGTCCGGGACCGGCGTGCTGCGCCGGCCGGTGACGGGCGGACAGTGCCGCGCGGGCGGCGAACAGCACGGCCATGAGGGCCGGGACGATCAGAACGTGGATGGTGTTGAACCGGGCCACCAGGTCGTTCCCCGGGAACTCTCCGCCGAACAGGAACATGGAGAGGTACGTGCCGACGATCGGCATGGAGAGGATCGTCCCGTTGACCACCGCGAGTCCGGTGCCGGACAGGAGGTCGTCCGGCAGGTCGTATCCGGTCAGTCCGCCGAACATGGCCAGGATCAGCAGCAGGAAGCCGAGCACCCAGTTGAGCTCGCGGGGCTTGCGGAAGGCTCCGGTGAAGAAGGTCCGCATCATGTGCGCGAACAGGGCGGCCACGAAGACGAGAGCCGCCCAGTGGTGCGCCTGGCGGATGAGCAGGCCGCCGCGGACGTCGAAGGAGATGTTCATCGTCGAGTCGAACGCCTCGGACACCAGCAACCCGCGCAGCGGCGCGTAACTGCCGTCGTAGACCACCTGCTCCGACGACGGATGGAAGAAGAAGGTCAGGTAGACACCTGTGACGAGGAGGACGAGGAAGCTGTAGAGACAGATCTGCCCGAGCATGAACGACCAGTGGTCCGGGACAGCCCTGCGCAGCCTGCCTTTCGCCAGGGTGCGGTGTCCCAGCCGGGCGTCCGCCCAGTCGGCGAGCTTCTCGCCCCCGCGACCCCGCAGGGGTTCCACCGCCCCGGCTGCTTCTGCCGGGGCGGTGGGTCCACCTGCTTCGACCGGTCCGTCTGTGCGGCTCATCTTCGTACCTCGTTCCGTTGCGCGTACCGCCGTGACCTGTTATGAGTACGACCGTGCGGTTCACGAAGGTGTGACGGGCAGTGCCGGAAAGTGGCCGCGGAAGCACACCGTGTTGTCGGGCCGGGCCGGAGGCGTGTCACACGTTCCGCGTCTGACCGGTCAGGGTGGGTCAGGCGTCAAACGCAGACAAAGGAAAAGTGGGTGCCGTATGGATCACGAGGGTGCGGTGCCGCTCGCGGAGCTGCTCGACGAGCGACGGCAGCTGCTGGACATCGCGTTCTGGGTGACGGGTGACAGCGGTGCGGCCGAGGAGGTCGTCGCGGAGACCTACCGGCGCTGGTACGCCCTGTCCGCGCCGGAGCGCGGATGCGTCACGGCGCCCCGGGCCTGGCTCGTGCGGGTCGGGGGTGACATCTGCCTGTCCCGTACGACGCTGCCGGGGCCGCGGGCCGAACACGCCGAAGTCACCGGTACGGCAGGTACGGCCACTGAGCGCGCCGAACCGACCGAGCCGGCCGGACTCGCCGGCCTGGCCGATCTGGCTCGTGGGAGTCTCCGGGGGCGCCGTTCACGACCCACCACCGCAGAGCGGCACGACACCGTGGTCCGGGCCGTGCGGGAGGCCTGCGCCACGGAGGATCCGGCGTCCCTGGCATCCCTGCTGGCGCCCGACGCCATCGCGTTCTTCGACGGCGGCGGAAAGGTCCGCGCCCTGATCGACCCCGTCCACGGGAACGAGCGGATCGCCCGCAGCCTGCTGACGCTGCTCGCCCGGCGTACCCGCATCACCCTGCACACCCATTCCGTCAACGGTCGCACCGGACTCGTCGCCCGCTGCGACGACCGGGTGGCCGCGGTGATCGGCCTCGACGTCGCGGGGCACCAGGCCGTTCAGGTCTGGGTCGTCCTCAACCCCGACAAACTCCGCTCGTGGAATCAGCAGAACACCACCGGACATCACTGAGGCCAGCACCCGCGGCTCCTCCCGCCCGCTTCTCCCGTCTGCCTCATTGACAACGCCCGTCCCGCCTCTGTGACAGATTCCCGGGACGGGATCGCGCCGTCCGTCACACAAGGACCTCGATACACGTAGAGCAAGCGATGCGTTCCCGGCCCACGCGGCAGCGGCAGCCTCGGGGACCTTCCGCAATCGATTCTCTGACACTGTTGTGACATGGGTGCACACGGTGGTGGTGATGCCACGGCGTTTGACTATACGCACTGTGTATAGTCGGCGCATGCCGGCGGGCGGATTCCGCGCCACGCTGCCGCTCCGTCTGCACGGCCGAGGCGCTCGGCACCCCCATGCCATCGCGTCACCCGGACCCGCAGACGGCACTCACCCGTAGGAGAGGAACATTGTGAACCCCCGTCTCCAACGACGTTTCGGCGGACTTCGCGCGCTCGGCCTCGGCGCCCGGTTCGCCCTGTCCGGCGGAAGGGAGAGCACGGTCCGCGCCGCCCTGATGGCCATCGGGGTGGGGCTGGGCGTAGCCATGCTGCTGCTCGCCGCGTCCGTACCGACCGCACGACACCACCGGGACGAGCGCACCCACGCCCGCATCGACGTCAATCTCGACGATCGCGCCATCGACGCCTCGGATCACACTGTCTTGATCGACGACATGGACACTGTGTTCCGAGGCAAGGAGATCCGGGGGCGCATGGTGCAGCCCGAGGGGTCCGCCGCGCCCCTTCCGCCCGGCCTCCAGCGGTTTCCCCGCCCTGGAGAGATGATCGTGTCACCGGCACTGAACCGGCTGCTGACCTCGTCCGGCAGCGACCTGCTGCGCGAGCGGCTCGCCCACCCCGTCGCGGGCGAGGTCGGCGACGCGGGGCTGCTCGACCCCGGCGAGTACGTCTTCTACCTGGGCGGGGATCACCTGGTGGCGGGCGTCGGGGACACACGACGGCTGGACCACTTCGGCAAGACCTACCCACGAAAGCCCCTCTCCCCCGAACTGGTTCTGCTCGGTATCGCCGGGATCGTCGTACTGCTCGTCCCCATCGGCGTCTTCATCGCCGCGGCCGTCCGGTTCGGCGGTGAGCACCGGGACCGACGGCTGGCCGCCCTGCGCCTGATCGGAGCGGACCGCCGGATGACGGCCACCGTCGCCGCGGGCGAGGCCGCGCTCAGCACACTGGCCGGCACCGTCCTCGGGGCCGCCCTGTTCCTGACAGGCCGCCAGTTCTCGGAGCTGGTGGAGATACAGGGGCTGAGCGTCTTCACCGAGGACCTCACCCCGGAGCCCGTGCTGGTACTGCTCACGGTCGTAGCCGTCTTCGCGCTCTCGCTCCTCGTGACACGGCTGTCGATGCACAAGGTGTCGGTGGAGCCGCTCGGAGTCGTCCGCAGGTCGGCCGGGACCACCCGGCGCCTGTGGTGGCGCATCGCGCTCCCCGTGCTGGGACTTGTCGTGCTGCGGGTGATCGTCCAGAACCCCTCCGGCCTGCACGGTGGCTCCGGTGTCGCCCTGGTGGCCGTCGGCATGCTCGCGCTGCTCGTCGGCGTCACCGCCGTAATGCCCTGGACCGTGGAACGTCTCACCCGGCTGTGCGGCGGCTACGGTCCGCTGTCCTGGCAACTCGCGCTGCGCAGAATGCAGTTGAGCAGTGAAGCAGCCACCCGCTCGGTCAACGGGATCGCGGTCGCCGTGGCGGGTGCCGTGGCACTGCAGACCCTCTTCACCGGACTCGCCCACACCCCGGCGGACAGCGCGGCCCGCCCGGCCGACCGCTCCCCCGCGTCCCACACACGCATCGGCGTCGCCCGCCTCGACTCCGGCGCAGGGAACACAGCGGCGTACGCCCCGGCGTTCGCCGCGACTCCCGGTGTGCAGGAGGCCGTCGGCTTCGCGGAGTTGTCCGTGAGTCCACCGGACGGCGGGTTTTCGCAGACGGTCCGCATCGCCGACTGCGCCCAGCTGCGCCGACTGGCGTCCCTGCCCTCCTGCTCCGACGGGGACGCCTTCCTCACCGCGCCTCCCGGCACGGACCGCGCCCACGACCTGACCACATGGAAAGCCGGCACGACACTGCGCGTCGACGCGGACGGATCCCGCTGGAAGACCCCGCGCATCACCGCGACCGCCCCCGCCACGAGCGCCGATCCGGCGGACGACGCCGCCGAACGGATACTGCTGGCCACCCCCGGGGCGGCGGGACCGACCGTGACGACCCACGCAGTCAGCACGGTCAGGCTCACCTGCACGACCACGACCGAGGACGTGCAGGACCGCGTCCGTACCACGGCCGCCAAGCTGGACCCGTCCTTCGCCGTCGACTTCCCCGGACAGCCCAAGGGAGACGCGGCCCTCGACGGGATCTGGCGGGCGCTGCTGGCCGGAGTGGCGGCCGTCCTGCTCCTGATCGCCGCGAGCATGCTGCTCGGCGCGCTGGAACAGATCCGGGACCGTGCGCGGGTCCTGGCCGTGCTCTCCGCGTTCGGCACCCGGCGTCGTACGCTCGCCGGATCCGTGCTCTGGCAGACCGCGCTCCCGGTCGGACTGGGCCTGCTCGTCGCGGGGTTGATCGGGACGACGCTCGGCGGCACGCTGCTCGGTATCGTCGGCAGGCCCGTGGTCCACAACTGGAGCACCCTGCTGGCGATAGCCGGCATCGGCGCGGTCGCCTCCGTCGGGGTGACCCTGCTGACCCTGCCCACGCTGTGGCGGTCCACGCGGCCCCAGGGGCTGCGGCACGAGTGAGAGATCGGTCCTCAGCGGCCCTGCGTCCTGTCATGACACCGTGAACGGGACGGAACACCTGATCGCGGCGGCGCCGCCGCGATCAGGTGTTCCGCGGTTCGACTGCTCACCGCGGCCGGGGAGTCCGCGGTGATCGCAGGGACCGTTCGTGCCGGTTCTTGCGTGGGCCGTCGCTTCCGCGGGCCTTGGTGTCCAGGGCCGGGGCCGTCACGAGGGCGTCCGGCAGTGCGCGGCGTGAGGTGATGCCGAGCTTCGTGTAGACCTTGCGCAGATGCCACTCCACCGTGTGAGGGCTGATGAACAGCTCCGCGCCGATCTTCGCGTTGGTCAGGCCGTCCGCGGCGAGGGTCGCGATCTGGGACTCCTGCGGGGTCAGATCGGCGGCCGGCACGGCCACGCGCGTCCGGACGTGCTCGCCGGTGGCGATCAACTCGCGACGGGTTCGCTCGGCGAAGGCGTTCGCCCGCATGCCGTCGAACATCTCGTACGCCTCGCGCAGATGCTCACGGGCCAGTGCCGGACGGCGGCTCCGACGCAGCCACTCGCCGTACAGAAGGTGCGTACGCGCGACCTCCACGGCCACCCCGCCCCGGCCGAACTCCTCGATCGCGGTCCGATAGAGGCCGTCGGCCTCGTCGCCGTCGGCGAGGAGAGCCCGGCTGCGGGCGCAGGCGCCGCGGGCCCACCCGGAATCGGCGGCGCGGGTCAGCTCGACCAGCCGGTCGAGCGAGGCCCGGGCCTGGTCGAGCTTGCCGCACCGGGTGGCGGCCTCGACATGTTCGACCAGCGACAGACCGGTGAAGTTGAAACCGTCGTGCTCGATGGCGGAGCGGGCGGCGACCAGGGCCTCCTCGTAGCGTGCCAGCCCGTTGAACAGCACACCCTGGATGTAGCCCATGGTCCCCAGGAGGGATACCTCGCCCCGTTCCACGGCGCTGGCCCGGGCCTCTTCGACCATGCCTGCGGCGACATCGGCGTCGCCCCGCCAGGCGGCCAGGACGAGTGCGGCGTACTTGTGCGGGGCGTGACCGGTCGCCGCGGCGATCGCGTCGGCCTCGTCGATCATCCGGGCCGCCTCGGCGAAGCCGCCGTAGTGGATGTGGACTCCGCCGGCGTAGATGAGCGCCGGCGGCAGCGCGCCGAGCGCTCCGACGTCGCGGGCCAGGCGCACCGCACGGGTCGCCAGGATGTCCCACGCGTGCAGGTCCCACGCGTAGTGGATGAAGGCCTCCAGCGCGACGGGGACCAGCAGGAGCCAGCGCATCGTGGCCTCGCGGGTGGGAAGTTCCTCGTTCGCGAGGAGTTCCAGGGCGCTGCGCAGGGTCGTGAGGCCGGTGTCGTAGTCGTCGGCGAGGAGTGCGGCCACCCCGTCAAGGAGGAGGTCGGCGGCCTCCGATCCCGACGGCGGCGCTCCGGAGCCACGGGCCGCGACGGCCGCGGCGCGGGCGCCGGTCGGACCGTGGAGCCTGCCCGCGAAGATCGTGGCGCTGATCGCTTCGAGGTAGGTCTCGCGCGCCAGCGGCGACCGGGCGGCGGCGAACTGTGCGGCGGCCTCAAGGAGCAGGGGTGCGGCCTCGTCGCTGCGGCTGCGGGCGAAGAGGATCCGTGCACGCAGACGTGCCAGGCGCGCACGGTTCAGTGCGCTGAGGGGGCACAGCTCGGCAAGAGTCGCCTCCTCTGTCGCGCGGTCGGGTGCGGCCGCCGAGAAGTGTGCCTCGGCGGCGGCGACGGCGCGGCGCCCGCGAGAGCCCGCGTCGGGCGTCAACTGGGCCGCCCGCTCCAGCAGTACGGCCTCGGCGGCGATGCCGCCGCGCTGCCGCGCGCGGTCCGCCGCCTGTTCCAGACCGGCGGCCACGGCCTCGTCGGGTCCGGGGGCGGCCTGGGCGGCGTGCCAGGCACGCCGGTCGGGGTCGGTGGCCGGATCCGTGGCCGCGGCCAGTGCCCGGTGCACCGCCCGGCGCTCCTCGGGGTCGGCCTGGTGGTAGACCGCCGATCGGACCAGCGGGTGCCGGAAGCGGATAGACCCGTGGAAGTCGATCAGGCCGGCCGTCCTGGCCGGTTCGGCGTCGGGTGTGATCTCAAGTGCGGCGGCCGCGCGCACCAGCAGGGCCGCGTCGCCGATCGGTTCCGCGGCGGCGATCAGCAGCAGCGTCCGGGTCGCGCGCGGCAGCGGACCGAGCCGTTCGGCGAAGTCCCGTTCGACACGGCTCGACACCGTTCCCCGGGCACTGCGGTACTGGGCACCGCGGTACGTGAAAGAGTCGAGGCCGTAGGCCAACTCCGCGGCGCTCCGGCCGCGGGAGAACTCAAGGAGCGCGAGCGGGTTGCCGTGCATCTCGGCGACGAAGCGGTCCCTGACACGCTTGTCCAGTCTTCCGCCGACGGTGCTGCCCAGCAGTTCCGCGGCCGCGGCGGCGTCGAGACCGCTGATCCGCGTCTCCGGCAGCCCGGCGAGTGCGGCCTGCCCCTCGGGATCGCGTGCCGCGAACACCATCGCGACAGCCTCGGCGAGGAGCCGTCGGGCCACGAACTCAAGGGTCTGCAGAGACACTTGGTCCAGCCACTGGGCGTCGTCGACCACGACGAGCACCGGTCGGGTCTCGGAGGCCCGGGTGAGCAGGGTCAGCACGGCCAGACCGACGAGGAAGCGGTCGGGCGGGTCTCCGGCCGCCATCCCGAAGGCCACGCGCAGCGCGTCTCGTTGAGGGCCGGGGAGCGCGTCCACCTGGGTGAGGAAGGGAGCGCACAACTGGTGCAGGCTCGCGTAGGGCAACTCCATGTCGGCCTCGACGCCTTGTGCCCGGGTGACCGTCACCTCGGACGCCCTGGCCACCGCGTACTCCAGGAGCACCGACTTCCCGATGCCGGCTTCGCCGCGGAACACCTGTACGCGGGACTCGCCTGCGCGCAGCGCGACCAGAAGTTCGTCGAGCACCGCGCATTCACGATGTCGGCCGACCGGGTCGGAATGCGGGCTAGCGATCATGGGAGGCGACTCCTGGTGACTCGGCGGACGGTGCCCCGGCGGTTGTCGGGACGATCGCTGGGCGGCGTGGGGCGGGCCCCCTGCCGTGGGGCGGGAGAACCCTGGTGAGCTGCGCGTTTGCTCCGTCCTCGCGGTTTTGTGAGTGTGCGTTCGTCAGACCCGTGCACACCCGTTTCACCAGGTTGACCGGGATACCGCCGAATCTGTGACGAGCACGGTGCCTGCCTTTCGGGGCCGGAAGTAGATCTTCGCCCGGCGCGCCCGGAACACGCAATGACCAGTTGGTGCTTCCGGGGGCACCGGGCGGCCGTCGCCTTGCCCTTCGGTATGCCCGTTGCGGCCCATGGTCCGGGGGCGGGGGGGGCAAGGGGCAGGGGGCCGGAGGGTCGGTGGGAGGGGGCCGTCAAGTCGGCTTCGTGTCAGATGAGTTCGAGACCGCCGTCGACCGTGACGACCTGTCCGGTCGCGTGGCGTCCGGCAGGTTCGGCCAGTCGCAGAACCCAGTGGGCCATCTCGTCCGCACCGGCGATGTGGTGCGTCGGGATGCGCTCACGCTCGTAGGCGTACATGTCGTTGGCGGCTTCGGGGCTGAGGCCGGCGTGCAGCATGACGTCGGTCCGGGTCGGTCCGGGAGCGACCGAGTTGACCCGGACGCCCTCGCCTGCGAGTTCCAGCGCCCAGCTGCGCGTCAGCTGCTCGACGGCGGCCTTGCTGGCCGCGTAGTGCGCGCCGCCGGCCATCGGTCGGTGCCCATAGGTGCTGGAGAGGTTGATGATCGTCCCGGAGGTCTTCCGCAGATGCGGCAAGGCCGCGTGCGCGAGCAGGCTGGGAGCCACGACATTGAGCGCGAGGAGACTCAGGACGGTCTGCTTGTCGGTCTCGGCGAGCGGCATGACGGCGGTCGCGCCGGCGTTGTTGATCAGGTAGTCGAGGCGTCCCCACCGCTGGACTGCGGTCCTGACGACGTCGGCCGGCGCCCCGTCCTCGCAGACGTCGACGGCCAGGACCTCGATGTTGGCGTGCGTCGCCGCCGTCTCCTTCAGCGGCTCCTCGCGGCGGCCCACACCGAGCACGTACGCGCCGGCCTCCGCAAACGCGACGGCGGTGGCACGTCCGATGCCCGATCCCGCCCCGGTGACGATCGCGACGTGCCCGGACATGGTGCGGCTGGTCGAGTTCATGGTCATGAAACCCTCATCGTTCGAAGTTCGTTGAACATCGAACATCATGTGCAAGCGTGTGCCACTGAGTCAAACGACCGGCCACTTGTCGGGCGGTGAAGAGAGTCACAACGTTGTCATACCGTCGTGCTGCCCCGGTCGCGATGTGCTCTACCCTGGCTGCATGTCCGACCACCATCAGGCACAGCCCGGTGCAGAGGTGACTCTGCCCCGACTGCTCGGAGTTCTCAGCGACCCGACAAGGCTGGGCATCGTACGTGTGCTCTCGGACGACGCCGAACGCGGCTGGGGCCGGCTGTGCGCACCCGTCGCCAAGTCCACGCTCAGCCATCATCTGAAGATGCTGCGTGAGGCGGGCGTGACACAGACCCGCCAGGAGGGCACGCGTTGCTACGTCACGCTGCGACGTGACGCCCTCGACGACCGGTTCCCGGGACTGCTCTCGGCCCTCCTCGACGCTGCAGCCACCGACGATGTCGGCGCTCATGTCACGGAGCTTCCCGAGGACGCCTGATTCCCGCCGCCCCGGCACGGCAGCGGGTACGCACTGGTCGCGGGCAGCCACCCGCTCGGCGGCCCATCACGGCGGTCAGTGCGGCATCAGCAGCATGACGGCCGCGCCCAGGGCCATCGCGCCGTCCCGGACATGCTGGTAGGGCACCCCGGCAGGCACGCTGCGGACCGCACCGGCCACCGCCCGCAGCGGGGGCATGGATTGTGTCAACGACCGCAACGAGCACCCCAGCAGCACGAGTGCCAGAGCCGCGGTGACCGTCGGAGCGGCGGCCGAGAACCCCGCCGCGTCACCGGACACCGTCAAGTGGTGGGCGTGCAGCATCCAGGCCATCGCCGCCATGCCGACCATGTGCGGCAGCAGGGAAACGGCCTCGGTCGCACGGTCCTGACTCCGCCCGGTCGAGCTCACGGTCACGCTCAGCGCAAACCAGAGCGCGGCCGCGACGAAGAAGACCGTCATCGCCGCCACAGGCAGTCTCCGACCCCAGCTCCAGGGCATGACTGCCATGGTCAGGGCCATGGCAGCGTGCAAGAAGTGATCGACCCGGGCGCGCCACGCACCGTCAGCCGACCGCAGCCCGTGCCACAGCGTATGGGCGACCACGACGGTGAACAGCGCTGTCAGCAGGTAACGCGGCATGAGGACGGCCGGTGTCCCGTCCGACATCGACACGAGTGTGCTTGTTGCGGGGAGCGTCATGCCTGGGTGACCGGGCCTCCGGAGCATCTGTGACAGGGGCGATGACAGTGTCACAGCGTTGCCGGGTGCGCGGTCTTACCGACCGGAGCGGTCTGCCGGTCAGAACGGTCCTACCGACCAGTCAGGTGGACGATGCGGGCTCATCCCCGGGACGTCCCTCCGCTACAGCATGGAGGAGAGAATGACGTATGTCATCGCGCAGCCCTGCGTCGACATCAAGGACCGGGCCTGTGTGATCGAGTGCCCGGTGGACTGCATCTACGAGGGTGCGCGGACCCTTTACATCAATCCCTCGGAGTGCGTCGACTGCCATGCCTGCGAGCCGGTCTGTCCGGTGGAGGCCGTCTTCCACGAGGACGACCTTCCTCCGCACTGGGAGCACTACCTCACGGTCGCCACCGAGTACTTCGACGAGGTCAACCGCCCCGCGCAGGACCGTCAGGTCCCTCTCGCCGATCATCCTCTGATCGACCGATTGCCTCCGCAGAGTCGCCTCAAGGCGGACATCTCCGTCTTCGCCGTCCGCAAGGAAGAGGCTGCCGATGCCGACCGCTGGTTCCCCTCGTGAACCCTCCTCCGCGGCGACAGCTGTGCCTCACCGGGCAGCGTACGGAGCCGTCACGAAATGCGGCTGCCCAGCGTCACAGAAAACATGCGGAACCGGTCTCCTTCTCTGATCCGCAACGGCCTCGCCGCCGAGAACGACCCCCGTGAGGTCGTGACGGACGGGCACGCCCCCTGCTTCGGTGCGGAGTTGCACGAGGCCACCCTCCCACCGGGCCCGGACGCCCACATCGCGGAGACCCGCTCCACCGAGTGGCCCGCGCAGCAGCAGTGACCGTCGGAGGACGGCCCGTCCGCGGCCCTCATCCGTGCCGGGCCCGCCGTCCGCACCGCGGACGCGGGCCCTTCCCCGTTGTCCCCGTTGAGCGACAAACACAGCGACCGACACACAGAAAGGCATGCGGCATGTATGCACGAAGCGATCAGGACACCGCCCGGACAGCGAGCGCGTACGCGGAACTGACCGGCGCCTACACCATCGATCCGGTCCACAGCACGATCGGTTTCGCCGTCCGGCACGCCATGATCTCCAACGTCAGGGGGCGGTTCACCCGCTTCGAGGGCCTCCTCAAGGTCGACGGAGCCCACCCCGCCGGTTCCGAGGCGTATGTGAGTGTGCAGATGGACAGCCTGGACACGGGAATCCAGGAGCGCGACGCACACCTCAAGGGACCGGACTTCTTCGACTCCGGGACGTTTCCGCTGATGGCTTTCCAGAGCACCGGCATCGTCCCTGTCGGCGACGGCGCCTTTCGCCTCGACGGCCGGCTGCGCATCAAGGACATCGAACTCCCCCTCGCTCTGGACGTCGTGTTCGGCGGGGCCGGCGAGGACGCCTACGGACAGCACCGGATCGGCTTCGAAGGCACGGCCACGCTCAGGCGTTCGGACTGGGGACTGACCTGGAACACGGCGCTGGAGACCGGCGGTGTCCTCATCAGCGACAAGGTCACGCTGACCCTCGACATCTCGGCGGTCAGGGTCGAGGTGGCCCCGGCAACCTGACGGACGGCAGTGAGACGGATGACGGTGAGGGCGGACGACCGAAAAGGTCGTCCGCCCTCACCGTCATCCGTCAAGCCGCGGACCCGTGCGTCGTGGCCACTGCCTCCCCGGACATCGTGTCAACGGCCAAGGCCCGTGCCGCGCGTCGGCGCAGGGCACGGCGTTCCGCTTCCGTGGTGGCGCCCCAGATGCCTTCCACCGGCCCTGCCGCGAGAGCCCGGTCCAGGCAATTCCGCATCACGGGGCAGCGACGGCAGACAGCCTTCGCCTCGTCCGTCTGCAAGAGCCCCGGCCCGCTGTCGTGGGCGCCGATCGGGAAGAAGAGGTCGGGGTCCTCATATCGGCAGAGGGCGCGCTCACGCCAGTTCATGGGGCACCGCCTGCGGTACGTATGAATTCGGTGTCGGTTGCATACCCGTGAGACCGGACGGTCGACAAGGGTGTGACATCGTCCCCGCGGTCGCCCGACCCAGTCCTTTTCCGGCTTCGTCGGCAAGGCCTCCGCAAGGCCTCTTACCGGTCTCTGCAAAGCCTCTGACAGGGCAACTACTCCGAATATTGTTATGATCCCCGAGTGCGGGGGCCATGGACGAACGAGGACGGCCGCAGGCCACTGCGCGGCAGAAGACACGAACGTGACACGCTCGCCGCGCTGGCCGACGCTGTGGAGACGGGCCGGAGCGCCGTCCTGGTACTGCGCGGAGAGGCCGGGATAGGAAAGACCGCCCTCCTGGACCATCTGGCGGCACGTGCGGCGAGCCACCGCGTCGCCCGGGGGGCAGGCGCCGAATCGGAGATGGAACTGCCCTACGCGGGGCTGCACCAGCTCTGCGCCCCGTTCCTCGAACTGGCCGCGCACTTGCCGAGCCCGCAGAGAGAAGCACTCGCCACGGCTTTCGGGCTGAGCACGGGACCGCCTCCGGACCGGTTCATGGTCGGCCTGGCCGTACTCGGCCTCCTGACCGACGCGGCTGCCGACAAGCCCCTGTTCTGCCTCGTGGACGACGCGCAATGGCTCGACAAGGTCTCCGCGCAGACCCTGTCGTTCGTGGCGCGGCGCATGCTTGCCGAGCCCCTGGCCCTGGTGTTCGCCACCAGAGAGCCCTCGGGACGGGACGATTTCGCCGACCTGCCCGAACTGACGCTCCAGGGTCTGACGAACGCCGACGCGCGCGCCCTGCTGGACTCGGTACCGGGCAACCCGGCGGACGACCAGATCCGCGAACGGATCCTCGCCGAGGCACGCGGCAATCCGCTCGCTCTGCTGGAGCTCCCCCAAGGCCGTACAGGAGCCGCGGACGCCCTCGACCTGCCCGACCCGGGTCAGGTGACCGGCCGGATCGAGCGGAGCTACCTCGACCGGGTCCGCACACTCCCCGCCGACACCCAGCGCCTCCTGCTGATCGCCGCCGCCGAACCGATCGGCGATGTCACACTGCTCCGTCGTGCGACCGAGCACGTGGACATCGCCCCCGGCGCGCTCGGCCCGGCCGTGGCCGCCGGACTGCTCGACATCGGTGCGCTGGTGCGCTTCCGGCATCCGCTGCTGCGATCGGCGGTCTACCGCTCGGCCTCGCTGACCGACCTGCGGAAGACCCATCGCGTACTCGCGGAGGTGACCGACCACGCCCTGGACCCCGACCGCCGCGCATGGCACCTGGCGCGGGCGACCGTACGCCCCGACGAGGCCATCGCGGCCGACCTGGAGGCGGCCGGCGGACGGGCGATGTCACGGGGCGGGGCCGCCGCGGCGGCCGCCTTCCTCGCGCACGCGGCGGTGCTGACACCCCAGCCGCGCCGCAAGGCGGCCCGGGCCCTCGCCGCCGCCGAAGCCAAGCTCCGTGCCGGTGCGCCGACCGCGGCGCGCGAACTGCTGGCGCTGGCCGAGAGCACCGCCGCGGACGAACACGGCCGCGCCCGGGCGGCGCTGCTGCGCGCGCACATCGCCTTCGCCTCAAGCCACGCGGGCCCGGCGCCGACCGCACTGCTCGCCGCCGCACGGCGTCTGGTCCCGCTGGACGTGGACCTGGCCCGGGAAACGTTTCTCGACGCCATCTCGGCCGCCATGTTCGCGGGACGGTCCGCTGCGGGGACCGATGTCGGCGACGTCGCGGCGGCGGCCCGGCAGACGACACCCTCCGCGAAGCACACACCTCGTCATGTCGATCTGCTGCTGGATGCCTTTTCCACCCGTTTCACCGACGGGTACGAGGCTGCCGTCGACGCCTCCCGCGCGGCTGTGCGAGCACTCCGCCAGGAGACCAGGACGGAGGAGGTGCTGCGCTGGTCGTGGCAGGCCTCGGTGCTCGCGGCAGAGATGTGGGACGACCGGGCGTGGAGCGAACTGTCGGCACGGCACGTGCGGACCACCCGAGGCGTCGGCGCGCTGGCCGAGCTGCCGCTCGCACTGAACTCGCGGGTCGTCGTCCACGCGTGCGCCGGCGAGCTGGAGGCCGCCGCCCTGCTCAGCGCGGAGATCGCCACGATCCAGGAGGCGGCGGACAGCACCTTCACGGCGTACGGCACACTGACCCTCGCCGCCTGGCAGGGCCGTGACCGTGAAGCCGCCGAGCTGATCCGCACCACCATGGACCGCGCCGCGGACCGCGGTGAAACGGGAGTCGGTGCAGCCATCGCGCAGCGGGCGCTGGCCCTCCTCCACAACAGCCTGGGGATGTACGCGGAGGCCCTGGACGCCGCCGTGGAGGCGAGCCGCGATCCACGGAACCTGGTCGCGGCGAACTGGGCCCTGGTCGAACTCGTGGAAGCCGCTGCACGACTGGGCCGCCACGAGGTGGCCGAGCGGGCACTGACCCGACTGACACGGATCACGGATGCCGCCGGCACGGACTGGGCGCTCGGCGTACAGGCACGCTCACGCGCCCTGCTCGCCCGGGGCGCCGCAGCAGAAGTGCTGCACCGCGAGGCGGTCGAGCGGCTCGAACGCACACTGGTCCACTCGGAACTCGCGCGGGCTCACCTCGTGTACGGGGAATGGCTGCGCCGTGAGAACCGGCGCGGTGACGCCCGCCATCACCTGCGCACCGCGCACGCGATGTTCGGCGTGTTCGGTGCCGAGGCGTTCACCGAACGTGCCGTCCGTGAGCTGCGGGCGACCGGTGAGACCGTGGCCTCCCGCTCGGGTGCCGCCCCGACATCGCTCACCGCTCAGGAGAAGCAGATCGCGCAGCTCGCCCGGGACGGGCTGACGAACCCCGAGATCGGCGCGCAGCTGTTCCTCAGCCCGCACACCGTGGAGTGGCACCTGCGGAAGGTGTACGCGAAGCTCGGCATCACCTCACGCCGGCAGTTGCACACGGCGCTCTGACCCCTGCGTGGCGCCGACGCCGCCGGCCGTCCGGTCCCCCAGGGGGTTTCACCACGAGGTCCGGCCAGGGGCCCGCCCCGGGCGACCACGCAGTGCGCCAGGGTCTTCCAGGGCGCGCCGGGAGGCCGCTGCGGGGCAATCTGGAGTCAGCTCTTGCGCTGAAGAGCTCGAACCAGGAGGAGGAGCGGACGCAGACATCCACGCACGTCAGTCGGCGGCCACTGCAAACGCCCGTGTCTCTTCGAAAAGGGACGGTACCCAATCCAGGGGTAGACCAGAAACGGCGCCGCCCGAGCAGCCGGCACCGCGCACGACCCGTCCGGAGCCCTGAGCACCGGTGCCGTGGATGTCCGAGTGAGCCGTTGTCCTGGGTGCCCGGTCTCTGATGCCCGGTCTCTGGTGTCCAGCCGCTGGTGTCCGGTCGCCGGGCCCGTTGCGAAGCCTCCGCCGAGCGCACGGCAGGCACTCCCGCCGCCGGTCGGCCTCCCACGTGCCCCATGCCGGTCTGACGCGCGCTGCCAAGTCCGCGTCCCTGTGACGGGCCGCGTCCGGCACCGGCCCCGGCACGTGGTCCGCCCCGGTACGTGGTCGACCCCCGGGCCCCGCCAACTGGGCACCGCACCCGCCACCCCAGGGCCTTGCGGGGCCGACCCCCGGGGTCTTCCCGTCCACCACGCGGTACGTGGCCACGGGTTCACCACGCACTTCCCACGGGCTGTCAAAGGCGCGGTCACCCCTGCCCCGGCGGGAGGTTGGTTCCACAAGCACTTCGGCCGACCGGCCCACCTTTTCGGAGGAGCAGATCGTGGACACCAGCCTGATCGACGCAAGACGCCCGCCCACCGCGCATGACACGACGACGATCCCGGACATCGAGAGTCTGGACGCCGCCGCGTCCGTGTTCACGCAGGTTCGCCCCTCCCTGCTGCACATCGCCCATCGCATCGTCGGCAGCCCGGCCGAGGCCGAGGACGTGGTCCAGGAGGTCTGGCTGCGGCTGCAGCGCACCGACCGGGCGGCCGTGCACAACCCGTCCGCCCTGTTGCGCACGATCACCGCTAGGTTGGCGATGAACGTGGTGCAGTCGGCCCGCCGGCGCCGGGAGTTCAGCGCCAGTACGTGGCTTCCCGACTCGATGGACCTCGACGCGACACCGGAGGCGGTGGCCGAGCGGCAGGACGCCGTCGAGCGAGCGGTCGCCCTGTTGCTGGGGACTCTGACTCCCAAGCAGCGCGCGGCCTACATACTGCGCGAGGGTTTCGGCTGTTCCTACGACCGGATCGCCTCGCTGCTCCAGCTCAGCGTCGTCAACTCGCGGCAGCAGGTGGCACGGGCCCAGCAGCGACTCGGCACCCGGCACCACCGCCAGGAGATCGACGCCGTGACGCACCGTCGTCTCGTGCAGGCGTTCCTCGGGGCCGCACGCACCGGCGACCTGACCCACCTGGAGCGCATCCTCCTCGCGGACGCCAACTGACGCCAGGAGTCAGGTACCCGGTACGGAGTCGCTCTCGTTCTGTAGCGGCGCCGAGGGCGGATGGGGCAGCACGGCGGCGCCGGTGCTGCACAGCCCGTCGAAGGCGAGCGCCAGATAGCGACGCCAGGCCTGCGGATCCTGCTCAAGCAGCGGAAACGCCGTCTGATGGATGCCGCCGAGCAGCAGCACGATGTCGGTACCGGTGACGTCGGCGCGGACGGCTCCCTGCTCCTTGGCCCGGCCCGTGAGAACCTCCACCACACCGCAGAGGCGATCGATGCCGCCCCTGACCTCGGCGTGCTGCATCGAGGGCCGACCGATCACCTCGCAGAAGGCGCGATCCGCGGCAAGTACCTCGACACCACTGGTCATGAAGGCGCGCAGAGCCGTCACGGGATCGTCAGCCGTGCGGAGGCGATCCGCGGCGACGGTGAGCCGATCGACCAACTGCAACGTGATCGCCGCGAGCAGGTCGTCCTTCGAGGGGAAGTGCCGGAACACGGTTCCCTTGGCGACCCCGGCCCGCTGGGCGATCTCCCCCATGGACACATCGACGCCGCCTTCGGCAAAGGACTCGGCCGCGGCGGTCAGCAACAGACGGCGGTTGCGGACCATGTCGGCCCTGGCGCCGGGCGCAGTCGCTCTCTCGGTCATGTCACCTCCCGTGACCAGGAGCCTAACACCGAACATGACCGAGGGGTCATCTTCAGTGCTACGCTCCAAACATGACCGGCCGGTCACTTTTCTGGATCGGCCCTCCTTCCCCACCCCGTGGCTCGCGTCAGCCGAAGCCCGGCGGAAACCGCCTCTTGGAGGACTCATGAACACCCTCGACCACCAGGTAGCCCTGATCACCGGCGCTTCCTCGGGGATAGGCCGGGCGACGGCGCTCGCTCTGTCCAAGGCGGGAGCCAAGGTCGCCGTCGCTGCCCGCAGGACGGACCGGCTGCGGGAACTGGCGGCGGAGGCCCCCGGCGACATGCTGGTCCTGGAGATGGACGTCACCGACCCCGAGTCGGTGCGGAACGCCGTCGCCGGCACGGTCGAACGGTTCGGATCCCTCGACATCGTGGTGAACAACGCGGGCCTCATGCTCAGCGGCTTCATCCTGGACGCGGACACCACCGACTGGACCCGCATGATCGACACCAACCTGCTGGGCTCGATGTACACGGTCCACGCGGCCCTGCCCCATCTGCTGCGGTCCAAGGGGGCCGTGGTCCAGATCTCCTCCACCTCAGGACGCACCTCGTCCGCCGCGAGCGGCGTGTACGCGGCCACCAAGTTCGGCATCAACGCGTTCTCCGAGGCGCTGCGCCAGGAGGTCACCGAGCAGGGTGTACGCGTCGTGGTCGTCGAGCCCGGATTCGTCTCCACCGAGCTCACCAGCCACATCACCGACCCGGCCATACAGGCGATGGCGAAGGACATGGCCGCGTCCATGCGCACCCTGAACCCCGAGGACATCGCGGACGCGGTGCTCTACGCGGTCACCCAGCCCGCCCATGTCGCCGTCAACGAGATCCTGGTACGCCCCACCGACCAGTCCCGCTGACGCCGACCGCCGGCCCAGCCACCCCGTCGCGGGCCGGCATCGGCGTCCTCCGCTCCCTCACACGGTGCGGACCGAAAACAGTGTGACTTCACACCCGCCCGTCACAACCGCACCGGCCGATCGGTCTTGCAGGGTGAAGGGAACCCCGTCGAGCCCTGTTCCCTCTGGTCTCTCCGTGAGGAGGAAACTCATGGCAACGCGCATTGTGTCCGTCACCGAAGGCAAGAAGTTCATCCGCTCCGTCGCGATCGGCACCCACCACCTGACGGCGGACGAACCCGAACCCACCGGCACCGACGCGGGCCCTACACCCGGCGAACTGCTGCTGGCCGCGCTCGGCTCCTGTACGTCCATGGCCGTACGGGCGTTCGCGGACCGGCACGGCTGGCCACTGCACCGTATCGACGTGGCCGTCCGCTTCGACGCCGACGGACGCATCGTCAAGAACGTCGGCCTGACCGGCGAACTCGACGCAGCACAGCGGGAACAGCTGATGGCGGCGGCCGGGCGCTGCCCCGTGCACCGCCTGCTGACCAAGGACATCGCGATCCTCACCGTGCCCGCACTGCTGGCCGAACCCGAAGTGCCGGGGGACGCCTCAGAACCTGCTTCGTAAGGGACACGACATAGCAGCGGGTATGGGCTGTCTTGGGTGATGGGGTGCCCGATGCTCTGGGCTGACTGGCCGTCAGCGCTTAGGTTGGAGCGCAGGATCGTGAAGCCGGTGTTGCACTGCGCGTAGGGGGTGCCGAGGGTCTGGCGTACGGCCGGCCGAAAACCTTGCGGCCATCAGGCTGATGCTCCGACGCCTCGCCCACCGGGCCCCATCCCACCGCCGCTCGTCTGCGGCTGGGCGAGCCACTGAGAGCTGCCTCAAAATGGCAGGCGAGGTAGAAGCTGAAGAATGCACTGCGTCCCTGCCAGCTCTGGAGCACACCACCGGTCTGGGCGCTCAAGCGGTGGGTGGGTGCTCCGGGAATGAGATGGTGTAGTGCGGGTCGCGGTGGGTGGTGATGCGGGCGTGGCGCAGGAGTTCGCGGATGATGCCTGCGTTGCCCATGGCCCAGCCGGTGGCGGGGGCGAGGGTGCTGGGTGTGTTGCGGTGTTCAATGTTGGACCAGCGCACGCCCTGGGCGTCGGCCGTCGCGCGGGCCGCGAGGTCGGCGACCAGGACCTCGGCGAAGTCTTGGCCGTCGCCGTATTCGACCTGGCGGTCGCAGGCGAGGGCGAGGACGCCGGCGGTGCCGCAGCAGCGGCCGTTGTTGTCCCAGAAGCCGGGCCGGATCCGGTGTGGGAGGCCGGAGTTGACGACGGTGTGCCAGCAGCGGTCGGCGAGGGCGGGCCAGGCGGGATCGTCGGGCAGGACCCGGGCCAGCAGGCGGAACGCCTGGGCGTCGCCGGCCGGGCCGTGGCACCAGCCGTAGTTGTGGCGTTCGATCCGCTCGTGCTGCTGTTGCGGATCGGAGTACGGGACGAGGAAGCCGTCCGGGCCCGCTTCATTGCGGGCGACGACGTCGGCAGTACCGGCCAGGGCCAGTTCGATCAGGTCGGGGCGGTCGGCCGCCCGGCCGACGGCGGCGAGCGCGTAGACGATGCCGAGGGTGCCGTGCGACAGGTGCAGCATGCGGTGGACCCGTCCGGTCTGGACCTCCCACTGCGCACCGGCCGCGGTGGGCTCGGCGGTGCGCGCATAGCGGTCGACTGCCAGCAGGACGAGGCCGAGGTCGCCGCACTGAAGCGCGGCGAGCGCGATGCCGGCGTTGCCGACGACCAGCTCGAACCAGTCGTTCCACCCCCCGCCGTCGTAGCGGGACCGCACCACGTCCAGCGCGCGGTCCGCAGCCGTCCCCGCCGCGCTGTCACCGAGCACGCGTTGCACGCCCCGCAAAACGACAGCCATGCCGGCCACTCCCGCGTAGAGACCACTGTCCTGCCACTCGTCGACCGCGGCGGCGACGCCGCGGGCACCGCGCAGCGCCATGTCCGCGTACCGGTCGTCGCCGAAGTACCGCCAGGCGTCGAGGAGCGTGGGCAGCACCCCTGAACTCCCGTTGTACAGAATCGGCGTGGTCCGCTCGTCGGCGGGCGTGTCCGGCCAGGCCACACCGTCGCCGGTGTCCCGCGCGGCCTTCACCAGCCATTCGAGGGCCCCGACCGCAAGCGACTCCGCGTCATCCGACGCACCGGTGATCATCTGCCCAGCGTTCCACACCACTGAACCACCCCACGACCCACATCAAGCCGTCTCCAGCCCGAAAACTCCCCCATGCCGTGGCCGGCTGAAGAACACAGGTCAGCAGCCTCTACGGGCCAGCGCTTACGTGTACGCACCTTTCACTTCAGGTTCTCACCGCGGCCGTGACACGCCGACGGACCTGTTCGCCGCTGTCCGCGAGTGGTGCGGTGTGGCGGCTACGACGCGACTCCGCCGTCCAGCCGTTCGAGGCTGATCTCCTTGCGGGAGGAGATGCCCATCTTCACGAACACCTTGCGCAGATGCCACTCGACGGTGTGCGGGCTGAGCAACAGCCGAGCGCCGATCGCGGGGTTGGTGAGCCCGCTGTGGGCAAGCCGCGCGATCTCGGACTCCTGATCGGTCAGGACCGCGGGCGCCGCCGCGCTCCGTCTGTCGACCTTCGCGCCCGCGGCCGCGAGTTCACGACGGGCGCGTTCCGCGAAGGCCTCGGCGCCGACAGCGGTGAACACCTCGTGGGCTTGGCCGAGTTGGGTACGGGCGTCCGCCGACCGGTCCTGACCGCGCAACCACTCGCCGTAGCGGAGTCGGGCGCGGGCGCTGTCCATACGAGCCTGTGTGGTGCCGAGCAGGTCGATGGCACTCCGGTGCAGGTCGTCGGCGAGCTGGTCCTCGCTCATCAGCGCACGGACACCGGCGGCGACACCGAGCGCCCACGGCGTTCCGCTCGCCCGTGCCATCTCTTCGACCGTACGTGCCTCGTCGACCGCGTCCGCCCGCCGCCCGAGCCCGACGGCCGCCTCGACGAGTTCCACCCTCGACTGCAGGGAGAGCCCGAGCTCCTGGGGGTTCTCGCAGCCTCGCAGGGCCGCGGCGTACGCCTCCTCGTACCGGCCCTGGCCGTTGTGGAGAACGGCCGCGGCCCACTGTGTGGCCGTCAGTACCTTCCCCTCCCCCAGCAGGAGCCGGTCCTGGGTGACGACTTCGATGGACGCGCGGGTCGCCGACTCCCGTCCCTTGAAGGGCTCCACGACCAGCGCGCCGTAATGGGCGAAGAAGCTGCTGCCCGTCGCCTCGCCGATCGCCTGCGCTTCCGCGACCAGGGAATCGGCGCCCTGGAGGTCACCGGCGAACACCCGGTTGGACAGCCGCAGCAGCAGAGCCGAGGACAGCACGGCGAGCGCGCCCGCCTCACGGGCCAGCTCGACCAGACGCTCGGACAGCACGGTCCAGGTCTCGAAGTCCCAGATGTTGTGCGCCATGCGGCACACCAGTGGCAGCCAGCCCAGACCGTCCTCGCGGGAGAGCTCCTCGGTACGGAAGGCGGTCACCGCCCGGCGCAGCGCCGGCGCCCCGTGCACGTAGCCTTCGGTGATCACCCGTGACAGACCCTGCAGAAGCATGTCCTCCCGCGTCGGGGCGTCCGAGTGGCTCGGGGCGCTCAGGACGGCTTCCGCGACGTCGCGGACCCCTCCCCTGGCCAGTCGGCCCGCGGTGAGCGCCGCGTAGATCGCGTCCCGGTAGGTCTGGCGGGCCAGCACGGCGTCGAAGGGCTGCAGGCACTTGGCCGCCTCCAGCAGCAGCGGCAGACCGGCTCCGGCGCTCTTCGCCGCGGACATGATCTGTCCGCGCAGCAGTGTGGCCTGCGCGGCGCTGACTTCGTCGAGACAGCTCAGCTCGGCCGCCTCGACGAGTTCGCGTGCCGGCTCGAAGGCTCCTGCCTGGAACTTGGCCCGCGCGGCGGCCAGAGCTCTGATGCCGCGGCGTGCGGGGTCAGGCGTCAGCTCCGTGGAGCGCTCCAGGAAGGCCGCCGCGGCCGCGATGCCGCCCCGCGCGCGGGCCCGCTCCGCCGAGCGTTCCAGTTCGGCCGCCACGTCCTCGTCGGGGCCCACCACGGCACCGGCCAGGTGCCACGCGCGGCGGTCGGGATGCACCTGCGCGTCGATCGCGTCCGCGAGGGCCTCGTGCACGCGCCGCCGGTCGGTGGCGCCGACCGCGCGATACGCGGCGGAACGCACCAGTGGGTGCCGAAAGCGGGCCCAGGTGCCGAACACGATCAGTCCGGAGGCTTCGGCGTCCATGACGGCGTCGTCCACCGCGATCCTCAGCCGTTCGCCCGCCCGTCGGATCAGGGTCACATCGCCCGCGGGCTCGGCGGCGGCGAGGACGAGCAGCTGCCGCGTCTCCTCGGGAAGTGCGCCGATACGACGTACGAAGCCGCTCTCGATCTGACTGGACAGCGGGCGGGCGTCGGGCTCCGTGAACCCTCCGGCCAGTTCGACGTCGGCCAGTCCGCGCGGCAGCTCCAGCAGAGCCAGCGGGTTGCCCCGCGTCTCGGCGACGATACGGTCCCGCACTCCGTGGTCGATCGGACCGGTGACCACCGAGTCGAGCAGTTGGCGTGACTCGCTCTCTGTCAGACCTCTCAACACCAGCTCGGGCAGCCCCGGGAGGACCTCACGGGTGGTGGGCTCCCGCACGGCCAGGATGAGCAGGATGGAGTCGGCGACCAGCCGGCGGGCCACGAACTGCAGTGTCTGCGCCGAGACGCTGTCGAGCCACTGTGCGTCGTCGACGACGCACACCAAGGGCTGATCGCCCACATGGCCGGCGAGCAGACTCAGCGCGGACAGGCCGACCAGGAACCGGTCGGGGGCCTCTCCCAGCTGGAGCCCGAACGCCGTGCGCAGTGCGTTGCGCTGCGGCTCCGGCAGGTCGTCCATGTGTTCGAGCAACGGTGCGCACAGCTGATGCAGGCCGGCATAGGAGAGCTCCATCTCGGACTGCACACCCGCGGCCTGTACCACTCGGCATCCGTCGGCCCGCTCCAGCAGATGCCTCAGCAGTTCGCTCTTGCCGATCCCCGCCTCGCCTCGCAGGACGAGGACCTCGCTGCGCCCGGTTCTGACGCCGGCCAGGAGGCCGTCCAGCACCTGGCGCTCGTGCCGCCGCCCGATGAGTTCGGTCCTAGCTCCGTCCCGCGCCATGACAGCCTCCCGGCTGCCACGATACCCGGCATCCCGGCCCCGGTGTCCGAAAACAACCGTTGGGCGCCGGGGAGGGACACCCGCTCCGGGCCGGGCTGTCCGGCCGCCTGCTCGGGGGCCGAGGACGCCGGTCAGGTCGCCATGCCCACCACCAGCGCGGCGCACAGGAACAGCACCACGGTGATCAGTGTCATGGCCACCAGTGTTCCGCGCAGCCACCGTCCGAAGCGGAGGCGATGTGCCTGCTCCACGGCGCTGATGCTGTCGGCGATGTGATCGGTGACCATGCGCGCCACGTACCGCTGCTCGTCGAGGTACCACTGCTCCAGGTCGCGCTTCTGGCCGGGGCTGAAGTCGTCGGCCCGCGCGATGAATTCGGCCAGCCGCCGACGGGCCGCACTGAGGTGGGCCTCCCGGTAGAGATGGGCCTCGATGTCGATCAGGCCGCGGGCCGCTGTCTGCTTGTCCGTGTCCATCATGTGCTCCGATGTGCTCCGAAGTACTTCGCTGCACCGGTCCAGGGGTGGTGCCGGGCACGGCGCCCTGGCGCCGTGCCCGGCCGGCCGATTCCTCATGTGATCGGCCGGCCCTCACACGGTCCTTTCCGGACGCGGCGTCTCAGAGGGTGGCCTGCGCCGCCGCGTTGATCAGCCGGGCGACGTCGCCGGGGCGCGAGACGCCGGCGGCGTGCGAGGCGATCACACTCACCGCCGTGGCGTTCGCCCGCTCGGCCATGAAGGTCTGTGCCTGCGGCGGGATGTTCTTGTCCTCCGTGGCCACCAGCACCCACGAGGGAATCTCCCGCCACGCCGGCGCGGAGGCGCCCTCGCCCAGCGCGGCATCGGTCACGGGGCGCTGGGTGGCCGCCATGACCGCTGCCGTCTCCGCGGCGACGTCGGCGGCGAACTGCTGGTGGAACCTCGCCTTCTCGATGTACAGGTCGGTGACCTGGCCGCCGTCGGGGAGCGTGAGCGGAACCGGCCGAAGGGCCTCACCGAGGGTGCTGCCGGGGAACTTGCCCGACAACGCGATGGCGCTCTCCCCCTCGTCCGGCAGGAAGGCCGCGACGAACACGAGCGCCTTGACGTTGCCGAGCCCCTTGGCGGCGTTGCTGATGACGGATCCGCCGTAGGAGTGTCCGACCAGCACCACCGGGCCCTCGATGGACTCCACGAGCTGCCTGACGTATGCGGCGTCGCCACTGAGTGTCCGCAGCGGATTGCTCGCGGCCACCACCGGGTATGCGTGCGCCTGGAGTTTTTCGACCACCCCGTTCCAGCTGGAGGAGTCCGCGAACGCGCCGTGGACGAGGACAATGGTGGGATTCTGTGCACTCATGGGATCGGCCTTTCGATGTGCCGGGAAATGCGCTCGTCATTTCGAGCGTGTGGAGGTGGTTTCTGCGCGTCGGGATCCCCTCGACGGGCACTCCGGAAAGCTGCCCGGTCTCCGCGCGTGTTCGCCCGTACGCGGAGCCGGTCGGGCGGTCGCCGGTCAGGCGGTTCGTCGGTCAGGCGGTATTTCGGTAAGGCTGTCAGTCGGTGCCCAAAGCCTTGCGCAGGACGTGGACGGCCTGCTCGACGGCCGCGCTCGAAGCCTGCGTTCCGCGGACGGGGTTCAGCATCATGAAGTCGTGCAGGCTCGCGTTGTAGCGGATGCTGGTGGTAGCGACGCCCGCCTGGATCAACTTGCGGGCGTAGGCCTCGCCCTCGTCGCGCAGCACGTCGTTCTCGTCGACGATGACGAGCGCCGGCGGCAGACCCCGGAGGTCGTCGAGCGTGGCCCGCAGCGGGGACGCGGTGATCTGCGCGCGCTCGGCGGGATCAGTGGTGTACGCGTCCCAGAACCACTCCATGGCCTTCGCCGTCAGGTGGGGACCGTGCGCGAAGGTCCGGTAGCTCTCGGTGTCCTGGGCGGCGTCGGTCACCGGGTAGTACAGCGACTGGTGCAGGAAGACCACGTCGCCGCGCTGCTTGGCCATGTGGGTCAGGGCGGCGGTCATGTTGCCGCCGACGGAGTCACCGGCGACCACGAGCCGCGAGCCGTCCAGTCCTTCCTCGGCTCCCTCGGTGGTGATCCACCGAGCGGTGGCGTAGGCCTGCTCGATGGCGACGGGGTACTTGGCCTCGGGAGACCGGTCGTACTCCACGAAGACCACGGCGGCCCCGGCCCCGACGGACAGTTCGCGCACCAGCCGGTCGTGCGTACCGGCGTTGCCGAGGATCCAGCCACCGCCGTGGATGTAGAGGATCACCGGCAGGACACCGGTGGCACCGGCCGGCTTCACGATGCGCACCCGCACGTCACCGACACCGGTGGGAAGGGTGATCCACTTCTCGTCCGCCTCCGGCTTCTCCACGGGCTGTGCCTGGACGTCGTCGAGGAGCTTGCGCGCCCCCTCGACTCCGAGTTCGTGCAGCAGTGGCGGCTTTGCGGTGGCGTCGGCGAAATCCTGGGCGGCGGGTTCGAGAATGACATCGCTCACGGCGGGCTCCTTCGGCATCGGGCGAGGCTGGGTTTTCACCTCATGAGACCGGGCCGAGAGCTTTTGTGTGACACGACATGATGAAAGGCGATGCACGCCGTGCGGTTGTGGCCGCGTGACCGCTATTCGATGTTCTGGCCGTCGGTGCCGGAGAAACCGGGCAGCGGAGTGCCGTCGACATAAAGATCCACATGTTCGTTGTAGAACGCGGTCATTCCCGCGATGCGGCTGGCCTGAATCGTGGGGAAGTCGTACGTCCAGGCGATGTCGGCATGAGGTCCGGAGGCACCGTCGAACGACCAGTAGGCGCTCGTGGTCCCCTTGTAGGGACATCGGGTCACGGTGTCCGACTGCCGCAGCCGGGTCCAGTCGATGTGGGTACGGTCGAGGTAGTAGCGGGTGGGCAGCCCGGTCTCGAACAGCTTCACGCAGTCGGGCGCCTCCGCCAGCACCACTCCCTCCACCTCCACGCGGACAGTGCTGGAGGAACGCAGGGCGTCCACGCGGGAGTACGGGCTTCTGGGGTGGACGAAGACCGGCTCGTCCTCCTCGAACCAGGCGTCCAGCGCGTCCCATTCGAACCGCACGGTGTCGTGCAGCGGTCCCGGGGCACCCTCTCCCCACACCCATGCCGCGCCCGCGCGGGCCTCGGCTCCGACCCGCAACGTGTGACGGTGCGCGGGTCCGGCGCCGAGCTGCTCCGTGTGTTTGTCGTCGTGCAGCACACCGTCGACCAGATCCTCGACGGGAATGCTGTACTCCGGGTACGCCTGCCATTCCCAGACGTACAGGGCGCGGCGCGAGTCGAAGACGACACGGCCGCCGATCAGGCCCCGGATGCGGCGTGGCACGGGTTCGACGTGCCCGACCGGCACGATGAGGCTGGGGTGCAGAACGCTCTCGACTGCCATGGTGGTCACCTTGGTTCGTTCGCTGACTGTGCGTTCGCCTGCCCTGTCGCGGGCGGGGTTCCGCTACGGGCGGAGGTCCGTCACGGGCGGGAAAACGGCTCCGGGTGGAGTGGGCCCCGCCCACACGTTCGATGGTATCCGGTGTGAACAGTGGTGGCCCCGGTGTCACAGAACGCGAGGGTGCCCGGTCAGTGGGCCGTAACCATTTCACCGTGTGAGGAGACTCCATCATGGACGCACGCATCAACTACTTCGGCAACGCCCTCGCCGGCAAGGTCATGAGGCATCTGAACTCGGCCGGCGCGATCGTGGCTCCGGCCCTGCCCGTCGCCACCCAGGAACTGGTGAAGATCCGCGCCAGCCAGATCAACGGCTGCGGCTTCTGCACCGACATGCACGCCAAGGAGGCCACCGCGGCCGGGGAGACGCAGGTGCGCCTCAACCTGGTGGCCGCATGGCGTGAGGCCACCGTCTTCAGCGATGCCGAGCGTGCGGCGCTGGAACTGACCGAGCAGGGCACGCGCCTCGCGGACAACCCGGCCGGTGTGACGGACGAGGCATGGGCCGGCGCCGCCAAGTTCTACGACGAGGACCAACTGGCCGCGCTGATCTCGCTGATCGCACTCATCAACGCCTACAACCGCATCAATGTCATCAACCGTCAGCCGGCGGGCGACTACCAGGTCGGCATGTTCGGCTGACCCTCCGCGTGCGGGCGCACGGAGGGCCGGCAGGCTCCTCCGTGCGCCCGCACGGTGCCCGAGGGATGATCCTCACCACCACCGGTCCGTGCCGCAGCTGTCACACATCGCGGCACGGACCGGTCATGTCCGGCGTAAGCGACCTGCCGCCCACAGCCCGCGGCGGGGCCGGCCCGGAACCCCGAGGACTGCCATGACGAACCCCTTCGACCCCGCCCGGACACGGCACGTGAGAACCGACGTCCTGGAGATCGCCTACCACGAGGCCGGCCCCGCACACGGTGACACCGTGGTACTTCTGCACGGCTTCCCCTACGACATCCACTCGTACGACACCGTCGCTCCGCTCCTGGGCCGACAGGGGTTCCGTGTCGTCGTCCCCTATCTGCGCGGGCACGGACCCACCGCCTTCCGGTCCGCGTCACAGCCCCGCTCGGGGCAGCAGGCCGCCCTGGGAGCGGACGTCGTCGCGCTCCTGGACGCACTCGGTGTCGAGCGGGCCTACCTCGCCGGATACGACTGGGGCGGCCGCGCCGCCAACGTCGCCGCGGCACTGTGGCCCGAGCGGGTCCTCGGGCTGGTCTCGGTCAACAGCTATCTCATCCAGGACATCAGCGCGGCGGCGCGGCCTCTGGCGCCCGAACTGGAAGCCGGTTTCTGGTATTTCCACTACTTCCTCACCGAGCGCGGCCGGGCCGGCCTCGCCGCCGACCCCCAGGGCGTCGCACGGGTCATCTGGAAACGGAACTCCCCCGAGTGGCCCTTCACCCCGGAGGACCTGGCCCGCACCGCGCAGTCCTTCGCCAACCCCGACTACACCGATGTCGTCATCCACTCCTACCGCCACCGGCTCGGTTTCGCACCGGGCGCAGAACCCTACGAGGAGTTGGAAGCCCGCCTGGCCGAACTGCCCGGCATCCCCGTCCCGACGATCACCCTGGACGGCACGTCCGACGGCAACTTCCCGGCGACGGACGGTTCGTCGAGCGCTCACCACTTCACCGGGCCCCGACTGCACCGTCAGGTGCCCGGCGCCGGCCACAACCTCCCGCAGGAACGCCCCCATGCCTTCGCCGAGGCCGTACGCGACGTGCGCGCGCTCCGACGGGACCACGCGCCGCTCGGCACCGGCTGACACCAGGATCCGACATGCCCCTCACCCCGTCGTACGACAGCCCACCTCCCCTGCGTCTGGCCGACGCCCACGGCCGGGCAACCCTGCTGGTCACCGTCCTGGGCTCCAGCGTGGTGATGCTCGGCTCGACCGTCACCAATGTGGCACTGCCCCGTATCGGCGACGACTTCGACGCCGACCTCGCGGTTCTGCAGTGGACCGTGAACGCCTACATGCTCACCTTGGCGGGGCTGATCCTCCTGGGCGGAGCGCTGGGCGACCGCTTCGGCAGGCGACGCGTCTTCGTCGTGGGCGTCCTGTGGTTCGCGGCGGCCTCGTTCCTGTGCGGGATCGCGCCCGACACCCACACACTGATCGCTGCCCGAGCGCTCCAAGGCGTCGGGGGCGCTCTGCTCACCCCGGGATCACTGGCGATCATCGAGGCCTCCTTCCATCCGGACGACCGGCCCCGCGCGATCGGACTGTGGTCGGGTTTCGGGGGCGTGGGCGCGGCTCTCGGGCCCTTCGTGGGCGGCTGGCTGGTCGACGGCCCCGGCTGGCGCTGGACCTTCTTCCTGACCATTCCACCCGCTCTGCTGTGTGTGCCCCTGGCGCTGCGCCATGTGCCGGAGTCGGTGGGCGCGTCCCGGCGGAAGACCGCTCCGCCCGGCGAGACGCGACACCGGATGCCGGGATTCGACGTCACCGGGGCCGCCCTGGCCACGTACACGCTGACCGAGGCCCGGACCGGCGGGCCGGCCGTCCTCGGCGCGGCCACGGGCAGTGTCCTGGCCGGCTGGGCGTTCCTTGTGGTCGAGCGGCGCGGCAGCGATCCGATGGTGCCGTTGTCGATCTTATCGTCACGGCAGTTCACCGCAGTCAACGTGATCACCCTGTGCGTCTACGCCGGCACCGCGGGATTCTTCTTCCTCACCGCCCTGGAACTGCAGATCGTCGTCGGGTACTCGGCACTCGCGGCGGGGGCGGCCATGCTGCCGAACACCGCGCTGATGCTGCTGTTCTCCTCCCGCTCGGCCCTCCTCGCCAAGCGGCTCGGACCGCGCGTGCCGCTCACGCTGGGCCCGTTGGTGTGCGGTGCGGGCATGCTGCTGATGCTGCGCGTGGGCCCCGACGCCTCCTACTCGCAGGACATACTGCCCGCCCTGCTGGTGATGGGCTGCGGCATGGTCGTCATGGTCGCTCCGCTGACCATGACCCTGCTGTCATCGGTGGACGCCGAGCACGCCGGACTGGCCAGCGGCATCAACAACGCGGCAGCGCGGGCGGCCGGGCTGATGGCCGTTGCCGGCCTGCCCCTGCTGGTCGGTATGGGACCGGACGCCTACCGTTCGACCGCGGCTTTCGACATGTCGTTCAGCCGGGCCATGCCGCTATGTGCCGGACTGCTGTTCGCCGGTGCTCTGGTGGCGTTCGCGCTGCTGCCGCAGAACGCCGCGACCGCCCACCACGCGCACGGCAGAGCGCACGGTTGGCTGATGGAGCCGCCGTTGGTGTCCCCCAGGGCCCGTCGTCGCACCGCCGACTGACCCTCCGATGTCTGCGGCCGGTGTCACACCGGTATACGCCCACCGGTCTCCTGGGTGGGACGGACCGCCCCGTCGGTCCGTCCCACCGCTTCGGAGCAGCCGCTATGAAAGGAACACCGTTATGTCGTATCCCTATCCCGAGCTGAAGTACTGGGGCGAGGACGGCGAGGTCAGCGCCGTCTTCCGGCCCGCGGCCACCCCTCCGGCCCTCGGCGTCAGCGGCGCGGGGCAGAGTGCCACCCACTATCTGGCGACCACCGAGACGACCCGAGGGGAGTTCGGGCTGTACCGGGTGGAGATGAAGCCGAGGGCGGGCGGTCCCAAGACCCACTTCCACAAGCGGATCTCGGAGTCGTTCTACATCCTGGACGGCACGGTCCGGGTGTACAACGGCGTGCAGTGGATCGACGCGCGCAAGGGTGACTTCCTTCATGTGCCGCAGGGCGGCCTGCACGCCTTCCGCAACGACTCCGACGCCCCGGCCGACATGCTCCTGCTGTTCACCCCCGGGGCGCCCCGTGAGGAGTACTTCGAGCAGGTGTCCCAACTGGCGCACGCCTCGGACGAGGAGCGGGACGCGTTCTTCGACAAGCACGACTCCTATTTCGTGGAGTAGGAGTAGGCCCGGGGCCGCGCCCGTTCTCGTGGCCACCGTGTCCATGAGCGTGTGCACGCTGTCACAGCCATGGGGTGCGTCCTGTCTAGGTGGCATGAGCACGGTGCGTACGGCCGTGCGGTGTGCCCAGGCCGGCCGACAGGCCGGCGAGCCCCTCATGGAGGAACACATGCGAGTACTCGTAGCAGGTGCCACCGGCCTCATGGGGTCGAGAACCGTAGCCCGGCTCCGGGACCACGGCGTCGAGGTCGGGCAGCTCTCCCGTGCGCAGGGAGTCGACCTCCGCACCGGGGACGGTGTCGAACAGGCGCTGCGTGCCGTGGACGTGGTCGTGGACGTCACCGACGCCCCCTCGCACGAGCGGCGGGTGAGCGAGCAGTTCTTCACCGCCGCGACCGGCAACCTCCTGCGGGCGGCCGGCGCGGCCGGCGTCGCGCACTACGTACTGCTGTCGCTGGTGGGAGCCGACCGGGTCGACTCGGGCTACTTCCCGGCGAAGGCGGTCCAGGAGCGGTTGGCCCGCCGGTCCACCGTCCCGTACTCCGTGGTGAGGGCCTCGCCCTTCTTCGAGACCGTTCAGTCCGTCGCTGCCGCCGCCACCCGGCCGGACGGTGTGCGCGTGGCGCCCCTGCTGCTGCGGCCGGTCTCGGTCGACGACGTCGCCGCGACGGTCGCGCATGTCGCGGTCGGGGTGCCCCTGTTCGACGTCCTGGAGACGGCCGGCCCCGAAGAGGGCCGGCTTACGGATCTCGTCTCCGATCTCCTGACCGCCCTCGGTCTGCCGGGGCAGGTCGTCACCGATCCCCGGGCGCCGTTCTTCGGCGCGGAGCTCTCCGAGAGGGCTCTGCTTCCCGGACCTGACGCCCACCTGGGCCACCACTCCTTCGCCCGGTGGCTCAAAGAGCGCTGACCGGCCGAGGCAGAGGCCCGCCTTACCCGGCCGGCCTCTGCCCGCCGGCGACCTCACATCGCGTCCGACCGTTTCCTCCCCTGCCCTGTCAGGAAGGCTGCCATGAGTGTTCCGTCCCGGCCCGCCACGTCCCCCGTGACCAGTGAGCTCGACCAGCTACCCGACCGCGACCGCGAGGAGACCGCCGAATGGCAGGCCTCTCTCGACGCCGTCGTGCGCAACGCCGGGCCGGACCGGGCGGTGTATCTGCTGCGCCGCGTGCACGAGTTCGCGGCCCGGTCCGGGCTGTCCCTGCCCGGGCTGCTGGCCTCGGACTACATCAACACCGTGCCCGTCTCGGCCCAGCCGGCGTTCGACGGCGACCTGGCGATGGAGACCAGGATCACCGCGCTCAACCGGTGGAACGCGGCGGCCATGGTGACCCGTGGGGCACCCCTGGGACTGGGCGGCCACATCGCCACGTACGCCTCGGCGGCCTGGCTGTACGAGATCGGGTTCAACCACTTCTTCCACGGCAAGGACGGTGACGGCTCGGGCGACCAGTTGTTCCTGCAGGGCCATGCCTCACCGGGCATCTATGCCCGGGTCTTCCTCGAAGGACGGCTGAGCGCACAGGACCTGGACGGCTTCCGGCGCGAGGCCACGGGGCACGGTCTGCCGTCCTACCCGCACCCGCGCCGCCTGCCGTGGCTGTGGGAGTTCCCCACCGTGTCCATGGGCCTCGGCCCTCTCGGCGCCATCTACCAGGCCCGGTTCAACCGCTATCTGCGAGCCCGCGGCATCAAGGACACCTCCGCCTCACGGGTGTGGGCGTTCCTCGGCGACGGCGAGATCGACGAGCCGGAGTCGACGGCCGCGCTGACTCTGGCGTCCCGCGAGAACCTCGACAACCTCACCTTCGTCGTCAACTGCAACCTGCAGCGGCTCGACGGCCCGGTGCGCTCCAACTCCAAGATCGTCCAGGAGCTCGATGCCCGCTTCCGGGGCGCCGGCTGGAACGTGGTCAAGACGCTGTGGGGCGAGGCCTGGGACCCGCTGCTGCTGCGGGACACCACCGGGGACCTGGTCCGGCGGCTGGGTGAGATACCGGACGCACAGCTGCAGACCCTGGCCGCACGGGACGCGGCCTACATCCGTAAGAGCTTCTTCACCGGCGACGCGCTCTCCGGCGTGGCCGCCTCCCTGAACGACACCCAGGTGGTCGACCTCTTCGGGAACTCCCGTGGGGGCCATGAGCCGTTGAAGGTCCACGCCGCCTACCGGGCCGCCGTGGAACACAAGGGCGCACCCACGGTGATCCTGGCCCAGACGGTCAAGGGGCACACCCTCGGCTCGGCGTTCGAGTCCCGCAACGCCAACCACCAGATGAAGAAGCTCACCCCGCAACAGTTCCGCGACATGCGCGACCTGCTGGAACTTCCCATCCCCGACAGCGCGCTCGCGGGCGACCAGGTGCCCTACTGGCATCCGGGGCCGGACGCGCCCGAGGTGCGGTACCTGCGCGAACGCCGAGCGGCACTGGGCGGTCCGGCTCCCGCCCGACGGGTCGTCAACAGACCGTTGCCGCAGCCGGCCGCCACGTCCTTCGAGGCCCTGAAGAAGGGCTTCGGCCATCAGGAAGTGGCCACCACCATGGCGCTGGTCCGCCTGGTCAAGGACTTGATGCGGGACAAGGACACCGGCGCGCGCTGGGTTCCGATCATCCCCGACGAGGCGCGCACCTTCGGTATGGAGTCGATGTTCCCCACGGCCGGCATCTACTCGCCCCACGGACAGACCTACGATCCGGTCGACGCCGACCAGCTGCTCTTCTACAAGGAGAGCAGCACGGGCCAGCTGATCATCGAGGGGATCACGGAAGCCGGTTCGGTCGCGGAGTTCGCCGCCGCAGCGACCTCGTACGCCACCCACGGCGAACCCATGATCCCGTTCTACATCTTCTACTCCATGTTCGGCTTCCAGCGGACCGGCGACCAGTTCTGGGCGCTCGCCGACCAGATGGGCCGCGGTTTCGTCGTGGGCGGCACCGCCGGGCGCACCACCATGACCGGGGAGGGGCTGCAGCACGGAGACGGACACTCGCACCTGCTGGCGGCCACCAATCCGGCGGTGGTCAGCTACGACCCGGCCTTCGCCTTCGAGATCGCGGTCATCGCGCGGGAGGGCCTGCGCCGCATGTACGGCGAACGGCCCGAGAACGTCTTCTACTACCTGACCGTCTACAACGAGCCGAAGACGCAGCCGGCGATACCGCCGGTACCCGGCGTCGAGGAGGGCATCGTCCGGGGGATCTACCGCTTCCGGCCCGCCGACCCGGCCGCCACCGGACCCCGTATCCAGCTGCTGGCCTCCGGCACCGCCATCCACTGGGCGCTGCGCGCACAGGAACTCCTCGCCGCCGAGTGGAACGTGCACGCGGACGTGTGGTCGGTGACGTCCTGGACGGAGCTGCGCCGGGACGCGTTGGACACCGACGCCGCCGTCCTGCGCGGCGAGCACCGCCTGCCGTACGTCACCGAGGCGCTGGCCGGAGCGCCGGGTCCGGTGCTGGCGGTCAGCGACTGGATGCGCCAGGTGCCGGACCAGATCAGCCAGTGGGTCGAGCAGGACTACTTCTCCCTGGGCACCGACGGTTTCGGGCTGTCCGACACCCGGGACGACGTGCGCCGCTACTTCCGGGTGGACGCCGAATCGATCGTCGTGACGGCCCTGGACCGCCTGGCCCGAGCCGGGCAGGTCACCCCGGAGACGACCCAACGGGCGCGCAAGCGCCACGGCCTCGATCTGTGACCTGCACGGTCAGGACCGGGGCCGGGCCCGGGCCAGGACTTGTGCAGGGACCTGGTCCGGGGCCGTGTCATGTCCGGCCGGCCCCCGGGCCTGTCGTGGTCGCCTCCTCCTCGGCGTCATTCGAGTCCCGGCCGGGTCCATCCCAGGTGAAGAACCGCCACGTCGTCAGCCGTCCCGCCCTCGGGCGCGGCCGGCGCCGAAGCGCCGCGCACCAGGGCGTCGACAAAGCGCTGGGCCGGCAGATGGGCGTGTCGGTCCGCGAGACGCAGCAGGCCGTCCTCACCCAGCCGCCCGCAGGAGGTCCGGGCCTCGTACAGCCCGTCGGTGAAGAGCACCACGCTGTCCGCGGCGGACAGCGTATGCTCGCTCTCCGTCCAGTCCCCACGTCCGGGGAAGAGCCCCAACGCGAGTCCCGGCCGGTGCTCGACCCAGCGGATGCCTCCGGCGTGCCGGTGCAGCATGCCGGGGTGACCGGCGCTGATCACCCGCACGGACCGTCCGTCGGACGGGAAGACCAGGGAGACGACCGTGGCGTAGGTGTCCTCGTGCGGCCGCTCGTCGACCAGGACTCGCTCCAGCAGGCGGAGCCTGCGCATCGGGGACTGGCCGCAGAGTACGGCGGTGCGCCAGGCCAGCCGCAGATGCACCGCGAGGGCTGCCTCGGCTGCGCCGTGCCCGGAGACGTCCCCCATCACGACGTGGACGGTACGGTCCTCGCTCTGGACGATGTCGCAGAAGTCACCGCCCAGCAGCGCGTGGGAGCGGCTGGGAGCGTAGTGGGAGGCGCTGGTGAAGCCGTCGTCGTCGAGTACGAGGGCGGGCAGCAGCCCTCTTTCGAGGAAGGCGTTGTCCGACGGCTCAAGAAGTTTGGTCATCTCAGGCTTTCGTGCGGCGGGTGAACGGGTGGCCGGCACCTGGGCGTGACCCATATGTCATGTGATCTGTCACATGTCGAGGGTCCGTCCAGTCATACAGAGCAAGGAGGAGCACAAGCTCCACCGACCGGATCCGGCAGGACGAAGCCATCGACACCCCGTCCGAGCCGGTGAGGAGAGGAGTCACCATGCCGAGCAACACAGCGCACACGCCGGGAGCTTCCGCCCCCTCGGTCACTGACTCGCCTGCCCCGTGGCTGATCGGCCTGCCGTTCGGTTCCGCCGCCCACGTGGTGTGGCTGTACTACGTCGTGAAAGAGGCCGAGGACGGCATCCGCGCGGTGCGGGTCGCCCTGGAGCGGGCGAACGGCGAACGGGACCGGCCGGCACGTGAAGGGCCGCTGGCCCAGGCCGAACCCATCGAGGTACAGCGGATCCTGCACGACGCCGTCGGTCACGCGAACCTGGTCCCCTGGCCGTGATCGGCCGGCCGGAAGCGGTGACGGAAGCGGATTCGCAGCCCACGGGGGCGGAGCTCCCGGTCCGCCCAGACTGCTGTGCCCGACTGCTGTGGCTGGCTGCTGTGCTCACGCGGAGGGTCCCGGAGCGGTTCATGTCTGCTCCGGGACCCTCTCGACGTCATCGCACCGAGTGAGCGGCGTTCTCGATGACGTCGGTCACCTTCCCCGGCTGCGAGACGCTCACGGCGTGGGACGCACGGACCTTCGTGGTGTGCGCGTGCGCACGCTCGGCCATGAACTGCTGCGTCCTCGGCGGGATGTTGAGGTCCTGATCGGCGATCAGCACCCAGGACGGAATGCTCTTCCATGCGGGCTCGGCCGCGCCCTCGGCCAGGGCGGCGTCGGTCACCGGCCGCTGGGTGACGGCCATCAGATCGGTCTGGCCACGGGACACGTCGGCAGCGAACTGGTGCCTGAACTTGTCGTTCCGGATGTACAGGTCGGTGCCCCGGGAGCCGTCGGGGTTGGTGAACGGCACGGGGCGCAGGGCGTCACCGAGGGTACTGCCGGGGAATTTACCCGACAGGTCGACCGCGCTCTCGCCCTTCTCCGGAAGGAAGGCGGCGAGGTACACGAGCGCCTTCACGTTCTTGTTGCCCGTGGCGGCGTTGCTGATGACCGATCCGCCGTAGGAGTGTCCGGCGAGCACCACGGGACCGTCGATGCCGGCCAGGACGTCCTTGAGATAGGCGGAGTCCCCGCTCAGGGACCGCAGGGGGTTGGCGACGGCCACCACGGGATATCCGTCGTGCCGGAGTTCCTTGACGACCCCGTTCCAGCTGGTGGAGTCGGCGAACGCGCCATGGACCAGCACCACCGTCGGCTTGGGCCGCTGGGGTCCGGTGTTCTTGTCGGCGGAGGCCGGCGCGACGGTCGCGGCTGTCAGGGCCGCGGCGATGCCGAACCCGGCCAGCACGGTGAGCGAGGTCCGGGCGCGGCGGGTGAGGGAACGAGCGTTCATGATGGGTTCCTTTCGATGTGTGGCGGTCGAGCCACGTCGGGGTGGTGCTTGGGGCGATGCCCCAGGAAGGGGGTCGTGGACGAGTGACATCGGGTGCGGTCGGATGCGGCGGCGGATGGGCTGCGGCTGCGGTCAAGTACCCGACGCCCGCCGAGGTGTTGCGGGGTTCGCCTCGGTGCGGATCCGCTCGACGAACCGTGCGTCCTCGGCGTCGACGGCCCGCGCGGTCTCCAGTACCTCCGGCAGACTCCCGGCCGGTATGACGACGGCGCCCGCGGCATCACAGAAGACGTAGTCCCCCGGCACGACGGCGACGCCCGCGAACTCGACGGTGATGTTCGCCGCGTACGGCATCACCGTGTCTCCGCCCCACCGGGTGGTCTCTCCCTGACACCAGGTGGCGAAGTCGTAGCCGCGCAGTTGACCGAAATCCCGCAGTCGGCCGTCGGCCAGCACCCCGGCCAGGTGGTGATGGGCGGCTCGGGACAATTTCGTACCGCCCGCGTGAGACACCTGGGCGTACCCGCCGCTGGAGAGCACGAGTACCTTGCCCGCCGGGTCTGGGCCGACCGCCTCGTAGAAGAAGTCGGCGAAGGTCCTGGACGCCTGCGGCACATCGTCGCGCCACGGCATGTACGCCATCGTCACGGCGGGCCCGAAGAGAGTGCGGGTGGGGTCGGGACTGACCAACGGCAGCAGGTGTGCCCGGTGGCGGTGGGTGCGGCCCATGGCGTCCACCAGCGCGGCGCTCCCCAGCCCGGCCAGTACCTCGCCGGTGTCGGCGGGCTGTGCCGGCGGCACGCTGCCGGGCGGTCTGCCGGCGGTGTTCGTTTCGCGGGTCATTGATCCTCCTGGACTGCGGGGAGCAAGGCCGTATCGCTGGTTCGCGGCGCCCTGGTGACTTGGCATCAGCGGTCCGGATCGCCCAGCGAGGGCGTCGAGATACGGCCCGGGCGTGTCCCGCCCGTCATCCGCAGGTGGTGAGCCTTGCTGTTCCGTAGAGACCGGGCAGGCGAAGGAGATGTGACATGCGCCGTGCGCCCGGGATTGTCCTCGGCTCCCTGCGACCCGGACGCCGGCAGCACGGCCCCTTGGCCCCTGACACCCGGCCTGAGTGCTGCCGCAGTCGCCGGTCCTGATACGTCCGCCGCCGCGAGCGGGTGGGCAGGCGCGTCCGGAGGTGTCACAGGTGCGGGACACCTTCTGTCTTCCTGGACATGCACTCTGTCTTTGCCGAGGCCCCGGACACCCGCGCGCAGCCGGAGCCCTATGCGGTCAGCGCCGAGTTCTACGACATCCTGCAGGCCCACGACGACGACAGACACGTACGACGGCTCTACGGGGCCGCGGTGGCGCAGGCGCGCATGGGCATCGTGGACGTCGGTGCCGGAACGGGGCGGGTGACCTTGATGAGCCTGGCTCGGTCCAAGGTCGGCGTGCATGCCGTCGAGCCCGCTCGCGCCATGCGGGCGGCGCTGATGACCCGCCTCGCCGCACTGCCCGCGCCACAGCGGGCGCGCGTGTCGGTGCACCCGTCCACACTGGACGAGGCGGCCCTGCGCGACGTCGCGGACCTGGTGATCTGCCACAACACGGTGGCCTGTCTGACGCCGGATGCCCGCGAAACGCTCTGGACCTCCGTCGCCGAAGTCCTCGTCCCCGGCGGCAGGTTGCTGCTCCAGCTGCCTCCGGACCGACTGCCCGCCGAAGAGCAGCGTCGCGTCTTCCCGGTGCAGCGGATGGGCCGACACGAATACGGCGGACACATGGTGATGTCGGCGGCCGGGCCCCGTATCCGTACGCGCGTCGACTACTGGGCGCGCGGAACGCATGGGCTAGATGGGATGCGTGGTACGCACGGCACGAACGGGCTGCTGGGAGAGCACACCGAGACGTTCTGGATGTGGCCCGCCACGCGCTCGGATCTCGTCGCCGACCTGCGGCGGCACGGATTCGCCCTGTCGTCCGCACGCCACGATCCAGCGGTTCTGGCGGTCACGCTGGGCCAGAGACCGGGCCAGGAGCCCTGGCGTTGTCACACCGATGGTCGCCACACGGTCTGTTGAATGACCGTGCACACACTTCGCTGTGTGCGGCTGACGAGCTGAAACGGGAACACCATGTCACGTGAGAACACGTTCGTGATCGTCGGAGGTGGCCTGGCTGCCGGCAAGACCGCGGAGGAGCTGCGGCGGGCTGGTCACCAGGGGCCCGTCCTCGTCATCGGCGACGAATCGGAGCGGCCCTACATCCGCCCCCCGCTGTCCAAGGGGTATCTGCTGGGCAAGGAGGAGCGCGACTCCATCCACGTACACCCCGAGGGCTGGTACCGCGACAACGGAGTGGACCTGCTGCTGGGCACGACTGTCACGTCGGTCGACGTGCGGTCCAAGGAGGTGGCGCTCAGCGATGGACAGCGTGTTCGGTACGCGAAGCTCCTGCTGGCCACCGGTTCGTCCCCGCGCCGACTGTCGGTGCCGGGCGCCGACTTCGGCAACGTGCTGTACCTGCGCCGCGTCGGCGACAGCGAGCGGCTCAAGGCCGCCTTCACACCGGGTGCGCGGATCGTCGTCATCGGTGGCGGCTGGATCGGCCTGGAGACAGCCGCGGCCGCCCGCATGGCCGGGGCGCACGTGACTGTCCTGGAGCACTCGGAACTCCCCTTGCTGAAGGTGCTGGGTCGGGAGGCCGCCGAGGTGTTCGCCGCCCTGCACCGTGATCACGGGGTCGAGCTGTACCCCCGGGCGGTGACCGAGCGCATCACCGGCAGTGGCTCGTTGGCGGACGGCGTGCTCCTGGCCGACGGCCGTCAGCTGCCCGCGGACGCCGTCGTGGTGGGTGTCGGCATCACGCCCAACGTCGGCCTCGCCGAGGCAGCGGGCCTTGAGGTGAACAACGGCATCGTCACCGACGCGCGGCTGCGGACCTCGGACCCCGACGTCTTCGCCGCCGGGGACGTCGCCAACGCCTTCCACCCGAGACTCGGCCGGCACCTGCGTGTGGAGCACTGGGCCAACGCCCTGCACCAACCGCGTACCGCGGCCCTGAGCATGCTCGGGAAGAACGCGGTCCACGACCGGCTGCCCTACTTCTACACCGACCAGTACGACCTCGGAATGGAGTACACCGGCTATACGGAGCCGGGTGGTTACGACCGTGTCGTCTTCCGCGGGGAGCCCGACGAGCGGCGCTTCATCGCCTTCTGGATGTCCGGCAGCCGTGTCCTGGCCGGAATGAGCGTCAATGTGTGGGACGTCATCGACGACATCCGCTCGCTCATCGAATCCGAGGTCGTGACGGAGGACGGCGTCCTGTCCGACCCCGACGTCCCCTTGCAGAACCTGCTGCCCTGAGTGGGCGCTCGATCGAAGTGAGCTGCCCCCGTCAGGCGCTGTCGGCTGCCGCAGCCAGGATCCGGGCCAGTTCGGCAGGTTGCGTGATCATGGGCCAGTGGCCTGAGTCGATGTCGGCGAAGTCGACGTGCTTGGCCCGAGCGAGTTCCGGGACGTCGCCGGCGTCCATACATTCCCGCGCCTGTGCGGGCGTGAACTCCGGACATACGACCACGACCGGAACGTCGAACCGCCGTTCGTCCGCCAGCCACACCACTCCCTCGGTCACGCCTGCGGGCACGGAGATCGCGGCAGCCGCGAACTCTCGCCTGGCCCCGTCGTCGAGGTCCGCGGCGTCCGGGCCCTCGAACGGGCCCCAGCCAGGGAAGGGCATGACGCCGTCACTCACCTCGAAGAAGTCGGCGTACGGCTGACCGTCGGCGGTCGGGAAACCCCCGATGAGGGCGACCTTCGCCAACCGCTCCGGCCCGGCCGCCGGTCGGCGGCCAGCCAGGCCAGCGTGCACGGTCCACATACGGCAACCAGACCCGGTTGCCCTCGTCTGACGGGCCCGGGGCGACGGACTCCTGTGACCGCAGAGCTCGGCGGACCGGATTAGCCTGCTCCTGTCCCGAACGATCTCAGTCCCACAGCGCGTGCGCTGCGCGCCCTGGAGACCGGCTGGGGCGCGGACGCGGCTGCCGCCCGTGCACTTCACGCAGTCCGAGGCCATCGGCCTGGTGATGGCGGTACTCAGCAGCCAGCCGACCGCGGCATCCACCGACGCCGACACCGACGACCTGATCGGCACCGCCCTGGGCAAGGTCGTCAAGGCACTTCCGGAGAGCGTCGGTCACCAGGCGGCGATGCTGCGGGAGTACGCGTCGGCCGCCGCGGACCCGTACGCGGCTCACCCCGATCCGGCCATCACCAGCGAACTCGTCGACGCCGTCGCGGCCCGGCGCCGCGTGTCGGTCACGTACGGCAGCGAGGCGGGCAACGAGTGGGAGGCGGAGGTGGATCCCTGGTCCATCGTGATCCGCTACGGGCGCTGGTACCTGCTGTGCCACTCCCATCGAGCGGACGCCATCCGCACCTACCGGGTCGACCGGGTCCGCACGGTCCGGCCGACCGAGCACGGCTTCGAACCTCCCGACAACCTCGACCCGGTGGCAGTGCTGGAGGAGAACCTGGGCCTCGGATGGGAGTTCTCCACCCGTGTGGTGTTCGACGCACCCCCGACCGAGGTAGCCCCGTGGATCCACCCGGACATGTACGCGCAGGAATGGCTCGCGGGGATACCGGTCGCCGTCCGCGTCGACGGCGGGGAGGAACTGCGCGCGGCGGTCGCGGCGCTTGCGGCGCGTTTCACCGCCGCCGTGGCAGATCAGCGTTGAACGGCCTGTAGTCCCACTTGTGGTTGCACCATGCGGCAGCGGTGCCGACGAACGGCGCTCAGCGGGCGAGAACTGTGGCGTACTTGGAGCCGACGTTCTGTACGCCGCGGACCCCTTGCTGACGCAAGGTGCTCCTCAGTCGCTCGGCCGTCACACCGGGCCCTGGGGTGTAGGTCGCGGTGTGTAGGAGCCGTGAACAAGGTGTCACACGGTCGGTGTCTGTCACAGAGGCTCCCGCTGTTCGGTCAGAGCAGGTGGGAGCCTCCGGGCGCCCTTGTGACCTGCCGCACCGCGCGGTCCGGCCGCACGACCAGCGCTCCCGGGCGCTTATGTGATGCCCAGCCGACCCGGCTGGCAAGGAAGGACACCCGATGAGCCACGACTTCGCTCACGACGACGATCCCGCAGCCACCACCGTGTTCCTGGCCGCGGAAGCAGCCGTGCTCACGGAACGGGTCCGCATGCTGCGGCAGCAGCTCGCCGACGTCGACGCGCGCATCCGGGAGACCGCCGAGAAACTGGGCCGGCTGGACCCGCCTCCCCCGGCCTCCGCCGAGGAGCACGAGACGTCCGGCACCTCGGCCACGGCGCGTACAAGGCAGTGCCACCATTGACTACATCTTCCGATTCGTAGCGTACTGGTGCGTCTGTGGTGAAGAGTATGCTCCTCCATACGATGTCATGAGGTACCCATCCCGGCGTCCGAGCCGCGCGGCCCCGAAGCCTCGCTGGGCACGGCCCGGCGTGTGGGAGTGAGGATGAGAGGAAGCCATGGCCCCGGCGACTCACGCGGCGCACAACATCGAAACCACCGCTGAGAGCCTCCAGGGGGATCTGGCCCGCCTGGAGCTGCAGAAGCGGGCTCTGGAGAGGGAACTGGCCGCGGTCGTCGCACACCTCGACTCCGTCCAGCGGGCTCTGAGCGCCCTGTCGGTCCTGATGTCCGACTCCCCCGACGCGACACGGTCCAAGACGACGGGGAACGCCGACAGGCACCACGGTACGAAGGCGGTGCAGGAAGTCGGCGCCTCCAGCGCGGAGGAGCCGACAGTGGAAGCTGCCGCCCCGTCGGAATCCGCCGGCGCGCGGGAGAAACACACTTCCCGTGCCGCTCGCGCCTCTCGCTCCAAGGCGCCCGAGCAACAACAACAGCAGCAGTACGGACAGCTCACCGAACAGATCATCGAGTACTTCACGCACGTCGCCGACCGGGAGGTCAGGGCCCGCGACGTGGCCGCGGCGCTCGGCCGTGACACCGACAGCGGAACCATCAACGCCGTACGCAGTACGCTCGACCGGCTTGTCGGCACTTCGCGGATCCAGCGGGCCGGCCGAGGACTCTACCGCGCCGGGTGACGCAAAGGCGGCGAGGACGCACTCGTCACATCCTTCCCGTCCCTGCCCGGGAACACGCCCCCCTTTCACACTGTTGAACCTCGCAGTGGAAAGGATGGCGAGACCGTGCACGGTGAGTACAAGGTTCCTGGCGGCAAGCTGATCGTCGTGGATGTCGACGTGGAGGACGGCGTGCTGCGGCACCCCCGGGTCACTGGCGACTTCTTCCTCGAACCGGACGAGGCACTCGAAGCGATGAACCGGGCGCTGGACGGCGCTCCGGCGGACACCGACGCGGCCGGTCTGGCAGCCCGCGTCGACAGGGCGGTGCCCGACGGCACGGTCATGTACGGGCTGACGTCCGAGGGTGTCGGCACTGCCGTGCGCAGGGCGCTCGCGCACGCCAGCGACTGGACCGACTACGACTGGCAGCTGATCCACGACGGCCCTCAAAGTCCCGCCCTGCACATGGCGTTGGACGAAGCGCTCACCGCGGAGGTCGCGGCCGGTCGCCGGCCCCCGACGCTCAGGGTGTGGGAGTGGGCGACCTCGGCAGTGATCATCGGCAGCTTCCAGTCCCTGCGCAACGAAGTCGATCTTGCCAGCGCCCACGAGCACGGCATCGAGGTCGTACGCCGTATCTCCGGTGGCGGGGCGATGTTCGTGGAGCCCGGCAATACGATCACCTACTCGCTCTCCGTGCCGGACGCGCTGGTACAGGGCCTGTCCTTCCAGGACAGCTACGCCTACCTCGACGACTGGGTGCTCGACGCTCTCGGCGAGATGGGGATCAAGGCCTGGTACCAGCCGTTGAACGACATCACCACCGACCAGGGGAAGATCGCCGGCGCGGCGCAGAAGCGCATCGTGGGACCGGACGGAGGGCCCGGCGCCGTGCTGCACCACGTGACCATGGCCTACGACATCGACGCCGACAAGATGCTCAGTGTGCTGCGCACAGGGCGGGAGAAGCTGTCGGACAAGGGCACGAGGAGCGCGAAGAAGCGGGTGGATCCGCTGCGACGGCAGACCGGCCTCGCACGAGAAGCCGTCATCGCAGGGCTGATCGGATCCTTCAGGACCCGTTACGGCCTCGCCGCCGGCCAGGTGACGGACTCGGAGATGGCGCGTGCGCGTGAACTGATGCGCACGAAGTTCTCCACACCGGAGTGGACGGCCCGCCTCCCCTGAAACCGGCGGGCGAGCCGCTGCGCGCCCCGGCCGGACAGGAGCGTGCCGTCGCCCGTGCCTGGACGACCTGGCACGGGCGACGGCACGAAGCGAGGGGAAGGGCAGCGGGGACTTGGCCCCTCCCCCCGAGTTCAGCGGACAGCGGGAAGCGACGAGCGCTAGCCCATCTCCTCCAGCGTCTTGCCCTTCGTCTCCTTGACGAATTTGAGGACGAAGGGGATGGAGAGCGCGGCGAAGACCGTGTAGATCACGTAGGTCGCGGAGAGGTTCCAGTCGGCCAGTGACGGGAAGCTCGCGGTGATGGCCCAGTTGGCGATCCACTGCGCGGCGGCGGCGACGCCGA